>DATGJB010000084.1:0-41357 GCA_035295425.1 Chloroflexota bacterium | reverse complement strand
AGGAAGCCGCCGATTCGCGCAGCGAGAGCCCGCAAACCTGGATGTAAGGGAAGGAGACGACCACCCGAGTCTGGCCGAGCGGATAACTCCCATGCAGAAGATAAAATACCAACGGACCGTTAGATCGAGATTGTGGGGGAGCGGGATGCCAGCACGAGTGTGTCATTGGATCGTTCCCGCCGCGTTGCTTGCGTCGGTGTGTTCCCTCGGCGTGGCTTCGACCTTCGCTCATGGAGCCCAAGGCGAATCGTCGCGACGAGTCGGTTTTTCTACAACGACCGGCAAGTACTCCATCAGCTTCAACCCAGGCGATGGTGCCATTCTCGCCAAACCAAAAGGAATGACGGCAGGACTTGCAATCCGCGAGCTGGGCGGGGTCAAGAAGTCAGATCTGTTGTACTCGGTCGGCGCACTTCACCAGGTCGGGAGCACTTACGTGCTATCCGGACGCGCCTCATGGACCTCGTTTACACTGCGCCTCAGCATTTACCCGGCTATTCCAGGTCTTATCCGGCTCCGGCTCGTGCTCGTTCCGGTGAAGGACGCACCGCTAGGTACGGGAGCATCACCCGACGTCAAGTTGTTCAAGGCCACGTCTTTGGTGGAGTATGCTGCCGCCGCACCAGTCGCCGGCAACGCAGTCTATCTCGGCGATGCCAGGCTGCACACGACAGCGCTGTACTATGCCAACTACGACGCTCTCGCTCCCTTCTTCGACCGCACCCGGTCGGGAGCGTCGCAGGCGAACTTCGTGTATCCCGGGGCCGGTGCGGCCGGCTCTCTCGTCGGCTCGGGCAATGGAACTTTTGGCTACGAGCCGCCCTCAGGGAGCCTGGACAATCTTCCCCGCAAGAAGCCCACGACGGTGGTGGACAGCTACCTCTATTTGCTGCCGCGCATGCCAACCGGCGAGACCGATATGGCAGGCACGTACCTTCGAATGCTCTCATCCATCTATGAACAGACTTCTCGTCCGTATGTGCCGCCGGCGGACTGGACGACCATAGCTCGGACAGCCGCGGGCGATCTCGGCGACCCGGCCAATCTTGCCACGCTGAACGGCCACCAATACCTCCGCTCCTATGTGTCCGACACGCGTGTGGCGCCCGAGCTGATCACCCAGGCGGGAGTTCTGGCGGGGCTCGAGGCTTTCGAGGCGAAGCAGCATGTCAGCTACCCACTTGCCGCAACTCTTGATGCCAATCTCTCGACGTTTTACGACTCGACCTACCACACGGTGACGAACCATGTCGGCCATGATCCACAGGCGCGAGACGAGAGCTGGTACTACGTCGACTGCCTTATCTCGCTTCTTCAGCTCTCCCAGCTCGGCGACTCGACTGCCCGTCAGCTCCTCCTCAATTCTGTTGATGGGGCCATTAGCCTGGCGCACGCCAACAACTACGAATTCCCACAGAATTTCCAGTACGGAGTTTGGGCCGCGAAAGATGCTCCCGTGCAGCCGGATGTTGCGGGCGGCTATGCCTGGCTCATGCTGGGAATCGACGACCTCACCGGCAACAACCGCTACCTGGATGAAGCTAAGGCCTCGATAGCGCACGTGGCAGGCAAGGGGTTTGGCCTGGCGTACGAGCTACATATGACTGCCTATGCCGCCGCGGCAGCGCAGCGCCTGTATCGTATGACGGGAGCTGCGGCGTATCATGGATACGCCGTGCTGGCCCTTGCGAATCTGTTTCATGCGGCGCGGTTGTGGGACTGCAGCTATCGACTGTGCCGCAAGGGAGCGGGATATCACACATTCATGGGACTGGATCCGCTCCCCACAGGCGACTACGTCGCGATGCTCGAACAATACGAAGCCTGGCTGGCGTTGCGTGATTACGCTCAGTATGACCAGGGAGAGCCGGCGTATCTCACGGGCCTCGTGAACGACTTTTTGCACTACACGCCCCTGACCATGCAGTACGCTCTCCCTCCTCAGCTCCCCAGCGGCGTGGCCGCCACGACCCCGGGGCTATATGACTTCGTCAAGCGAAATGACTTGACCTGGCAGATCCCTCTGGAAGATCTTCGCGAGGGTGACCTGACCAGCGGGACCATCGGTCAGGAGATTTACGGCGCGGGAGGTCCCTTTGTGTTCGCGGCCTTCACATGACGTACTCGCGCCGGTAGCTGCTCTACTCGGTTGCCGGTGAGAACGTGGGGAGAAGTACCCTGAGTGCATTCTCCTGAATCGCCGCTGCGAGTGCGAGTCCGATTACGGTTACCAGTGCGGTTGCCGACGTGAAAATGAGAAGCGCGAGCCAGATGGGGATGATAGTCCAACTCGCCACCGGGCGTGACATGGTAAGAACAAGTGCGTTGCGGTAGGCAAGGACAATGTTCGGACGCTCCTGAGCGAGTAGCAGCGGAGCCACATAGAGGTGAATCGCCAGCCAGGACACCAGAAGCAGCCCCCACAGGAGTGAGAGCGGTCCGGCAATCCCCCGCAGCTCCGACGTCGGAGACGCAGCTTGGTGCACGTAAAACGCCACGTTCAGGAAGCACAAGGCGGTGACTCCTGCGGAGATCAGCCATGCTTTGAGGGCGACGCGCCAGTAGCGCCGAAGCCCTGGCCACTGTTCGTACAGATCGGGAGATCGGTTGTAGGCCATGTCTCTGGTGAGTACCTGCAAACCTATGGAAGCCGGATTCGGTAAAGCTCCCACGAAGACGGCGATACCCAGAGGAACAAAGCTCAGGGAACTTGAGAAGGACGTAAGAAGGAGCACGGCGGCAAGGAGCGGAATGGACAACACCATCGCCGTGACGTTGCCGCCAGCGAGTAAAGCGAAGCGCGAGAAGACCTGACGCAGCGCCGAGCCGATTGCTGTCAGGCCCAGTAACATCTATGTACGACTCTCAAAACCTCACATGAGGCAGATGAATCGAATTCCTGCCGGCGCGGCCCGGCGACCCATGCGGTTTCGAGACGGTCGTTGATTGCCAGCTACGGATGGTACAGCTCGCAACTGCTCAAGACGGTCCCGAATCGAGTGCCACCGCAAACCAGAACCCCGCCGCTCCGTAGCAGGAGGGCGGACGCGGCAGACCGGGCGTGATGCATCGGCGCCGCCGCACTCCAGGTATTGGTGCGTGAATCGTAGATTTCGGCTGAGTCAAGCACCCGCTGGTTGAATCCGCCGCCCGCAACAAGCACGCGGCCATCGCGCAGCTCGACGCCGATGGGAGTATCGCGGCCGGTTCGCATGCCTGCGGCCGATCGCCAGCGATCGGTTCTCGGATTGAAGAGCTCGGCCGAGTCAAATGGCTGCCCCAAACTGTTTACCCCGCTGGCCAACAGAACATTTCCGCCACGAAGCGGCGAAAGAACGGGATGAGCCCGCAATCCAGGACCACCAACCTCCGTCCAGGCATTCCTCGCCGGATCGAACACTTCCGCCTTCCCTCCGTATCCTCCGGCTATCAGTATTCTTCCACCTCCCATCGTCACCGTCGCCTGCTGCGCGTGCGGATAGTGGGTAGACGGCCCAGATTTCCAGGTGAACGTGTGGGGATCGAAGATGAGCGTGCTGCGCGAGATCGTGCGGCCAACGATGCCGCCCACCACCAGCACCCGACCGTCGGGCAGCCGCGATGCTGATTGTGAGAAGCGCGTGGCCGGCAACTGTGCGGCGGTTGTCCAGGTGTTGCGCACGGGATTGTAGACCTCTGCAGTTCTGAGTCCCTGTAGCTTCTTACCAAGGCCGCCGACCACGAGCACGCGCCCGTCCTTGAGGAGCGTGGCGGTGTGCCCGATGCGCTCCCAGCGCATGGGCGCGGCGATCAACCATTTGCCGGACGCAACGTTGTACCGTTGCACGGTGTTCGTCGGACGTCCGTACGCCACGTCTTCACCACCGATGATCAGCGCATCCCCGTTTGAGAGGAGAGTGGCTGTCTGCGACACTTCGGCTACGGGCAGTGGAGCGATGTCCTTCCAGGAGCTGGCTGGTCTCAGCGATGCGGAGCTTCCTTGCGAGCTGACAGCTCCCACGCCGTTGAGAGGAGCTGCCAGGATTGCGGCCGCAGCGATGAGCGGGCTGGCTGCAACCAGGATTGTTCTCCGGGTTCGCGATCGGGCGACTCTACTCATAACACCCCGGCTGGCGACCGCACTCTAATCGGACATCGAATGGCCGGCCCGCGTTCCCTCCGTGTCCGGCGATCGTCTGCACGTCAGCCCTTGACTCCGCTCAGCGTCACTCCCTGAATTATCTGGCGAGAAGCAATGAAGTAGATGATTGCAATCGGCAAGATGGCGATGCACGAGGCAGCCATCTGCAGATTTAGGTACTCCGTACCGTACCGGCCGACGAACCCGTTGAGGGCCAGCTCAACAGTCCAGTTGTGAGGGTCTTGCAGGTAGATCAGTGGGCCTAGGAAGTCGTTCCACTTTCCGATGAAAGTGAGCACGACCACGGCCGCGAGGGCCGGACGCAACTCCGGCAGGATGATCTTCCAGAAGATGCGCAGCGGTCCCGCACCGTCCACTTTGGCTGCCTCGTCGAGATCGAACGGAATCCCCCGGATGAATTGGCGTAGCAAGAAAATGAATATTGGCGAGCCGAAGAAGGCAGGGACGATCTGCGGCAGGAACTGGAAGAGGTTCTGGTAGCCGAAAAGCGATCCGCCACCCCCCCAGTGGAAGAAATTGATGAAGAGTGCGTACTGCGGGATCATCATCACCGCGTACGGGATCATCATGGTGGCGATGATGACGCCGAAGAAGGCATCTCGGCCGACGAAGCGGAAGCGTGCGAAGCCGTAGGCGATCAGGGCGCTGGAAAGGACGGTACCCACCGTGACCATGCCTGCGACCAGAAAGCTGTTGACGAGAAATGTGCTCATCGGATACGAGAGGTAATTCCACATAGTCGAGTAGTTTTGCCACTGCAAGGGTAGATCCGGAAACAAGGTCACCCCGCTACCCGCTGCCACGGCCGTGCGGAGGGAGTTCTCAACCATCCAGTACAGGGGAAACAGAGAGATGAGCGAGATCGCCCAGACTACAAGGTAGGCTGCGGCCTTACTTCCGAAGTTAGGGGGAGGGAGGAGCCGACTGCGGTGAACCGGTTTCGGTACGACCGCCGCTTGTGCTGACGCGGCCAGAGTCCCGGAATCGTTCAGGACGTCTTCTGTGCCCATTAGCGTCGCTCCTCCTGGTAGAACACCCAGCGTCTCTGGCCAATGAAATTGACGAGGGTGAATATCAAGATGAGCGTGAATAGTCCGAAAGCCATGGCCGTGGCAAGTCCCATGTGGAAGTAGTCAAAGCCTTCAATGTATACGTACCAGAATGTCGTCAAGAGCGAGTTACCCGGTCCGCCCGTAGCCTGGGCCCCGCCGGCAAAGATGACCAGCTTCGTGAATTCCTGAAAAGCGCCGATGAGACCCGTGACGACGTTGAAGAATATCGCGGGCGTGAGCAGTGGCAGAGTGATGTTCCAGAACTTCTTCCAGCCCTCCGCTCCATCGACTGCCCCGGCCTCGTAGAGCGTCTGGTCGATGCCCTGCAGCCCTGCGAGATAGATCAAGAGGGTCTGGCCGACTCCCCATGCGGAGATCAAGATCACGGCCGGCATGGTGAGCTTTGGATTATTGAGCCAGTCTATGGGGTTGCACGTCACCTGCGAAACGTCGCACTGGATCCCTGTCTTGGTCAGGAACCAGCTGACGAGCCCGGTTCCGGGGAAGAGAATGAGCCGGAACACGAGCACCGTGGCAACCGCCGGCAGGATTGCCGGCAGATAAAAAACGGTTCGGTAGAAGTTCAGCCCGCGGAGCTTCTGGTTGAGCAGCATTGCCATGGGGAGCGCCACGATGTTGACCACTCCGACACTGCCGAGCGCGTAGTAGATCGTGTTGGCTACCGAGTGCCAGTACACGCTGTCGGTGAGAAATGTCTTGTAGTTGGCGAGTCCGATCGTGTGGGCCTGCCAGAAGGGGCCGGAGATCGGCGCCCAGTTCGTGAAGCTAATGTAGACGGACATGGCCAGCGGCACTGCCGAAAACACCAGGAAGCCCACCAACCAGATCGACGTCAGTCCGAAACCCCAACGCCCCTCGCGCGAGCGTCTCCAACGCTGCGCCCAAGAGCTCGGCCGCGTGGAGCTCTCGATGGCAGCCATGCGCGTCCTCCTCCAGGATTTGTGGCCAAGAGCACAGCCAGTCCGTGCATCTCGTTCTTCCCATGCAGAGGCCCGACGTGTGCTCGCGTCGCCTTTCCACGATTCTAGTCGAGCACGGTAAGGGCGTAAAGGGAGGGGCACACGGCCCCTCCCCCGAAATCTCTAGCCGAGCAATCCCTTGCTCGTCACGTCGTCACAGGCCTTGCTCGTTGCCTGCTGGACGCTCGCCGTGTCCTGCCAGAACGGCGTCAGATCCCCGTCGATTGTGCCACCCCAGAACTTGTCGTACTGAGGCACCAGCCTCGGGTAGCGGCCGGTCTGGTTGCCCAGACGGATGGTTGCAAGTGCAGCCTTGCCGTACTCGCTGACGATTTGTGGATTATTCCAGAGCGCGATCGCGCCTGGCGTATCAACGCCGTACGCCCCGGTAAGAACGGCTCCCGGGCCTACTGAATCGAAGCGAGCCAGCCAGAACGCTGCCTTCTTCGCGCTCGAACTCTTGTAAATCACCAGTCCCGTCGCCGCCATGACTGCCTGCCGGGTCACCGGTCCCTTCGGAGTGAGGGCGACGCCCCAGTTGAAGCTGATCTGTGGGGTGCCACCGGGCTTCTTTCCGAAGGCATAGTCGAGCGCCCACGGGCCCATAAAGGCCATCGCGTATCGCTCCTTCTGGAAGCCGCTAAAGTAGTCGGGCAGACCACTGGCCTGCGCTGCGGTCGGCGCCGCATGATACTTGTACGAAAGATCGTGTAGAGCCTGAAGTCCCGCCCGGGCCTGCTTGCTCGTCATCGTGCAGGCGTTAAGCTTGCTGTTCAGCCAGTCGCCGCCCCAGTCCCACATGAACTGTTCGACCCGGAAGTCGTCATGGTTAAATGCCAGGCCGAAGCGAAGTTGCGAAGTCGAATCATGTGGCAGTGAGTACGTTCCGGACAGCTTCCTTCCCGCGTTCGCCAGGTCGGTGTACGTCCAGTTGTTTGTCGGGAACTTGACACCTCGGGCCGTGAACATCTCCTTGTTGTAGAAGAGCAGGCTCTGGTTGCTGCAGGTCCGCGGCAATCCGTATAGATGTTTCTTGTAGGTCAGTTCATTCACGCACTGCGCCCAGTACACCTTCTTCATGTTGACCTTGTACTGCTTCACCAGGCTGTCGATGGGGGCGAGCGCGCCCAGCGACACGTACTCGGGGATGCGCTTCGAGGCGTCGAGCTGGAAGAGGTCAGGTGCATTGCCCGACCCGACCTTGGTGGCCAGATCGGTATCGTAATTCCCCGAGTCCCAGATCGGGTTGACGTGCAGGCCCTTACAGGCCTTCTCGGCGGCCTTGATGCTCGCCAGGTGCGCGGCGTTATCACCGCTGTCACCCCAGAACATATAGCTCACCGTGCCCTTGCCGTCGCAGCCCGTAAGCTTGCTCGCCGGTGCTGCGCTGGCCGAATGAGCCTGCGACGCGACTACTCGGTTCGCGCCGATTGCCGACGAGGCCAGGAGAAGCATTCCAAGGAATGCGATCACGAGTCGTCTCATTACTGCTTCCTCCGAATCCTGAAAGCGAATGTCGCTAGGAAACCATCGACACCCTGGGAAGCGCCCCGAAGCCGATGTCCTCTCCATCGTGCGGTAATCCCGAGTGCAGTCACGGGTGCCATGCTACTGCACCAACCACCACGCGACCGGCGTGGATCGCGCTCAGCTCTATTAACGATCGCGAAAGTAGGTGGCTCAGTACCGCCGCGATGACGCCTGATCCCGGAAATAACCTGGCGTATACCCCAGTATGCGCCGCAGCCGTGCCGATATCAAGTTTTGTATACATCGCTCCGAATCCTGACGGAGATATTTGGAACTACCGGCCACGGCCCCGAGGCGATTACCCGAGATCGATGTTCAAACTGCCGCTGGCGTGGCCCTCCTTCCCTGCGTAATCGGCCCGCAATTTCAGTATTGCACCGCAAGCCTTTGCCGGCAAGCTGTGAAGAATCAACACAGTGTTCCATGCGTACCACCACACGTGTGGCCGCGAGGTAATCTCCTTTCCAGTCAGGGTGCTTCCGTGATCAGTTGAGCTGCGGTCGGAGTTCGCGAGCCAGCAGGAGGCGCATCCGGCCGCGGGAGTCTTGACGTTCGGCAGGTTTCTACTCGAAGAGGGCTCACGCACCGCCCGTCCAACACGCGAGGCGGACCACTCACAGGTCGCCGTTAATGTCCGTGACGCTCGCTATCGGCACTGTGGCGCCAGAAATGTTGAGGGCAATCTTAGCCCTTCACACCGGAGCTGGCGATGCCCTCGATGAAGAAGCGCTGGGCGAAGATGTACATGATCAGGATCGGAATGATCACGATCATCGACCCCGCCATGACTTCCGGCCAGAACGTCGTGAATTGGAACGAGTAGTGCTGCAGGCCGACCGGCAGCGTCAACATGTTGTTGGTATTGGCGATAAAGCTCGGCATAAGGAAGGAGTCCCAGTTGCCCTGGAACTGCAGGATTCCAAGCGTGGCCAGAGCGGGCTTGGCTAGCGGCAGCGCGATGCGCCAGTAGATCCCGAAGCGGCCGAGGCCGTCAACTCGTGCCGCCTCCTCGAGCTCAACCGGCAGGGACATGAAGAACTGCCGCATCAGAAAGATGCCGAAGGCCGACACCATGAACGGTACGGTCAACCCCTGGTAGGTGTTGATCCAGCCCATCTTGGTGAGGATCACGTACACCGGCAGCAGGGTCATCGCGGCCGGAACCATCATCGTGCCGAGGACGAGGAAGAAGAGGAAGTTCCGGCCCGGGAAGCGCAGGCGGGCGAAGGCGTAGCCGGCCAGCGAGTCGAAGAACAGATTGCCGATGCAGACGACGGCGGCGACGAACAGGCTATTGACAAACCAGCGTGGGAAATTTCCCGAGGTGAGCACGCCGTATTGACCGGTCCACGCCGATAGCGTCCAGTGCAGGGGAATGCCGGTCGGCGGGCTCTTTGCGCTCTCGGGCAGTGACTTGAAGGAGGTCAGGATGCCCCACAGGAACGGGATCGCCGTGATGATCGAGTATCCGATCAGCACGATGTAGAACAGCGCCTCCTTGGACACCGCCCAGGGACCACGGGCTCGCTTGACGCCAATGCTGTAGGCCATCTATCGGCCCTCCTCTCCGCCGATGAGCCGCCTTACCACGAGCGTTGCCACGAAGATGAATGCAAACAGCATGGCCGAGGCTGCCGCAGCCACACCGTAGTAGCTGTTGGTGAAGGCCTGGATGTAGATGTACAGGACGGCAGTCATGGTGGAGTAATTCGGACCGCCGCTGCCCTGCGACAGAATGAAGGCCTGGTCGAAGATCTGCATGCATCCAATCAGGCCGTTTGCCACGACAAAGAACAGCGCCGGCCGGATGAGCGGCACGACGATCCGGGTGACCGCTTTGACGCCGGTAGCGCCGTCGATGGCCGCGGCCTCCAGCACCTCGCGTGGAACGTCCTGTAGCGCCGCGAGAAAGACCACCATAAGCGTTCCCGTCGTGGTCCAGATGTTGAGCCCCATGATCGACTTGAGCGCGTACGCGGGGTCGCCCAACCAGTTTGGTCCGGAAGGGTGTCCCGGGAGCTCCGAGATCAGAAAGTTGAGCAGGCCGAAGTTGTTGAAGATGAAGAGAAAGATCAGAGAGATCGCGACGGACGATGTCACTGACGGAAAGTAAAACGTGGTGCGGAAGAACGATCGGCCGCGGATATTCTGATTGACGATAAGGGCAAGCGTGAAGGCGATAACCGTCTGGAGGGGCACCACGACGAGACAGTACTGGGCGGTGTTCCCCAGGGCCGTCAGCCAGACGGTATCGATGTGCCACAGGTAGTTGTAGTTCGCCGAGCCCACGAACCGGGGGGAGTCGAGGATCGCCCAGTGGTAGAAGCTGATCCAGAAGTCGAAGATCATCGCGCCGAACGAGAACGTGATGAAGATCGCAAAGGGGATCAGGACGAATAGATACCCCATGATCATTTCGTCGCGCTTGTACCGTCGCTCGGGGCGCCAGCGTACCGTCGCGAGCGGCTCGGCCGCTGCCTGTGCCGCGGCCGGCAGTGCGGCCGGCTGAGAGGGGGTCGAGCCAGCAGCCATACGATCCTCCCGGGAAGTAACCGATGGGCCGGGCGGCCGCCCGGCCCATCGCTATACCGTGACTACGTCAGGGGACGTTCTGCAGCGCCTGCGTGGCCTTGTTCTGCATGTCGTTGAGGGCCGACGAGGCGGACATCTTGCCGTCCATGACGGCCTGGATGTCGTTTCCGATCGGCGTCAGGGCGCGGTTGGTGAAGCCGGGCGGGAAGAACCAGTCCTTCGCGTACTTGGTCTGGTCGGCGAAGACTTTGGTTCCGGCAGGCGGCTTGACGTCCTTGCGAGCCGGCAGATAGCCCACCACGTGCGACCAGACGGTCGTTCCGGACTTCCCGGCGAGGTACTCCAGCAGCTTGATGGCGTTGGACTTGTTGCTGGTGCGAGCGTACACGCCATAGGCGGCGGTGAAGGCCAGGTTCCCGGCCTTCTTGTCCACCGGCAGCGGCGCCACGCCCCAGTTGAGGCTCGGGAACGTCTGCTGCAGGTAGGAAGTGATCCAGTTGCCTTCGATCGCCATCGCCACGTTCTGGCGGCCGAACGCCTCGCCGTTCCAGCCGGCGCCGACCTGATCGGGCCGTGCGGCGCAACCCTTCTGCACCAGTCCGGCGTAGAACTTGAGCGCCGCCAGGCCGGCGGCACTCTTGATGTACGCCTTGGTCTGGGCCTTGTTCAGAATGCCGCCGCCACCGGTGCTGCCACCGCCGGCCTGGATGAGGAAGGCGGCCCACCGAGCCGGATCGGCCGACAGCGAGATGCCGTACACCTTGTTGGCCCGGTTCGTTAGCTTGCAGGCATCCTTCTGCAGCTCAGCCCAGGTCTTCGGCGGGGCCTTGATGCCGGCCTTCTTGAACATGGTCTTGTTGTACTCGAGCGCCAGAGTGGAGTAGTCCTTGACCAGCCCGTAGATGTGCTTGTTGTAGATGTACCCCACCTGCAGGTTCTTGTAGTACTGGTCGTACCCAAAGCTCTTGACGTTCTTCAGGAAGTCCAGATTCATCAGGGCGCCGGACGAGGCGAAGTCCTGGAAGTAGTCGGAGTTGATGTAGAAGACATCCGGTGCGGTGCCTGCCGTGAACCGTGCCTTCAACACCGTCGGGTAGTCGCCGTTGATCACCTGGAAGTCGATGGTCGTGCCGTACTTGTTCTGGAAACTGTCAACCAGCTTCTTCTGACCGGCCTGTTCGGTCGGATTGCTCGACCAGGTAGCCAGGCTGACCGACCCGGCCGCCTGGGTGGGCGCAACGGTTCGCGTTCCGGCTGCCACGCCGAGAGACGCGATGACAACGCCCGCGACGGCTAGCTTCGCCAGGAAGCTCGATGCTCGCATGTGCTCTCCTCCATGTACTTGAGACAGTTATTCGGTCGTCGAAAAATCGTCACTCCTGCTCGCCGGCGTCACCTCCACTCTCTGGTTGCGTACAACTCTCCAACCCGGCGCGCGCCGCCCTGGCGCGGCGCCGGCTGGCTGCTCCGACAATTGCTCCTTCAATACACATCGTCATGAAGGGACTCTTTTCGGCTCGGCGGGCCCGACCGTTGGGACTGCACCGAACGACGCGGCCGCCGTTGATGCCGCCTCGTGCCATCCTGGCGCCGGAACCGCGGGAGGAGCGGTTGAGCCCCGAACCACCAGCGTGGGCACGACGAGCCGTTGCGTTAGCGGCCCGTGCGGATCGGCCACGCGCGCAAGTAGAAGCTCTGCGGCCTCCTCGCCGAGCCGCTGGTTGGACTGGCTCAGTGCCGTCAAAGGTGGCTCGGCGTGCTGTACCGGCACGTTATCGTCAAAGACGACCAGCGACAGGTCAGCGGGAACTGCTATACCGGAAGCTCGGGCGACGCGCAGGAGAGCGAGGGCGAGGAAGTCGACCGCGGCGAAGACCGCGGTCGGCGGTCTGGGCAGGCTGCACAACCGGCGCGCTGCGCCTGCCGCCGTCGCCTCGGTGACGCCTTCCAGCACCAGCTCGGGATCGTACGGCAACCCGGCTCGCGCCAACCCTTCTCTGTATCCGGCAAGCCGGAAGTGCGAGAAGCCGAAGGCGGGGTCAACGCCCAGGTATCCGATCCGGTGATGGCCGAGCTCGGTCAGGTGGGCCATCGCTTGCAGCACACCGGCCGCCCCGTCGACGTCGACATATGGGAAATCGAGAGGACCGGTGGTCCGGCCGAAGGCCACGAACGGGACACGATGCCGCGTCAGATATGCCAGGCGAGAGTCCTCGCTACGGACATCGCAGACAATCAATCCGTCGACCCGCCGACCCCGAATCCAGCGTTGAAATGCTTCCGGCACCCTGACCGGCGCGTCCGCGGCCGACAGCGACAGATCGAAGCCGTTGCGCGCGCACACCGCTGCCACTCCGCCGATGAACTCGAGCCAGAAGGCATCGTACGAGCGGTGCAGCGTCAGTGGGATGACGAGGCCCAGCGCATTGGAGCGGCTGTTCTGCAAGCTTCTCGCCGCGGCATTGGGGTGATAGTCCAGCCGCCGGGCCACTTCGTGAATGCGCGCCCGGGTGCTCTCGGCAACGTCGTCGTGGCCGCCGAGCGCCCGCGAGACAGTCGTCACCGAGAGACCTACCTCCCGGGCGATATCTCTGATCGTAACCATCGCAGCACTTTCGTGCTCCCCTCTGCGGCACATGCAGCAAGAGGCGTGCCTACCGTTTCAGACGGTGAAACTGCCCCGCCGAGAAGTCCGAAACGTTTTGGTATTTTCATCATAGGGTAGGCAGGGGGCCCTGTCAACCATCGCTCAGCACCACCGGGCGTTGGTCGCGTTTCTGGCTCCCGCTGGCCGATTCTATCCAGCGCGCGGTGATTACACGTGTGCGATCATGGAATCAGAATTGCCTGGCCGGAGCGGAGAGATACGGCGTGCCCGATGTCGAAACGATTCGGATAGAGAAAGTCGACGATCTCTCCCAGCCGTTTGTCGCGGCCGGGGATCGTGCCTATCTGGTGGGCGCTCAGGACGGGTCGTTTCCCCCGCTGGGATGGCACACCAGAGGAGAGATGGGCGGTCTCTGGGCCCACCCGATCAAGCTGCTCGACGGATTCTGGCTCGAGATCGACGGCGAGGCGGCTGGGAAGGCGTTCTCATTTACGGTTGAGCCCTTCGCCACCAGTCACGAGTTCGTCCTGGGGGGCGGCGTTGGTGTGACGCGGCGGCAGTACGTTCCCGACGGTGTGCCGGCGCTGTGCGTACGGTACACTGTTCGATCGGAGCAGGAGCGTCACATCACCGCGCGGCTCATGGCATCTGTCGACCTGCGAGGTGTCTGGCCCCGCGATGAGCCCGGTGCTTTCGCCTCGAGCTTCGTACCCGAGCTGGGAGCATGGGTGTGTGGAGATGACCCGCGGCGCCGCTACGTCGTGGTCGGTGCGCGGTGCGGAGAGAACTGCGCGCGCCCGGTGGAAGCCGGGAGCAGCGAATCCCACGCGACTACCGACACGAACCACCTGGTCGCGCTGGAGCTCGATCTCGACATCGGTCCACGGGCCGGCATCATCGATTTCACTGTCGCCGGTTCGAGCCATAGTCTCCCGGACGCGGCTCGAAGTTTCACGCGGGCGCGCGACAACGCCGAGTCGCTCTGGGAGCAAAAACAAGAACGGTACGAGGGGCTGCTTGGACGGAGTGCGCTCGATGTGCCCGATGCATCGCTCCGCCGGGCGTGGACCTGGGTGAAATGCGACTACGACTGGCTGGTGCGGGACGTCCCGGGGATTGGTCGCGGCATCACTGCTGGCCTCGAGGAGTATCCGTGGTGGTTCGGCTGTGATTCGTGGTTTGCGGTGCTCGGCGCGCTCGCGCTGGGACAGCACGAGGCGGCGATATCGACCCTCGACCTGATCAGGTCAAGGAGCCCGATGGACGGGCCGGACGCGGGCCGCGTCATCCATGAGTGCACTTCATCCGGTGTCGTGGTCCATCCGGGCAACGTCCAGGAGACACCACAGTTCGTCACGGCCGTGTGGCAGACGTTCTGCTGGACCGGAAATCGAGCATTCCTCGAACGCAGCTATGAGTTCTGCCGACTGGGGCTTCTGAGCTACACCCTCGGGAGGTGCTGCCGGGGCGACGACCTGCTGCCCTATGGCTACGGGATTACCGAACGCGAGGGGCTGGACCTTCAGTGCGTCGATGCGGCTGCATCGACCGCGGCGGCAGCGGCGGCCCTTGCTTCCATGGCGGAGGAGGTTGGTGATGAGGCCGTGGCGGCGCGGTGTAGGCAGCTGGCTCCAACGCTACGAGAGGCGCTGCAGTCGTTCTGGCTCGAGGAGGAGGGCCTGTACGGTGACATGCTGGCCACGCCCCGTGAGATGGTGCCCCGGCTGCAACGGTGGCTCGCCCTTGGCGAAAATCTCTACTACGGTGCGACCCGGGCGGGAGCAGCGCGGGATGAGCTTCAATCCCTGCTGCGGCGGGCGGAGACCGATTCCGAGCCGGACCGCAAGCGGCCGTGGCTGCTCAAGCACTGGATCGTGCTCTCGCCGGTTGCGACATGCCTTGCGCCCCCCGACCGGGCGCGGCGCGTGCTCGAGCGACTGGAGAGCCCCGAGTTTACTGGTCCGGAAGGGCTCTTCATCAGCGGGCTGGACCGGGCCCACGCCATGAGCATCAGCACCGGTGTGATGGCGGCTGCCGAGGCCGCGCATGGGAGGCCGGACGTCGCGCTGCGCTACGTGCGCGCCCTGACTGATTGCCTTGAGTCCCATATGCCGGGCGGGATTTCGGAGATTACTCCGGACGGAGGTTGTTTCCTTCAGGCATGGTCGGGCTACGGTGTGGCATGGCCCGTTGCAGCACATATATTCGGCATCAGGCCGGCTGCCGGACGCCGCCACCTCGATCTGCACCCATGCTTCCCTCCCGGATGGTCGGGAGCCCGTCTCGCCAACGTGCGCATTGGCGACTCGACGTTTGATTTTGAGTGGGACGGCGCGAAACTTGCGGTCGATTCATCCCGTCCGGGCTGGACCATCGCCGAGACCAGTCACCAGGGTGACGCCGGAGAGGACTGAAGTCGATGGGTGCGACCGACCGCGATGCGCTGCCGGAGCGATCAGCTCCGGTCGAGACCGGCGAACGTGATCCCTGGGTGCTGGAGACGCTCGCCCCGCGCCCTGAGCCCCTCTACCTCTCCAACGGATACATGGGAATGAGCCTCGGCTGGGACGGCGGGGCATTGCTCGAGTCCGTCGCCAGTGACTGCTATATCCGGGGCCTGTATAGCCGCTCCGGACCGGATGGAGTCGACCGGCTCGCCGTCTTACCCGGCTGGAACTGGGTACGGTACGGCGTTCCGGCGGCGGTACTCGATTACAGGCGTCGCTTTGACCTACGTCAGGCGCTCGTGACGACCACCCTCACGCTCGAGGAGGAGCGCGGTATCGTGCGCCTTCAACAGGAGATCTTCCTCTCACGGGCCGATCCACATCTTGGAGTTCTCCGTCTCGCAGTCACCCCCGAGTTTGACGGGGATGTTGCTCTCCTGGTCGGCCTCCATGTTCGCCCCGGAGGTGATCTCGACGTGCGCGAAGCCGGGAGTGATGTCGACCGGCTGTGGCTGCGCGGTCACGTGCCGACATACGGCATCGATGTGGCGGCCGTAGTCTCTCTGCAGGCAGGAAGCTGGTCCGCGGCAGACGAGCACGTGGGCCAGACCGAGCTGCGGAAACGGCTGTCGTCGCGAGTGCGCGCTGGGTCGACCGCTCACGTCGTACAGACCATGCGTCTGTGTACGTCACTGGAAGGGGCTGAGCAGCTCAGCCCGCCACTGCCAGCATCCCCGGACTTCGAGACGGCCCTCCGCGAGCACCGGCGGTCCTGGGAGCGGCTGTGGGAGACCGACATCGAGATCGAAGGCGATCCCGAGGCGCAGGCCTTCGTTCGGGCCGGCCTGGCCTATCTCTGGAGCAGTGTGTGGGAGGAGGATCGCTGGAGTATCGCGCCGATGGGCCTTTCCGGCAACGGGTACAACGGGCACATCTTCTGGGACGCCGAGCTCTGGATGTATCCAAGCCTGCTGGTCACCCACCCGGCGTTGGCCCAAGCCTGCGTGGCGTACCGCGAGTGCACGATCGACGCGGCACGTCAGCGGGCCGCCCGCAACGGCTTCAACGGGGCGCAGTTTCCGTGGGAGGGCGCGTTCACCGGGGAAGAGATGACGCCATCCTGGGCCCAGACGGGCGACTTCCAGCTCCACATCACCGCGGACGTCGCGATCGGTCAATGGTGGTACTACCTGAACACGCTGGACCTCGAGTGGCTGCGCCTCCACGGGTTTCCAGTCATCAAGGAGTGCGCGGAGTTCTGGGCGAGCCGGGTGGAGTGGAACAGCGCGCGCGGGCGCTACGAAATCTCAGACGTGGTGTGTGCCGACGAATACGCCGAACACGTTGACAACGATGCGTTTACCAACGCCGCGGTGCGGCTGGCCCTGCTCGTCGCGGTGCGCGCCGCGGGACTCCTCGGCGAAAAAGCGCCACCGGAGTGGAAACTCATCGCAGAGAAGATCCACGTGCCCTACGACGCTGCCGGGCAGATACACCTGGAGTTCGATGGCTACGACGGAAGGGTGACGAAGCAGGCCGATGTCGAGCTCCTCACCTTCCCGCTCGAGTACATCGACGATCGCGACCAGGTGGCGCGGGACCTCGATTACTACGCCGGGGTGATCGACGCCAACGGACCGGCGATGTCGTTTAGCGTCTATGCCATCATCTCGGCGCAGCTTGGTCGGGCACGGCAGGCATACGATTACCTGCGGCGCAGCTTCGTCCCTAACACCCAGGGGCCGTTCTGGTCGTTCAGCGAGACCCCGACCAATAACGAGTTCTTCTTCTGTACCGGTGTGGGCGGCGCGCTCCAGGCGATCCTGTTCGGATTCACCGGTCTTCGCTTGCGAGAAGGGCATTTCAGTGTGCGGCCCGTCCTGCCGCCTCACTGGAGTGCACTGCGCCTCCGGAACCTATTTATTGCCGGTGGGCGCACCGATATCGAGATCGAACCGGGAACGCTCGCGGTGCGCCGCTGCATCTTTCGCCGTGAGGTGGCGATCACTTGTCACTTTGCCCGTGGCAGGACGACAGTGTCGATCGACCATGCTCCTGCCGGAGCCGCAGTCGAGATAGCCAGTGCGGCGGGCGATACGATCGATCGGGTCCTCGTTGCGCGCTCTCCCGCACTGGAGCTTCCGCGCCGCCCCGATGGCGTGCGCGTACGAGTCATCCAGGGTGATGCGGCTCTTCTGGACGTGCATCTCGCGGGGGAAGGCGACACGTGACTGGCGAATCCACCACGCGGTCGCAACGTTCCCAGCGGGACGGTAGATAAGGGAGTCCTCAGCGGAGAGCCGCTCGTACCTGCCGAACGAGGTCGCGGAGCGCGAGGGCCCGCTCCTTCGATGCACCGTGGTCGTAAAGCGCGAGAGCCTCGACGTCCATGGAGCCTGTCCAGCAGGCAAGCAGGAGCGTGTCATACACGCCCGTGTGCAGGTAGCGCGTGATGACCCCACCGGTACCAACCCCGGCAAGCAGATGTGGCGCCGGCGCCAGTCTGAGATAGCCGTATTCGTGGGTGGTCAGTCGTAGGTCACGGAAGGCCTCGACGTTCCATGGGACACTGTCAGGCCCCATGCCGGCATCGTACTGCGAGACGAATAGGAAGAACAGCAAGAGCCGATCTCGTGCGTTCACGCTTCCTTCCTGCCCCCAGCCACCGGTGCGGTGAAGCTCGTCCTGGGTCAGCGAATGGAAGAGCGGGTCGAGAGCCGGTCCCGAGCCTCCCACGCAATCGAAGCCCCACTGGCAGTCGACCTGGGCGTTCGACAGCGTCGGGAAGTACGTGATCTTAGTTCGCGCCGGGTAGAGGGTTGCCGGCAGCGGGCCACTACTTGCTTGCGCCCCGATAGTCTGGAGAGCGCCACAGAGAACCGACGTCGCCAGCACGAAACGCGCTATGCGTACGAGCCGGTGCACCGTCATGGAAGAGTCACTGAGTCAATTGTCCCTCTTGCAGGGCTCTTACTGCACTCCGGTACCCGCTGCTCGGGCCGCGCCAGGCGGCGCGGGAGCTCCATTGCGCTCGACGCACGGCGGCGCTGTGAGGGCGTGCGACTGAGCTCCGTCTGACGAGAAGGCCGGAGCCGCGGCGTGGGCCGATCTACGCTTCGGCCCGTGGCGCGGCGGGTTCTCCGGTTAGCGCGGGTGGTTCGGTGGAGTATCGTTGCTCGGCCTCCTCCCGCGTGCAGTTGAGCGTTACCGCGGTCTCGGAAATCGAGGAGACCGCGCTGTAGGGCACGTAGAGCGACTCACCATGGAGGTGCAGCATCCCTTCATGGCGAATCTCCATGTACTTGGTGTCGGAGGGCGCGAAGTCGCCACCCGAGCCGGAAGGACCGGGAAATGGAGCGATTCCGGCGGCCCGTGCGGGCCCCGATCCCATCGATCCGGCGGTCCCGACGTTGTAGGTCGCCGGTATCTCGCTCAGCTGAGTGAACTCGTTGGCTTCCAGATTGCTGGATGCGGTCGAGCCGGCGTCGATCGCTTCGGCGGCGGCGGGCGCTTCAGCCGAGAACAGTCGCCGCACCGCGCCGATTTTCGTACCGTCGCAGGCGTATGCTTCCATTCCGGTGCTGATGGTTTGGGCCATGGAAAATCCTCCTGGACACTGGAGCGTAACGCTGGGTCACACCCGCTCCCAGCGGTCGAGCGTACCCCAACAGGAGCTGCACCATCGCCACCTGCAAGACTCGTTCCGGGCAGGCGTGGATGAGGGCGCCGTCTCCCCTTCCATTGGCCCCGGCGGTGCGGTACACTTTCACCATGTCTGAGCCGGCCCCGCGCCCGCGACGCCGTGTCGTCGCGGTCATCGGAGCAGGCGAATGTGAGGAGGACATGGCGAAGCTCGCTTACGCCGTGGGCAAGCTGGTTGCGGAGGCGGATGCAGTCCTCGTGACCGGCGGCCGGGGAGGAGTGATGGCCGCGGCGTCGCGCGGAGCGGGTGATGCGGGAGGTCTGGTGATTGGTCTCCTTCCCGGGATTGACCCCCATGACGCCGACGACGCGGTCGAGGTTGCCATCCCGACGGGCATGGGCCAGCTGCGGAACGGATTGGTCGTGAACAGTGCCGGCGCGGTCATCGCCATTGGGGGCGAGTGGGGAACGTTGTCCGAGATTGGATTCTCGCTCAAGACCGGGAAGCCGGTGATTGGCCTGGGCACCTGGGAGCTGGCGAAGGGCGGAGTTTCGAGTGAAGCAATTGTGCGGGTGTCGACGGCTCGCGAGGCGGTGGACGCAGCGCTCGATCGGTATGTGGGGTAAGCAACCATGACGGATGTACCCAACGCACCGGCCGGCCCGCGACGTCTGACACGACGCTGGCGCGTCCGGATTCCCTATATGGTTCTCGCCCTGGTGATGGCGTTGTTTGCATATAAGTTCGTCGAAAAGGATCAGGAGATTCACCGCCTCCAGGCTCAGGCCAACGCACTGCAGACGGCGAACTATCAGACGTCACGCGACAACCAGAGTATCCGACGCTCTCTGCCTTACTATCAGTCGACGGACTACGTCGCGGAACAGGCGCGCGATCTGCTTGGCTACACCTTCCCGGGCGATACCCTCGTCCACACCGCTCCGGTGGCCGCGCCGGTTGAGCGCGTTCGCCGGCCGCCACCGCCGCCACCGGCGGCTCCTAAACCTACCTGGCAGCAGTGGTGGGACGCGTTCTTCGGGTAGACTCGAAGCGCTGAAGGCCCGGCACGCCCGGGCACGCTACGGCTGGTGAGAAGGAGACGCCGGTGGATTTCACGCTCCCGGACGACGTGAAGCTCCTGCGAGACACCGTCCGCGACTACGTGCGTGAGCGGCTCATGCCCCTGACCATGCGGGTGGAGCATGATGACGCGGTGCCACCCGACATCCTGCAGGAGATGAAGGATCTCGGTCTCTTCTCCATCCTGTTTCCAGAGGAGTACGGTGGGGGCGGTTTCGGCGAGCTGGGCTACTGCGTGGCGCTCGAGGAGCTGGGCGCGGTCAATGCCGCGTACTCGAACATCATCGGCGGCCACTGTAGTTTGAGCGGCATGGCGATCGCCCTGGGCGGCTCAAGCGAGCTAAAGCAACGCTATCTCCCTGAAATGGCCGGTGGCAAGCTGCTGGGCGCGTTTGCCCTGACCGAGCCAAACGCGGGCTCCGACGCGGCCCACATCCAGACCACCGCTCGCAAGGATGGGGACGCGTACGTGCTGAACGGCTCAAAACTGTGGGTCAGTAACGGTCCCATGGCCGATCTCTATGTGGTGTTCGCCACGACCGACCGGGAGCGAGCGGCCCGGGGAGTTTCGGCCTTCGTCGTGGAGCGGGACTACCCGGGTGTCGTCGTCGGCAAGGTCGACGAAAAGATGGGCCTGCGCGGGTCGAAGACCAGCGAGATCTTCTTCGAGGACTGCCGCGTGCCGGCGGAGAACATGATCGGCGACGAGGGGCGCGGATTTGCTGTTGCGATGCAGACCCTCGACGGCGGCCGGGTCGCTCTCGGCGCCAGCTGTGTGGGACAGGCGCAGGCTGCCCTGGACCTCGCCCTGCGCTGGAGCCAGCAACGCATCCAGTTCGGCCGGCCAATCTCCAGTAACCAAGCGATCCAGTGGATGCTTGCCGACTCTGAGGTCGATATCCACGCCGGACGCATGATGGTCTACCATGCCGCCTGGAAGATCGACAGCGGGCAACGTGCTTCGCATGAGGCCGCCATCGTGAAGCTCTACTGCAGTGAGATGTGCAATCGAGTGGTGGACCGGGCGGTGCAGGTGCATGGCGGCATGGGGTACATGAAGGAGTTCGACATCGAGCGCATGTACCGTGACGCCCGCATTCTGCGAATCTACGAGGGCACGAGCGAGGTGCAGCGAATGGTCATCGCCAAGGATCTACTCGGCGGAGATTGACCCTACGTGGACTGGGCAATCGCCTCGATTGCCGCCGGATTCTCGAGCGACGTGACATCGCCCAGCTCCCGGCCGAGGTAGCGCGCCCGGATCACGCGGCGCATGATCTTGGCGTTGCGCGTGCGCGGTAGATCGCTCACGAACCGCACCTCCTCCGGTAGCAGCGCCTTTCCCAGTTGCTCGCCGATCGCCTGCCGGATCTCGCCTCGCACCTCGTCGCTGGGCTCGTGGCCCGGACGCAGGATGACGAACACGGTGACGGTCTCGCCCTTGACCTCGTGCGGCACGCCGATGGCCGCCGCCTCGAGCACCGACCGATGACTCACCGCGGCCGATTCGACTTCGGCCGGCCCCACCCGCTTCCCCGCGACCTTCAGCGTGTCATCAGAGCGGCCGAGAATGTACCAGTAGCCGTCGGGATCGACCAGTGCCCAGTCGCCGTGCGTCCAGATGCCAGGAAAGCGGCTCCAGTAGGTCTCGATGTAACGGTCGCGGTCGCCCCAGAAGCCGTGAGTCATCCCCACCCAGGGCTTGCGCACGACCAATTCCCCGACCTTTCCCCGAACCGAGTTTCCCTGCTCGTCCAGCACGTCGGCCGCCATTCCCGGAACCGGTGTCGAGAAAGAGGTTGGCCGCTCCGGAAGGATCGTGGTGCAGCCCAGGATGCCGCCCGAAGTTTCGGTGCCTCCCGAGTAGTTGATGATCGGGCAGCGGCCGCCGCCAACGGTCTGGAGGTACCAGGTCCAGGGACCTGGGTTCCATGGCTCGCCGGAACCTCCGAGGACGCGCAGCGATGATAGATCGTGCTTGCGCACCCATTCATCGCCGTGTGGCATGAGCGCTCGAATCACCGTCGGCGCGATGCCGAGCACCGAGATGTGGTGCCGCTCGACCATCTGCCAGATGCGATCCGGCTCCGGGTAGTCCGGTGTGCCGTCGTACAGAAACAGAGTGCCGCCGAGGATCAACGTTCCCATGATTGCCCACGGGCCCATCATCCAGCCGATATCGGTGAACCAGAACAGGGTATCGTCGGCATGCACGTCGAAGCAGTGAGCCATGTCCTGGGCGGCCTTCAGCGGGAAACCGGCATGGACGTGGAACGCGCCCTTCGGCCGGCCCGTTGTGCCGGACGTGTAGATGATCATGAACGGATCGTCCGCGGACGTGTCGAGTGTCTCCGCGTCGTCGCTCTGACTCTGGACCAGGTCGTCCCACCACACGTCGCGCCCCTCGGTCCACGGCACCTCCGCGCCGGAGCGCCGCACCACGAGAACGCGCTCCACATCCGGCGAGAGCTCCACCGCGGCGTCGGCCGTGGCTTTCATGGGCACGGCACGGCCCCGGCGGTAGAAGCCATCGGCGCAAATGAGCAGCCTGGCCCCGGCGTCGCGTAGCCGCAGCGCCACTGCATTGGTGCCGTAACCGGAGAAGATGGGAATGTAGATGGCGCCGACCTTCGAGCAAGCGAGGGTAGCGATGGCCGTCTCCGGAATCATCGGCATGAATATGGCGACCCGGTCACCTTTCTCAAGACCCAGTTCCCGGAGGCCGCCTGCGACCCGATTGACCTCCCGCTGCAGCTCTCGGTAGGTGAGGGTACGGGTGGTGCCCTCCTCGCCCTCCCAGATGAGCGCCGCCGCGCCGCCACGGTCGCCTGTGACGTGCCGATCAACCGCGTTGGCGACATAGTTCAATCGGCCGCCGACGAACCAGTGCGGCCAGGCCGGACCGTCGGAAAGATCGAGGACGCGATCGTAGGGGCGCGACCACACGAGCTCCAGCTCGTCACGCACCACCGCCTCCCAGAACCACTCCGGATCGTCGATCGATCGGGCGTAGAAATCGGCGTAGGTGTCGATTCCGTGGCGGCGCATCAATGCCTGCAGCCGGCTGCGCTCCAGCTGCCGGGGACCAGGCTCCCAGGTGATGTCCGGCGTTGCCTCTACCGTCATGGCGCCTCGCTCCTCCCTGTCTGACCGCATTGTAGCGAGGCGCTCTCCTCCCGCTCCGTCACGCCGGAAGGCTGATAGCCCCCGGAGATTGGGACTTCTGGCCCTACTTCCAGCATGCAGTGGGTGGTTCGATGGACATACCCGCGCGGCACGGCCTCCATCGCCGTGCCCACGGACATCTCAGGTCTCGGGAGGGGCATTGGTGCGCTCAAACGTATCTCGCGGCGTTCTCGTCCTTGGTTTGGTTGTCTTCGGTGTGCTCTGTGCCGAGGCCGTCACTGTTCACAAGAGTCTGCAGACGCTGGTCGCTGCAGTTGGCGTGGCCTGCATACCATTGGCAGTTGCGCTCGGCTTCGCCGAGTGGCGAGCAGGCAGAAGCCGGAAGGCGGAAGACGATGCGTTTCGGCAGCGCGAGGCTCGGCTGAAGGCCATCGCCGACGGCCCACCGGTGGGCCTCTTCATTGCCGACCTCCAGGGCACGCTACTCCAGACCAACCGGCATCTGCGCACGCTGCTCGGCTACTCGGCGAGTGCCATGCACGGCCGGCAGCTCGACGACTTCGTGATCCGCGCCGATCACGCGACCGATGCTGAACAGCTGAAGGAGCTACTCCAGGGCACGTGCGAATCGTATGAGGTCCAGAAGCGCCTCGTTCACCAGGACACTCACGTGGTCTGGACCACCTTCACGGTGCGACTGGTGCGGGACAAGAAGGGCGAGCCACTGTATCTGGCCGGTGTGGTGAGTGACATTCCCGAACGGAAGCAGACCGGCTCGGCGGTCCAGGATGTCGAACAGCTGTTCCGCCGCACCTTCGATCAAGCGGCCGTGGGCGTGGCTCACACCGATCGCGATGGAAGGTTCCTGTTCGTCAATCGCCGCTTCTGCACGATGCTCGGCTACCGGCGCGACGATCTCTTTGGACGGGAGTTCAAGTCGCTGGTGCACGCCGACGACGCCGACAGGGTGGAGACTGCCCTGCGCCATCTCCTTTCCGGTGCGATTCAAGAGTATTCCGGGGAGCAGCGCTATCTGCGGCGCGGCGGCAGCGTGATCTGGGGCCACCTCACGATGTCGGTGGTGCGGGATGCTGCCGACGAGCCGAAGTACGGCATCGTGATGGTGGAGGATGTCACGGAACAGAAGCGCACTCAGGAAGCCCTGAGTGAAAGCGAGGAGCGATACCGGACCATCACTGACAGCGCGTCCGACGCCATCATTACCATGGACGAGCGCAGCACCGTTGTCTACGCCAACCCGGCGACCACCGTCATCTTCGGCTACTCCGAGGATGAGCTGGTCGGACAGCAGTTCTCGATGCTGCTGGACGAGGAGCTCCGGAACTCGCCCATGGCGGACGCCTCGTACTATGTGCGCTCGGCTGTCAACGGCTCCCTGACAACGACGGAGATGACCGGCCGTCACCGCTCGGGCCGCGCCCTGTGTCTCGAGATGGCCTGCTCCGAATCGGTTAGGCAGGATGTGCACACCTTCACCTGCATCGTTCGCGACATCACCGAGCGCAAACGTGCCGAAGAGGAACGCGCCGAGCTGGTTGCGCTGGAGCAGGAGGCGCGCGCGATGCGGGAGGCGAGTGCTGCCATTCGCGGTGTGGTCGAAGCGTCGCCGCTACCGATCGTCACCGTCGATCTCGAGGGCAACGTCGAGAGCTGGAATGCCGCGGCGGCCAGAACCTTCGGCTGGAGCGAGGACGAGGTGGTCGGCCGTCCGCTCCCGTTCGTTCCGCAGTTCGATGCCAGTGAGTCGGGTGAGCTGCGCGACCGAGCATTGCGCGGCGAGTCGATCACCAATCTTGAAGTGTGCCGCCGGACCCGGGCCGGCTTGCCGCTCGACCTTTCGATGTCGATCGCGCCGGTCCGTGACGGCACGGGAAACATCACCGGCAGCATGTACGTGTATGCCGACATCACCGAGCGGAAGCTGGCCGAGAAAGAGCTGCAGGTGCAGCGCGACTTCGGCCTCCAGGTGATGAACACGATGGGCCAGGGCCTGGCCGTGACCGACGTGTGCGGTCACTTCGAATTCGTCAATCCCGCATACGCAGAGATGCTCGGTTACGATCCTGACGAGCTAATCGGCAGGACCCAGTCCGATTTCACCGTCGCCGAAGATCAGAACATCGTCGAGCGGGCGCTGCTCGAGCAGCACGACGGACGCTCCTCCACGTATGAGACCCACATGACGCGGGCCGACGGCGAGGACCTCTATGTACTGCACACGAACGTGCCGCGCTACCGGGACGGGACAATCGTGGGAGCGATTCTGGTCGCCACCAATCTCACCGAGCGCAAGCGGACGGAAGAAGCGCTCGCCCAGGCCCGCGACCAGGCAGTGACGGCGTCCCGCCTGAAGTCCGAGTTCCTGGCTACCATGAGCCACGAGATCCGCACCCCGATGAACGCCATCATCGGCATGAACGAGCTGTTGCTCGAGACAGAGCTGACGCAGGAGCAGCGCGAGTTCATCGGTGTGGTCGACGACTCGGCGCAGGCCCTGCTGACCCTGATCAACGATATTCTCGACTTCTCCAAGATCGAGGCCGACAGGCTGATTCTGGAAAGCGTCGACTTCGATCTGAACCAGATCGTCGAGGGAGCGGCCGAGCTGCTGGCGGCGCGCGCCCGCGAGAAGGAGCTGTCGCTCGTCACCTACGTGGATCCTGCCATCCCGGCCTGGGTGCGCGGTGATCCCGGACGGCTTCGCCAGGTACTGCTCAATCTCGTCGGGAACGCTGTGAAGTTCACGGAACAGGGCGAGGTCGTTGTCCAGGCAACGCTGGAGGCGGCGACCGACGCCATCGCCACGGTGCGCTTCGCAGTAGCCGACACCGGAATCGGTCTCTCGGAAACCGCAAAGAAACGGCTCTTCGAGCCGTTCGTGCAGGCGGACGGGTCGACGACGCGCAAGTTCGGCGGTACCGGGCTGGGACTCGCGATCTGCAAGCGCCTGACTGAGCTGATGGGCGGCACGATCGGCGTGCAGAGCACGGAGGGCGCCGGCTCGACCTTCTGGTTCCACGCCGTCTTCGAGCGCGGATCGGCCCAGACGCTCGCATCGGCCAGCCGTCCGGGGGTGGCCGGACTGCGCGTACTCCTGGCCGACCAGCGGCGCATGGGGCGAGCTGCGCTCCGGCGGACCCTGGAGAGCTGGGAAATGCGGGTCGACGAGTGCGACAGCGGTCATGATGCGCTGCGCGCGCTGATGCAGGACGCCGGCACCTGGCCGTATGACGTTGTCGTAACCGAGTACAACCTTCCCGACATGGACGGGCTCGAGCTGGGACGCACGGTGCGCCGCGACCCGGCGCTCAGCCGGACGCAGGTGATACTGCTCACCTCGCAGGATGAGCGTGGCCGGGGTGAGGCCGCCGTTCAGGCCGGATTCGCCGCGTACCTCACGAAACCCGCCAAGCAGTCGCAAATCCTGGATGCCATCGCGAATGCTGCCACCCGGACGGCCCATGTCGAGCGGTCCGCCCCGGCCGAGGCACCCGCCAGGAGCATCGCCGAGGTGCCGGCTCCAGTGGCTCCCGTTCCCCCGCTGGTGACCGACGGCGAAGGCGAGAGCGCAGCACTGCTGCTGCTGGTCGAGGACAACGTTACCAACCAGATCATGGCAATGCGGCAGCTCGAAAAGCTGGGGCATGCAGTTCACATCGTGAGCAACGGGCTTCAGGCGGTGAAGACACTGGCCTATGGCTCGAGCCGCTACGATCTGGTCTTCATGGACTGCATGATGCCGGAGATGGACGGCTACGAGGCGACTCGCCAGATCCGTAATTCCGAAGTAACGACCGGCCGGCACGTGCCCATCATCGGCCTCACCGCAAACGCGATGGAGGGCGATCGCGAGACATGCATCGCCGCGGGCATGGACGACTACATTGCCAAACCTGTCACTCGACAGATGCTGCGTGATGTGCTCCAGCGCTGGCTGTCGCCGGGCAAGCTCGCGGCCGCCGCCGCGGCACGGCCCGAGGAGGCTGCGTCGTAGCGTCACACGCGCCGTTCGAGTCCGTGGTTCGAACGAAGCGCCCTTCCCTCCGACATCGAGCGAGGGAAGGGCGCTTCGCTGCCCGGCGCTTCGCTGATCGGAACGGGGCCCTGTGCGGCGCATACACTATGGGCGAGCTATGGATGCCTCTCCAGCCGCCTCCGCGCCTGCCGGCGTGGCGCCGACAATCTCCCTGCGTCAGCGTGTCAAGCTCCTGAATCGTATCCCGGCCTTCGCCGCTCTTCCCGCCGACGTGCGAGAAGTGATTGCTGGTCTGATGCACGAGGAACGATATCCGCCGGATACGGTGATTGTTGCCGAGGGCCAGATCGGCGAACGAGTGTATCTGGTGGTCGAGGCCTCTGCGTCGGTCTACGTCGAACGAGATGGTCGGGAGGAAACCATCGCAACGCTGACCGCGGGTGATCTGTTCGGGGAAGCGGTCCTCCTGTCGGATGTGCACCACCACGAGGCGGGAGTCGTGGCGATTACCCCGGTTCATCTCCTGGCACTGTCCAACACCGCGTTCGAGAGCTTGCTCGGCCGCTATCCGCGAGTCCGGGATGTCTTTCGGGCCCACGTCGGGAGGAGCAGCAGGCGCTGGCTCGCCTCACACCTGCTGTATGCGGTGCACTTCCAGGACCTGCGGCGCGAGCTCCTGTTTCTCTCTTCGGTCAGCTTCTTCCTTACGTTCCTGGTGGTACGGGCGATCGTCAACTTGATTCGGGCCGGGGTCGGGCCGTTCCACAATGTCTCAGCCGGCGGGACGCACATCCATCACCTCGTGTGGGGAATCCTGCTGCTTCTCTTCGTCGGGTACGCGCTGTTCCTGCAGGTTAACCTCTTGCAGTCAGGGCAGCGACGTCACTGGATCAGGTTGACGGCGGTGCTCTACGGCGTCGGCGCCGCCCTCACTCTTGATGAGTTCGTGCTCTGGCTGAAGCTGGCCGACCTGTACTTCAGCCCGCAGGGTCAGGAGAGCGTCCACGCCGTGTTCCTTTTCGGCTCTCTGCTACTGATCGGTGTGTGGGGTGGCAGCTTCTTCGGGGGTTTGTACCACTTCCTGCTCCGCAAACACCCCACCAGGGTCCGCGTGTAGCCACTGCTCCTCGCCGGGCGAGCCCCGGACCGCGGTGTCCCTGGGCGAGAGCGCGGCGGCACCGCATCCCCCCATCGAGATTCACGGTAGATTGGGTGGCGCACCGATCGGAGGAACCGTGTGAACGTTAGCGTCGGCATTGTCGGGCTGCCCGGCGTGGGCAAGACTGCACTCTTCAACGCGCTGACTCACCGCAGCACCAGCGGCGGTGGCCGCTCGACGATGGCAACCGTGCCGGTTCCAGACGAACGCCTGGATGTGCTGGCGAGCATGTTCAAGCCGAAGCGGGTGGTACCGGCCGGAGTGCAGATGGTCGATGTGGCCGGACTGGTAAAGGGCGGGTCGCAGGAGGGTGGCCTTGGTGGCCAGTTCCTCGGCCAGCTTCAGAGTGTGACTGCCCTCGCCGTGGTCCTGCGTTGTTTCCCGCGACCCGACATTGGTTTCGGGCCCGAGCCGGCTCAACCCCTCGCCGACCTGGAGACCATTCTTCTCGAGCTACAGCTTTCCGATCTTTCCCGCATCGACCGGCGCCTGGAGCGCACGTCGAAGGCCGCGCGTGGGCGGGACGCCGTGGCGCAGCGAGAGGAGCAGACGCTTCAGGCCCTTCGCGCCGCGCTCGACGCCGGGAAGTCGGCCCGCAGCGCGGGTGTCCCCGAAGCCGACACGGTGTCGTTGAAGGATCTGTCGCTCACCACGCTCAAACCGATGATTTTCGTGGCAAATGTCGCGGAGGGCCAGCTTGGGGCACTCTACGACCCGGACGTGCCCGACGAGACCGGGGTCCGGTCCATGCTGGCAGGCCTTCAGGATGCAGCCGAGCAGAATGAAGCACAGGTCGCCGTGGTGTCCGCCCAGCTTGAGGCGGAGCTTGCCGAGCTGGACGAGGCCGATGCGCGCGAATACTTGAGCAGTCTGGGAGTGACCGATACCGGTCTCTCCCGGTTTATCGGCGCCGCCTACCGCGAGCTCGGCTTGCTCACGTATTTCACGGCGGGTGACCCGGAGGCTAGGGCCTGGACGGTCCGGCAGGGGGCACGCGCCCCCGAGGCGGCGGGCGTTATCCACTCTGATATCGAGCGCGGCTTCATTCGCGCCGAGGTGACGCCGTTTGCTCAGCTGGTCGAGGCAGGTAGCGCGGCGAAGGCGAAGGAGCTGGGGTACACCCGGCTCGAAGGGAAAGACTACGTCATGCAGGAGGGCGACGTGGTCTACTTCCGTTTCAACGTGTAGAGCTCGCTCAACTCCCCTGGGCTGGCGTCCCCGTGCCCGACTCCGGAGAAGTTCGAACCCTTCACGTCGTGGCGGCACGCCGCAGGAATGTGCAGCCGCTCCACGAGCTCGACGTCGGGAGGGCGAGGCCGGCGCCTACTTCCCGTTCAGCTGCTGCAGGCGAACCGCGATGAGCTTCTCGACCAGCGGCCTGGGCAGCGGTTGGTCGGCCGGAAAGTGCAGCGAGCTCTTGGTGCCCGTGTACCCGGCGATTTGCTCTCCAAGCGCGGGAAGCACCGATCCGCTATGCGGCAGGTAGCTCAGATGGTGGGTGAAAGCAGCGAACCCGGCCACCACCTTCCCATCGACACGGAAGGCCGGAAGGCCGTAGCTCATGCACTCTTCAGCGTCCGGGACGATCTCGAGAATGGTTTCGCGGAGCTGCTGGAGCGTGCTGCGCTGGGGCTCGGCCAGCGCGTTCAGGTAGTTGTCGATCTCATGTGCGGACATCTGCAATCTCGTGGTGGACGTGCGACGGCGTAGCGCCCCTGGCGGGACGCTCAAACCCCCTCTGGAGACCGGCCCGAGGATTCGTCCTCGGCCAGCACCTGCGCCCCCGTCTCGGTGAAGCCCGGGACGATCAACTCCTCGCTGAAATGGTGCGGCACACCGGACCGCCCTCGTCCGGACAGGCTCACCTTACCGCGACTGCCGGGCTCAGCCGGCGCCGGCGCGATGAAGCGCCGCAGGGCGATGAGAACTGCTATCGCTGCCACAGTGCTCGTGAGCACGGCCAGTCCTGCAACTTGATAGGCGTTGAGGGTACCGAGCTTCTGCTGCATGATGCGCTCCTTGGAGGTAGGCAGTGCCAGCGCGCCGGAGGAGCATCCCTGCCATGGGCTCTCTGAACCGGCGTATCCGCGTGTAGTTCCATGCTAGCTCAGCAGGGGACGCAGCCTGCTCGCATCCTGGGGTCGCCGGGGAAATGGCGCGCTCGCCGCATTCTGCTCACGGATTGGGGAGAGCGAACGTGAGCGGAGTCGCTTCGGCAGTCCTTGCCTCTTCCGCGGTGGAGTAGCCGTACTTCACCATGGCGCGCAGGACCGACCTCCAGCGCTCCTGAATCGTCGTCGAGGTGGGGTTAGCGCCATAGACGGTTGGCGCCTGCGGCAGCGCGGCGAGAAACGCCGCCTGCGCCAGGGTGAGATGCGCCGGATCGCGGCCAAAGTAGACACCGGCGGCCTCGCCCACGCCGTAGGCGCCACGACCGTAGTATGCCGCGTTCAGGTAGAGCTCGAGAATCCGCGCCTTGCTGAACTCCTGATCCGCCGCCCAGGCGAGACCCATCTCCCGCAGCTTGGCGCGCGGACTTCGGTCATCGAGAACAAACGCGCGTTTGACGAGTTGTTCTTCCAGCGTGCTTCCGCCCTGATCGACCTGCTTGCTGGTGAGATTGACCCAGAAGGCGCGCACGATGCTAATGGGATCGATGCCTGGATGGCTGTAGAAACGGTGGTCCTCGATGGCGACAATCGCGTGCTGCAAGTTCGGCGAGATGCCGGCCAGCGGCACGTACCGGGCGTGCTGCTGGGCGAGCTGTGTCTCTACCAGTGCGGGGACGCCGCGGACCTCGGCGCGGAGTCCCGGCGCATACGTGTTGAGGACGTATACCCACGCGGCAAGGAGCGCCACGACAAGGAGAACGGCACACCACATCGCTCGCCGCAGCCACGGATGCCGCCTCCGCCTGCCCCGGGGCGCCGGCTGGACCCAGACGCGTCTTGGCGCCGGCCGAGGCGCAACCGATCGAATCGACATTCCGAGGAAGGATACCAGACTGCTCCTGGACCGGCTCGACCGCTTCGCGAGCCCTGGGATAGACTGAGCCAATGCACCTGGAGAGGATCATGTCAAGAAATACGAGGACCCTGGTCCTGTCATTGTTCGTGCTCGCCGGGACGTTCGGCGCACGCCCATCGCCGTCCGCCGGCGCCGCCGCTGCTACCGCATCAACGGACGTGCGGCTGCTGAGCGCGGCCTCCGCGATGTCAGGCCACTCGGCGGTGCGAGCCGTCACTCACTGGCTGCTGAGGCACGCGGCGGTTCGCTCGGTGGCCCGTGGCAAAGACGGACACACGCTTACGGTTCGGTTCCGAGATGGCGTGGAAGGGGACATCGTACCCCGTGACGTTCACACAATCGGAATCCGGTCGGGTGTCTTCGGGCGGCGCGTGCGTCCGCTCGCGCGCTCCGCCTCACCCGGTGGGGCGCGAGCGGCCGTGTGGGAGCCGTTCGCAACCGAGCTCGGCCTCGGTCCGTATGCCGGTCAGCCTGAAGTGTCGGCCCTCCAATCGGCGGGCTTTCAGGTAGACCAGGCGTATGACGCTTCCGTCTCGATAGAGCTCTTCACGACGTTATCCCAGTACAACGTGGTGTACATGCACACCCATTCCGGCGTGGATGCGTCGGGACGCGGTCTGGTCGCAAGCGGTGAGCCGGCAAATGGTGACCCGGGAGTCCAGCAGTATCTGGCCGACGGTACGGTGGTGATCGCCGGAGTGGCCGGCAGCAGTCAGCTCTACTACGGCATAACCTCGTCCTTCATCGTCACGCATGTCGGCCGGTTTCCTGGAAACGCTCTTCTGTTTATCAATGGGTGCGAGCTGCTGGCGTCGAATGACTTCTGGCAGGCGCTGGCGCAGCAGGGGGCCGGCGTACTCATCAGCTGGGACCATCTGGGCAGCGCGCAGGATGACTATCTGTCAGCGGCCGTGTTCTTCAATCAGATGACGGGCGGCCTGAGTGTGGCCCAGGCCGTCGCCGGCACGCTCGCGGCAGGCTACGGCACCAGCGTCTACCAGGGCCAGAAGGCAACCCTGGGCTTCCAGGGGAACGGGGCGGTGACGCTGGCGGAGGCCGCCGGCGGCGGGTCCGGCGGTGCGACCGGCACACCCATCCCATCGCCAACCGTGCCGCCGGCCACGACGCCTCCGACGAACACGCCAGTTCCAACGTCGACCCCCGTTCCGACCCGCCCTCCCGTCGTCCCCCGGCTCGGTCTCCGCAGTCTGGTAAAGCCGGGCTCGCAGCAGGTGCTCGATCTGCAGTTTGTGCCGAACGCGAGAGTGCACGTACTCGTCGCGTTCCCGAATGGAGATGCAAAGCAGGGAGATGTGACGACGGACACCGCGGGCGACGCCCGATTCTCGTTTCGCCAGCTCGGCAGCGAGATAACACGGAGTGACAATAGTGCGACGGTCACAATCCAGAGCCTGGACGGAGCGACGCCGGTCAACGCCAGCGGACAGTACCGGATCGAGTTTGGACACATCGACGTCAGCGTGCAGCCGCGGACCCAGCGAGCCGGGCACGCGGTGACGGTCTGGGTTCATGCGCGGGCTCGCAGCACTGTGATGGTTGTGATTGGCCGGAACGCGCCGTTGCATGGACTTACCGGCTCGCGAGGATGGGCTCGCCTGCATTACCGCCTGCCGGCATCAATGCACCGGCACCAGTCTGTGGTCGTACGAGGACTGACCACGGTCGGCAAGCGAACGTACCGCACGAAGACCACGCTCACCGTCGCGTGAGCGTGCCTGCGACGACCGATCCGACGCACGAGGGGCGCGGCCACCGGCCGCGCCCCTGACTGTTTCAGCGTGGCGTGGCGCCTACTCGAAGATCTCGCCGCGGTAGCGTAAGCCGCCGGCGACGACGTGCGCTGAGGTGGGTATGCCGCTCAGGACGCCGTAGATCTGACCACCGGGGGTTAGCAGGAAGCAGTAGCTGAATCCCTGCGTCAGGAAGGGGGTCAGGTTGATGCCGGTGCCGACCTGGATGGGAATCCCCCCGACGTTGATGAATCCCGGAGTGGCACTCGGGGTGTACACACCGCAGGCGAGCCCCACGCCCGGTGCGTTCGACGAGACGACCAGCACGTTTGCCTGGCCGGCGCTGTTGAAGGCGAAGCCGACGCAGACATTGGCTCCGGTCGCGATCGATCCGGTCACCGAGGCACCCGGCGCAATGGTCACGATGACGCCAGAGATGGTGATCGCTCCCGCTGTTCCACCGGCCGGGGCGTAGGAGTTGACCAGGCCACAGAGCGTCAGCGTGCCGGATGGCGTGGGCACCGGAGTTCCGACCGTCACGACGGTGCTGTTGGACTGTACGGTAGCGCCGTTGTACGTCGCCGATGCCATATTCCTGATGGTCCCGGCGAACGTCGCGTTGACGAACGCGCCAATGTAGACCGAAGCGCTGCTCCCGGAAGCAACGTTCCCGACAGCGCATGTGACGGTGTAGGTGCCGGCATTGATGGTACAGGACGGAGACACGGTAAACAGGCTTTGACCCGCCTGGATCGCGTCGGTGATCACCACCGACGACGCCGTGACTCCGGAATTATTGGTGTAGGTCAGGGAGTAGACGAGCTGGTCACCGGGATTGGCGGTGGCTGAGGTCGTGTACCCCTGGCCATTGACTGACACGGTCTTGGAGAGCGTGACCAGGTTGCTCGGCACTCCGACACTCACCACCGTCGATGGATTTGAGGTGGTGGCTGCCGCGTTCGCCGCGTACATCGTCGCCGAGTTGGGAATCGTCCCGGAGAAACCGGTGTTCACCGTCGTGACGATGTAGACGTTGCCCGACGAGCCGATCTGCGGCGACGGAGGAAGGGTGCCGAGATTGCAGGTGACGGTTGTAACGCCGCCGGATGTGGACGGCGAGCAGCTGGGCGAAACCGCCTGAAGCGTCTGTCCGGGCTGCAGCACGTCGGTGATCGTGGCATTTACGGCGGCAACGACGCCGGTGTTGGCGTAGCTCAACAGATATGACAGGGTGCTGCCCGGGCTGGCCGAGACATTCGTGCCGTACTGCCCACCATTCACCGACACTGCCTTCTGCAAGGCGAGGGTCGTGGTGTTGTTGCTGGATGTCACCTGGAAGGGTGCTGCTGACCCGACCCCTCCGGCGATCGCGGTCACGGCATAGAAGCCGGGCGGCAGAGATGGGACGTTGAAGGTGCCGGAGAACGAGCCGGTCGCGTTGGTGACCAGCGGCGTCGGGTTGGTAACTACCTGCACGTTGTTGAAGTCGACGGTGACTGCCTGATTGGCCGGAAACCCGGAACCACTGATAGTGACGGTCGTTCCAGGGGTTCCCACGGTGGGCATCAGCGAAATACCTGCCGCCGCCGATGCGACCTGCGGTTGCAGGTACATCATGACGAGCGCCAGTGCGGCCGCCAGGCCGGTCGGCCGCAGCGCTGAAGTGACGAATCTAGTCACTGGTGGTCCTCCTCTCGAGATCTCCGCGTGAATGAATCCCGCACACAAATGAGCTGTCCGCTGTGCTTCCTCCCTCCCTGTCGCCGGGACGTCCGCACATCGAGATGTGCGGACCGGGAACAACTGTTCCCTCACTTTCCATCGTACTCCCCCCCAACCTGGCGCGCTTGCACTGTCAAATTCCACCGGACCAAGTTAAGCGTTCTGTAAGAAAGCCCGAGGACGACCGCCCGGCCAGGAGTCGGAACGCCGCGGGCGTGCCGCTCAGCGACGTCGGCTGGGTGATCTATCCACGAACTGTCAGGTCGGTGGAAGCAGACGGAGACGCTCGACCAGCCCCTGCGGCGTGGCTGTCCCGAGGCTGTGCAGTGCCCGGGCGTGACATTCGTTGGTCTGCAGCTCGATCGCCGTCCGCAATGCTCTGCCGGCATCGGTTGCCTCCCAGGTGCCGCACCGGTGCGCCAGTCCTCGGCTTGCCAGCGCGTGCAGGGCAAGCAACGCGGGACCATGGAGCGATTCCGGGTTTCCGGCCGCGAGACATCCGGCACAGAGGCCGGTCAACGCGACGATCTCCGGGGCAGACAGTCCGGCGTCGCGCCAGGCGAGTGCGTGTGCATCGGCGCGCAGGTAGCGCAGCGTGCCCAGCGTGCTCCAGAGCCGAAATGCCGGCGAAGCATCACGCGGTAGGTAGCCGGCGCGATCTGCACTGAATGCCGGATACAAAGCACGAGGAAGCGCCGGAACTGCCTTGAGCAGCGCGCTCGCGGCCGTGACGGCGCCGCGCACCGTCGCACCATCCGTCCAAAGTGAGTCGATGGCAGTCTGGAGCATCGAAGTCAGCCTTATGAGGAGCATTCGGCCCGACGGCGTCACAGCATAGCGGCTGCCGCCGGAAGTGAGAAGGTCTTCGTCGACATGCCGTTGCAAGGTGCTCTTGACCTCCTCCGGTGGGTGGTAGCGATTGAGGGCCAGACCCTCGGCGAGTGTCATGCCATGGGGCACCAGGAGCAACCTTCGGCAAGTGGGCAGAACGCCGAAATCCTGCATATGGTTCAGCCCGAGCTCTTCGCGCAGCTGGCGGGCGAAGGGCGCCGCGGCCCGGTGACCGGCAATGACGAGGCGATCGATCTCCAGGGTCAGTGCTGCCACGGCTTCGAGTAGCGCGGGCGAGGAGTCTTCCATGACCGCCATGATAGCGTTGGAAACAGGGAGGCTGGCATGCCGTCCACGCCCCGCGGAGCGGTTGGTAGACCAACCCGGACCCAGGTTGTCGAGCTGCTGTCCCAGCTGGTGGCAATCGACTCGGTGAATCCGAGCCTCGTTCCTGGTGGCGCCGGGGAAGAAGACGTCGCCCGCTTCGTGGCGGGATGGCTGCGCGACGCGGGTCTCGAGGTCGAGCTCCGGGAGGTCGTCCCCGGGCGGCCGAATGTAATCGGTCGAGTCCGAGGCACCGGCGGGGGGCGGACACTGCTGCTCAACGCTCATCTCGATACGGTTGGAACGACCGGAATGGCGGCGCCTTTCGAGCCGCGCGTGGAGGGGGACCGGCTCTACGGGCGCGGCGCGTTCGACATGAAGTCGGGGTTGGCCGCTGCCATGCTGACCTGCGCCATGCTTCAGCGAGCGGGTGGGGCCGCGGGAGACGTGACCCTGACCGGGGTGATGGACGAGGAGTATGCGAGCCTTGGCACAGAAACGATCGCCACCGAGCTCCGGGCGGACGCCGCTATCGTGACCGAACCGACCGGGCTCCGGATTTGCCTGGCGCACCGCGGTTTCGCCTGGATGACCGTCGAAACCCATGGCCGAGCCGCCCATGGCAGTCGCCCGCACGACGGAATCGACGCGATCGCGCACATGGGACGCGTGCTTGTCGACCTGGAGGCGCTCGACGGCGAGATTCAGGCGCGGCCGCCGCATTCGCTCCTGGGCACCGGCTCCCTCCACGCGTCCTTGATCGAGGGCGGTCAGGAGCTCAGTAGCTATCCCGCACGGTGCACGCTTCGAATCGAGCGGCGTACCCTCCCCGGCGAGTCGCGCGGCTCGGTGCTGGCCGAGGTCCGCGACAGGCTGGAGTCCCGTGGCCGGGAGGACAGCCACTTCCACGCCGATGCGGAGCTCGACCTCTGGCGCGATCCGTTCGAGGTGGACGGAAATGAGGCCGTGGTGCGGGCAGTGGAAGCGGCTGCCGCCGGTGTGTCTGGAACGACGCCGGCGCGCTACGGGGAAGCGTGGTGGATGGACGCGGCGCTCCTCGCGGCGGCCGGGATTCCCACCGTGGTACTGGGTCCTTCCGGCGAGGGTGCGCACGCCGCGATTGAGTGGGCCTCCATTGAGTCCGTGGCGCTCTGCTCCGAAATCCTGGCCCGTGCGGCGCTTGACTTCACCGGACAAAGCGGGCGTGACGCCAATCGCCCGTAATCGTACCGAGCGGAGTCACCGCGAGCCCGCGCACATCCGGCCTGAATACCGCCGTGACCGCAGGCTCGTCGAGTGGAACGATTGGCACCTTGGCGGCTGCATACGTCGCCGCGGCTCGGAAGAGGTCGGCGCGTCGTGGATCAGTCGGACTGTAGGTGTCGGCGAGGAACACGTCGTGTTCGTACATCGGCCGTGTCCAGCCCGACACGTTGTCAGGTGACGAACCGAGCTGAGTGCCCAGGAAGTCTTGCGGGTCGGGATAGTCGGCGCCCCACCGTACGAGCGCCAGATCGAAGGCGCGGTGGTTGAGTATCTCGGTGAAGCGGGATGCGTCGAGCTGCTGCACGGTAACGACGATGCCCAGATCGCGCTTCCACAGCCGGCGCAGCTGGCGGGCGAGAAGTCCCAGCCGCGGATCGCGCTCGAGTACCAGTGTGACGTGCGGGAAAGACTTTGGCGTGAATCGTGACCGCCGGAGATAGACGCGGGGCGCTGCTGACGCTCGCCAGGGCTGCGTGGCCATGCCGAACGCCGAGGGCAGAAATCGCCGCGCGGGGAAAGCGCTCGAGCCCATCACTGGTCCCGCCAGGCTCGGCGTCCAGACCGACGCGAAGGCGCGGCGGGCGTTGAGCCGGAAGAACGGCAGTCGCGTGGTATTGAAGGCGAGATAGTCGAGGGCAAGCGCGGGCACGCGATCGATCCCGGCGGCGGGGTCGGAGAGGCTTGTCCCCGCGTCAACCCCGGAGATGAGGTCGAGCTTGCCTGCCTGGTACGCCGCCAATGCCGCGCTCTGTCCATCGAAGCGGAGCGTGATGCGCTTGAAAGCCGGCGTTCCACCGTAGTAGTGGGGATTGCGCACCAGGGTCAGATAGCGCGTGTGCTGCCAGGCAAGTACACGGTACGGGCCGAAGCCCTGAGCGTGGTCGGTCCAGCCAGGGCCGTATCGCGCGATGATCGAGGCGTCGGGCACGAACGAGACAGGAAATGCCAGCTCCGCCACGAAGTGGGCAGTTGGGCGCTTCAACGTGATGCGCAGCGTGGACCGGTTGACGACCTGGATACCGCGAGGTTGCCCGCTGCCGGTCTGACCGGCGATGGCGCTGAGATAGAAGGACGCGGCCCCGGCCGAGCCTTCCGGACCGAGAGCGCGATCGAGTGCCGCCGCGAAGTCGCCGGCGGTCACCGGGCGGCCGCCGGCAAACCGGAGTCCGGGACGGAGGTGAAACGTGTACCTCAGTCCATCGCGGGATATCGTCCAGCTGCTGGCCCCGTCGGGCTGCACCCGGAGCTGGTTGTCGAAGCGGACCAGCCCGCCGTACACCAGGGATACCACGCTGAGCGAGGTCGCGTCTGAGGCGAGGGCAGGGTCGAGAGTTGGTACATCGCTCGTCCCGACGACTCCCCACTCCAGCGTGCTGCGATCGTGCGCGATGGCCGGGAAGCCGCTTGTCGAGCTGTTATCGCAGCCAGTCAGCAGGATGAGCAGGAACGACAGGAAGCACAGGATGGGGACGCGGCGAAACAAGCAAGCCTCCGAGCGCAGGCATTGTACCCCACGCCGGACGCCCCCTCGTTCCCGGCTCGAATCACGCTCGTGCTATCTGCCGGAGGACAGGTGACCCACTAACAGCAGGCTTTCTCGTCGTCGCTGAGCCAGGACTCGCCAAACGCGCGCAGGGCATCGATCACCGGCAGCGTCGCGATTCCTTTGGGCGTCAGTCTGTATTCGACGCGTGGCGGAATCTCGCGGAACGACTCACGGTGCACGAGACCCCGACTCTCCATTTCTCGGAGGCGGTCGGCAAGAGTGCGCGGACTGATGCCCTCGGCCGCGTCCTCGATCTCGGTGAAGCGCAGCGGCCCGTCGGCGAGATCGCGCAAAATGACGAGAGTCCAGCGGTCGCCCAGCAGTCGGGCGGCGTTGGCAATGGGACACACCGATGCGGGTCGCGTGGTGACACGACTCATGGATTCATTAGCTCCCGGTCCGGTTATTGCGTTGCTATATTACCGATAGTTACTATATACTATAAAGCATCGACACACAGCAACTAGTTTTAAGGAGCCTGTCCATGGCCTTTCCCGTAGCAATCTCTGACGCCTCGTTTGAAGCCGAGGTACTCAAGGCGCCCAAGCCGGTCCTGGTTGATTTCTGGGCCGAGTGGTGTGGCCCCTGCAAGATGATTGCTCCCATTCTCGACAAGGTAGCCGAGGAGTACGCCGACAGCCTCAAGATCGCCAAGATCGACGTGGAACAGAATCCGCAGCACATGCAGAAGTTCGGCATCCAGAGCGTGCCTACCCTGATCCTCTTCAAAGACGGGGAGCCGGTCGAGCGCATCGCCGGCTACGTCCCGAAGGAGCGGCTGTTGAACAAGATCAAGCCGTTCATCGAGACCGCCGCGACCGCCTGAGTCGCACGTCTGTTCCCCAAACGCGCCTGCCGTGAAGGTACTTCAGGGCAGGCGCGTTTGCTTTCTTCCGGGAGCCCGGAGCATCGCGGGTGAGGGGTCCAAAGCCACACGTGGAAGTAGGAGGCGAGACCCTACACAGGTCAGCCCTCGACCGATAGGCTGGTCGGGAGAAGGGCCGATCACCTCGATGACGACTGTCACGCTCCGCCCGGTTCCACGGTGGTATGCGCGTACCCTCCTTCGACACGCGTGCAATGTGGCGAACTTCCGCTTCCTCTGCGCCGGACTACTTGTTGCGGCGCTCTTCCCGGGTGTTGCGCTCTGGGTCCCGGTCGCGCTGGCACTGCCCACGGCGAGCGCACTGCTGTTCGCGGTGGTGTACAGTCTGCGGGTGCGGGTCTCCATCGACGGCGACCTCATCTCATGCCGGGGCATGGTGCGGAGGTCGACCTTCCAAAGGGCACAGATCGCACGCCGCATCTTCCACGACTTTTCGCGCGGCGCCGAGCCGAACCCGATTCTCATCCTGATTGATCACGACCGGCGCCGGCTGCTCACGCTGCATACCTCCTACTGGCACGATGGAGCGCTCGACGTGCTGCTCTGGTATCTCGACGTGCCGCCGGTGGCACGCTGGTCCAGGGCCGCGAAGTCGGTCGTGGCGCGCGAGCACGCGGGCGCCATCCACACTGTGGGGCGCATCGCCCGCGGCGCGCTCGCACACACGACGGCTGGATGGCGCATCATACAGCGATTGAATGGAAGGCGCTCTCTCGCCGGGGCAGGCCTTCCCGGACCGCCGATGCCGCTGACGCTCGAGGAGGACGGCGCCAGCTGGCGGTGGCTGGACGAACGCGTCGAGTCGGGCAGTACTCGGGCTCCTGACCTCCTTGCCCTGCCGGATTCCTGATAAAATCCCGCGAACGGACGATCACGAGCTTCTGGCGCGTCCGGGTTCACCGCCGGTAGCCGCGGCCGCGATCGGGGACGTTATCAAATGGTTTTCCAGGAACGAGGGGGGAATGTCTGACAGGCGCAGTCTGATGGTCGTCCACGCCCACCCGGACGACGAGGTCTTCAGCACGGGCGGGATCATCGCGAAATACGCCCGCGCCGGCGACCGGGTCGTGGTGGTGTACGGCACGCACGGCGAGGCCGGCGAGATGCACGATCCTGACCTGGATCCGGACGACGCGACTCCTCGCCTGGGCGCAATCCGCGAGCAGGAAGCGCGACGCGCCTGCGCACTGCTCGGTACGGAAGACGTCTACTTTCTCGGCTACCGCGATTCTGGCATGAAGGACACAGAGGCGAATCAGGACCCTGCAAACTTCATGAACGCACCGATGGACGAGGCGGTGGACCGTTTGCTCGCGATCATGCGCGAGATGGAACCGGATGTGATCGTCACGTACGACGAGAACGGCGGGTACGGCCACCCCGACCACATCATGACGCACCGCGTGGCAACCGAGGCGTTCGAGCGTGCGCGTGGCGAGCCATGGGGACCCGAAAAGCTCTATTACTCGGCCCGCTCGCGCGAGGGTTTCAGGCAGTACGTCGAGGGACTGCGCGAGTTCGGTCTCGAGATTCCCTGGGTCCGTGGCGACTTCAATTTCGACGAGTACGGCGTCCCCGATTCGATGATCACGGCTGTCATTGATGTTTCGGACGTCGTGACACTCAAGAAATCAGCCCTGGCCATCCACCGCACGCAGATTCGGCCGGACTTCTTTTATCTGTCGATTCCTGACGAAGCGCTTGCCCGG
>DATGJB010000083.1:0-8230 GCA_035295425.1 Chloroflexota bacterium | reverse complement strand
CGGCAGCCTGACTTTCGGCGTGCCGACCAGCCCGGGAGTGCCTGCGGGAGCTGCTGCCTCGACGTTGGTGGCGCCCTTCAACGACCCACCGGCGCTCGATGCGACGTTCGAGACACACGGCGACCGGATCGCCGCCGTCATCGTCGAGCCGGTCGCCGGGAACATGGGGGTGGTGCTCCCCGCTCCCGCATTCCTCAGCGCAATAGCCCGGCACACGCGAGCAGCGGGCGCCCTGTTCATCTGCGACGAGGTCATAAGCGGCTTCCGCGTGGCTTTGGGCGGCGCGCAGCAGCGGTACGATCTGAGCCCCGATCTCACTGTGCTCGGCAAGATTATTGGCGGTGGACTGCCGGTAGGCGCCTACGGCGGTCACGGGGAGATCATGGAACGGGTGTCGCCCTCCGGGTCCGTCTACCAGGCCGGTACGCTGTCCGGCAACCCGGTCGGTATGGCAGCCGGGCTGGCGAACCTGGCGGCACTGCGCGATCCGGGCTTCTACGACCGACTCGACCGGGTCACCGAGCAGCTCGCGAATGGGTTGCGATCTGCCGCGCAGGAAACCGGAGTGCCGGTTACGGTTCAGACAATGACCGGCATGCTGACCCTGTTCTTCCGCGCGGATCCGGTACGTAACCTCGACGACGCGCGCGCCTCCGACGCGACTCGCTTCGCCAGGTTCTTCCATGCCATGCTGCGGCGTGGCGTGTATCTCCCTCCGTCACAGTTCGAGGCCTGGATGCTGTCCGCGGCGCATACGCCCGATACGATCGAGGAGACCATGCAGAGCGCCAGAGTCGCTTTCGCCGAGGTCGAGCAGGCGTCGGCCGGCTGAGATCGCCTGCCGGATCCTGCCATCCACCGCAGCGCCACACGCCGGGAAAGGCGGCGCGCGGGTGCCTCGCCGGACTGGGCGAAATTCGTTCTCAGCAGCGGCACATCGCGGCGAGTACCCCTGAGCTCAGGGAAGGGGCTTCCTGCCGGCGAATCCGGTTTCCATCCCATGCCAGTGAGACACGCTCTCCTCCCCAAGACGCCAGCAGAGGTACACGTCACCACCGAACATCTGAGTGGGAAAGTCAACGATTCCGTTCTCGATGTTCTTGAGATGCACGCCCAGACCCTGCAGGAAGTTCAGGCGCTGCTCGATCTCATCTCGGATGCGCGAGAGATCGTGGTCCGGATCGAGCACTTCCGCCAGGTCGCCATGACCGTTCTGACCCGCTCGTCGCTCGAACGATCGAACCCGCTTCACCGCTTCCTCCATCCGGGTGCGCTGGGCGCGCAGGTCGTGCAGGACGGGTATCAGCGTTGGCAGGAGCGCGTTCGCTTCCTCGACGGTGAAGTGGCGCACTGGACCTTCTCGCCGGCGTCAGTAGCAGCAGCTGTCCTTGAATCCGCAGTTAGAGCAGACTGCGTCCCGGCTGCCGCGGATCGCGACCATTGGGTACCCGCACTGCGGACAATCTTGAACCGGCCGCGGAGCGCTCGGCTTATCGTCCGTAACGGTTCTATCCGTACCCATCTCGGTTAGCATAGTGACACGCGCTTGCACTGTCAAACAGACTCGTGAGGGATCGAAGCTGAACATCGGCGTGCACCTATCGCTGGGCACGAAGCCGGGAACAAGCGTTGCTCAGGCGGCCGGTGCCGGCGCGACCTGTCTGCAGATCTTCGCGTCGAGTCCTGGCGCATGGAAGGCTCCCCTGCTCCACGAGGACAAGACAGAACAGCTTCGGGCTGCGGTCGCGGAGCATGGCATGCATCCGCTGGTTATCCACGCTATCTATCTCATCAATCTGGCCTCGCCTGATCCGGTCCTGCGCCGGCGCTCTATCCAGTCGTTGCAAGCCGCCATGGAGGCAGCCGCTGCTCTCGGCGCCATGGGCGTCGTCACTCACCTCGGCAGTCACTCCGGCCGTGGCTTCGAGGCCGTGGCCGGTACAATCGCATCCGGCTTGCGTCAGGTGATCGAGACGGCACCCGACAGAGTCGCACTCATCCTCGAGAACAACGCCGGAGCCGGCGGATTGGTCGGCGCGCAGCTTGAGGAGCTCGCGGCACTGATCGCATTCGCCGGCTCCTCGCGCCGCCTGCTGGTGGCCCTCGACACCGCGCACCTTTGCGGCGCCGGCTGGGACCTGGCCGCCGATGGCGAGGGCGAGCGTCTGGTTGAGGCAATTCGGCTCACGTTCGGCCTGGATCGTCTCGCGCTGATTCACGCCAACGATTCCGCGGCCGTGTGTGGTAGCCGTCGAGACCGGCACGCGGTCGTCGGTGAAGGACACATTGGCCTGGCGGGATTCGCTTGCCTGCTGGCCCAGGGCGAGATCCGACGGCTCCCATGGATCCTCGAGACGCCCGATCTCGACCCGAGCCGGCGGGACGGCGAGCAGTGGGTGAGTATTCGCCGGCTCCGGGCTCTGGCCGCGGATAGCTCGCTCGCATCGCGCCCGGGCAGTACGCCGGAAGCCGTGCCGGCCTCGACCGCTCCGGCGCCTGAGGACAAACTCGATACGATTGATGCATGATCACGGTCGTCGGCAGCGCAAACATGGACCTCATCGCCCGTGTGTCCCGCTTGCCCGAACCGGGCGAGACGGTGCTCGGCACCGAGTTTCGGCGCGTCCCAGGCGGCAAGGGAGCGAATCAAGCGGTGGCAGCGGCCCGGGCCGGCAGCGAGGTACGTTTCGTCGGACGCGTCGGCAATGACATGTACGGCACCGCCCTGGTAGAGAACCTGGAGGACACCGGCGTCGACGTCCGACACGTGCAGAGCGATGACGCGACACCCACCGGAACCGCGCTGATCGCGGTCGACGAGCTAGGTCAGAACACCATCATCGTTCTGGGCGGGGCCAACGCCGCGCTCTCGCCCAATGACGTCGACGCGGCCGCGCCATCCGTCACCGAGAGCGCGTTACTCGTACTGCAGCTCGAGATCCCGCTCGCTACCGTCGCGCGGGCCGCGGACGTGGCGGCTGGCGCGGGTGCGCGGATCGTGCTGAATGCGTCACCGCCGCGCCCGCTGGAGTCCTCCCTCCTCCGGCAGGTCGACGTCCTCGTCGTGAATGAGGTGGAGGTCGGCCGTCTGAGCGGCATGGGTGCCCCGGTCGATCCGGAAACCGCGGCCCGCCTGCTCCTCGACCGCGGTCCGAAAGCGGTCGTTGTGACCCTTGGTTCCGACGGAGCCGTGGTGGTCACGCGCCAGACCGAAACAAGCATTCCGGCCGTCCCGGTCGAGGTAATCGACAGCACGGGAGCCGGTGACGCTTTTGCCGGCAACCTGGCGCATGCGCTCGAGAGCGGCGACGACCTGGTGAAGGCGACGCGCTTCGCGTGCGCGGCAGCGTCACTCAGTGTTGGACATATGGGCGCCCAGCCGTCCATGCCGAGCCGTGCCCAGACCCTCGCTGCACTTGGGGAGAAATGAATATGATCGTCGGCGCCTCGTTCATCGTCAACTTCCACTCCAACTTCGCCCGCGTCGTCCTCATCTACAGCGCCCTGATGGCGCTGTGGGGCCTCGGGTTGTACTTTGCCGGCCGAAACCCGTCACCGAGTTACCTCGGCTCGCTGGTGCTGGAGGAGGCGATAGCTATATTCCAGGGTCTGCTCGGCGTCATCGTGCTGGGTGGCGGAAACCGGCCGCACGACGGGCTTCACTACCTCTACGGCGTGGTACTCGTGATCACCCTCCCTGCCGCGTACTTCTATTCAGCGCGGGGGACCGAGCGCCGGGACTCGCTGATCTTCGGGCTGGCAACTCTGTTCATGCTCGGGATCGCGATCAGGGGAATCACTACCGGGGGGTGACGACGCGCGTCATCCGGCGCGGCGGGCGATGCGATGCCGTTGTGGCCGGTGCAATACTTCCTGATTTCTACCCCGCGATGATCGCTTGCAGGAGCGCTCCGTAGTCCGGCTTGCCCGGCACTTCGTGACAATCCAGACAGCGCGCCTCGTACGCCTCTGCCCCGCCAACCATAACCTCCGGGCTGTCGTACGGAGCGGGGCGGCCGTCTACCAGCCGCTGCGGGAGAACAGCGGTCACCCTCGGGTCCTTGCAGCGCATGCATACCGCACGGAGCTTGACCACTTCGTCGGCGCAGGCCAGCAGGTCGGGAATCGTGCCGAACGGCTCGCCTCTAAAGTTTCGGTCGAGTCCAGCGACGACGACACGGCACCCCTGGTCGACCAGCCAGAGACATACCGGCGGCAGGCCGCGGTCGAAGAACTGGCCCTCGTCAATCGCTACCACCTCGGGCAGCCGGGGATAGCCCAGCAAGATCGACAGCACCTCGCGCGCCGTATCGACGCTATGCGCCTTCTTTCGGATTCCGTCGTGCGACGACACGTCGTCGTAGCTGTAGCGAGTATCGATGCGCGGCTTGAACACGACGGTCTCCTGGCCGGCGATCTCGGCGATGTGCATGAGTCGAATCAGCTCTCGCGATTTTCCCGAGAACATGGGGCCGCAGATCACGGCGAGATTGCCCTTTTTCACCATGAGAGTCCTCCCGGAAGGGCTCGCCCGCGGCGAGCCGGGTTCGGTGGGGACCGATTATAGGGCCGCCGCGCCGCGGCATGGCGGGCACGTCGGGCAGCTCACGACGAAGACCTTCTGCCGGCGCCGAGCGGCACCTTCCGAAACGACTCGAGCGGTGCGGTACTCCAGGCGTCCGGGTGGAGGATGGCAGCGAGGATCTCCACGCCATCCACCAGGCGCGGCCCCGGACGGTTGAAATATGAGGAACCATCGACTGCGTACACTCGCCCGTTCCGCACCGCGGGCAGGTCGTGCCATGCCGGCGGCAGCGGCACGACCGTCAACTCGCGCTCGGCGCGGTCGAGACCGAAGCCGCACGGCATCGCTATGATCACGTCCGGCTTGCTCAGTGCGATCTCCTCCCACGAGACCTCGCGTGACGGCTTCCCTGCCTCGCCCGCCACATCGTTGCCGCCTGCCACCTCGACCATCTCAGGCACCCAGTGGCCGCCAGAGAAGACCGGGTCCATCCATTCCAGGCACAGAACAGCCACCGTCTCGCGGCCGGCAACGGCTTCTCGGACGCGCTGCAGCCGGTCCATCAGCCGGTCGCGCGCCTCGATCGCCCGGCGCATCGCGCCGGTGAATCGCCCGACCAGCACCAGACTGTCGAGCACCTCCTGCAGCGTCGCCGGCTCGAGCGACAGCACGTTGATGGGGAAGGACAGAGCGGCGACAACGTCCTGCACTTCGCTCCGTCCGACTGCGCACACATCGCAGAGCTCCTGGGTCAGGATGAGATCGGGTCGCAGGCGCTCCAGGAGTTCGCGATCGAGATGGTAGATCGTTGCCTGCTCGACCAGATTCTCGCGTACCGCGCGGTCGATCTCGGCGGCAGTGAGCTCGGCGCCATCGACGACGCTGGACGTCACGTGCGGCTTGGACCGCGCCTCGGATGGGAAATCGCACTCGTGAGTGACAGCGACCAGCCGGTCGCCCAGGCCGAGCGCGTAGACGATCTCCGTGGCGCTCGGCAGCAGAGAGCATATGCGCTGCGCGGCATCGATCATGCACTTCCTCCTTGCATCAGACCTCGTACCGCGCGGTGAGTCTGCAGCTCCGGACGAGAGAACGGCGCTCCTACTCGCCTGCACACGTCATGGATCGCGCCGTGCTGTGCTAGGATGCCGGGAGGCGTTAGCATGGACGGATATTCCCTTTTCATGCGGTGCCGTTGGGGCGCCGCCGGCGATACGCGGAACGGAGTCCTGGCGATCATTCCCCGCCCATCCGGGCGCATCCGTAGAAAGGCCTTTGCATGAAGTCCCTCGCCATTCTGGCAGTCGCCGCCGTGGCTCTCATCGGCGGGCTGTTCACGAACGCAAGCGCCCAGCGGCCGGCGCTCGCGCACCCATCGTACCGGATGGTGACGATGCTCGCTCCTCGCGCGCTCCATCCGCTGAGCGGGATTACCGTGCAACGCGTTCCGGTGCTCATGGCCGACGGGACGGCACAGCCGACCACGACCAGCACGCCCCTTCCGACCACGACCAGCACGCCCCAACCAACTGACACGCCAACTCCAACACCGACCACTGGCCCGTCGTACCCCGACGCGCTCACCGTCTTGCAGAGCATGTTTAGCGTACTTGCCCTGGTGAAGTCGGTTCACTTCATCGATGCCGCGGTTCAATCAGGCGACGTGGCCCTGAAGATCAAAGTAACGGGCGACGCGACGTGCAATCCGTCGGCTTTCATGGCAAGCGTTGTTGCCACGTCGAGCGTCACCGGCACCAGCCAGGTCTCGAAGAAGACGTTCAAAGTCATCCAGGTGAAGTCCTCGATCTTCATCAAGGACAAGAAGACCAAGAACAAGTGGGAGCCGGCGAAGCTCAAAGATATCACCGTCTTCGGATTCCCTGCCTCGAATCCTCTGTGCTCACCTTCGAGCGGTTCATCCGGTAGCGGTAGCGGCACCGGAGGCCCGCAAGCCAAGGACGTCTACAATGCCGGCCCAACGACGTTCGCTGGGCAGAGCGTTTGGGACATCAAGCTGACACTGGTCTTTCTGGACAGTAACGGCAATGAGGTCGATGTGCCCGTGGAGTACTTCGTCGGCCAGTCACATCCCCTGCTCTACGGGTACAAGCAAACGTTCACCGACACCACTTCCAACGTCACGGACGTGGAAACGCTGACCTTCAGTAAGTACGGGGAAAAGATCAAGATCAAGAAGCCGAAGCCCGGCAGCACTCAGCCCTGACAGTGCCCTGATGGATACCATCGATCTGGCTCACAAGCTGGCGTACGCTGGCGCGCGGTCACCGGTGCCCTTCACCACCCGACCTGAGTTCACGAACTCGGTACCGGGCGTGCCCGTGCTCGCTGAGCTGCGTGTCTTCGTGCCACGAGACCGGTGGTCGGAGGCGAACGTGTTCCTCGTCGCACGGGAAATGTGCAGGGTTCTCGGCGCCGGCGCGCAATTCGACATCGGTATCACCCAGGCCGGGCAGCGGATCTATGATCCCGATCTCCCGGCAGCGGGCGACACGGCGCGGCTCATGAAGCTTGACGCTGGGGACCCGCGAATCGTGCTGCTGATGCGCGGTGAGATCGAGGACCGTGCGTTCATCGCCCGGTTTCCACGTCTGCACTTCGAAGCGGCCGGCGAGGACGAGTGGCGGTCGGTCTACGGTCCAGGAGCGGTGAAAGAGCCGACGCAGCTCTAGCGGGCGCCGGATGCTGCGTGGTGCCTTGGCTCAGCAGTTACCGGCCGGAGCACTCGCGCTCATTCCGGTAAGCGGACTGCCCATGATCGCCGCCGGCGATGACCTTGCCGGGCTGATAGTGGTGGCCGCCGGCGGACCGCAAGTCTGGCAGACCGGCGACATTCTCGTCGTAGCTCAGAAGGTGGTCTCAAAGGCCGAGGGCCGGACTGTCGACCTGACCGGGGTCGATCCCTCACCGCGCGCGCTCGAACTGGCCGCGGCAACGGGCAAGGATTCCCGACTCGTCGAGCTCATCCTTCAGGAGAGCCGCGAAGTCGTGCGCACCCGGCCGGGCCTCATCGTGGTGGAGGATACCCGCGGGTTCATCTGCGCCAACGCGGGGATCGACCGATCCAACATCGAGCAGCACGGTGACGACGACGAGACAGTCGCCCTCCTGCCGCTCGATCCGGATGCCTCGGCCGCCGAAATCCGCCGGCGCGTTCTCACGCTCACCGGCGCGGACATTGGCGTCATCATCAATGACAGCCACGGCCGCGCCTTCCGTGAGGGGACGGTTGGAGTCGCGATTGGCCTCTCGGGAACTCCGGCCCTGTGGGATCGGCGCGGCGACGCCGACCTTACCGGATACACCCTCCAGCACACCGTGATCGCCATTGGCGACGAGATCGCTGCCGCGGCGTCGCTGCTCATGGGGCCCGCCGCCGAGGGCATCCCCGCGGTCATCGTCCGCGGCCTGCTCCTGCCGGCCGGCGAGTCCTCGGCTCGGGAACTGCAGCGGCCCCGGTCCATGGACCTGTTCAGATAGTCTGCACTCGAATGTAGCCTGCGCCCGAATGAGGTGCCTCCGCATGGGCAGTCGACAGCGTTGCCCGCTCCACAGTCCCCGGCCGGCCGTGCTTCCCACGAATCCACGGCTCGGTCGCTGTGCGCACCATGCCGCGTCCTCCTACGACGCCACCGCAAATACACCGCATATCCCCGCCACGGCGTCGCGACGACCCTGTGTCCAACC
>DATGJB010000082.1:0-11764 GCA_035295425.1 Chloroflexota bacterium | reverse complement strand
TGGCTGAACGGCTACGTCAATCTCAGCACGCGACGGAGCCGGATTGCCCTTGCAGCACGCCTGGCACTGTTGGCCGCCGTAATCCTGGGGCTGGCCGGCGCCTCTCTCAACCTACCGCAGACAAGGGAAGCGGTCGTGGTGGTCGCCGATCTCTCCGCCAGCGATAGCAGCGCGCAGAGCTCGATGCAGGGTTTCATCAACGCCGTGGCTCGACGGCGGCCCGATGGAAACGAACTCGGCGTGGTTTCGGTGGGCCGGGACGCACGGGTGGAACAGCCTCCCTCGCCGCTCACCACCTTCGACGGTTTCCAGACCACGGTCGATCGCAATTCCACCAATCTCGACGGAGGTCTCTCACTGGCCGGGGCGATTCTGCCCGACGGCTACCGACGCCGAATCACCATCTTGACCGATGGACAGCAGAACGTGGGCGAAGCCCTTGCGACCGCCCGCCTCGAACGCTCGATCGGCGTTCGCGTGGATGTGCTGCCGATTCATGTCGCGGGCGGTCCGGAGGTGCTGGTGGACAGCGTCACCATGCCGTCCCAGCTGCGTCCGCAGGAGCGCTTTTCGATCGACGTCGCGGTGCGATCGACCGTCAACACCACCACCGATCTGGTGTTGTACCGAGATCACTCACTGGCGATCAGCCGCCGCGAGGTGGTGCGCGCCGGCGAGAACCACTACGTCTTCGCGCAGCCGCCACTTTCGCCGGGCACCCACACCTATCTCGCCCAGATCGATCCGGCCCTCGACACCGAACGTGAGAACAACCAGGGCTCAGCTTTCACCCTGGTGGCGAGCGCGCCGCGCGTACTGGTGATCTCGCCGGGGCGCGCCGAGGCGGCCAATGTACTCGCCAGTCTGTACTCCACGGGCATCAAGGCAGACTTCGCCTATCCCCAGAATGTCATCCCCACGCTGAGCTTCCTGCAGCGCTACGCCGCGGTCGTTCTGGTCGACACACCGGTCGATGCGCTCGATCCCGACCTGGTGAGTGAGCTGGTTCCGTACGTCCGCGACCTCGGACACGGTCTGGTCGTGATCGGCGGACGCGAGAGCTACGGAATGGGCGGCTACGGACAGACCGCGCTGGAGCAGGCGTTGCCGGTAAAGATGGACCTGCCGAAGCGCAAGGATCTGCCCAGCGCCGCAGTCGTCCTGATCATCGAGAATCTCGAGTCAGACGCCCAGGTCAATATTTCGAAGCAGGCCGGGAAGGGCGTGGTGGGGCTGCTCACCCAGCAGGACCAGATCGCAGTCAGCGACGCGACGGGCGGGCAGTTCGTGGTGCCACTGCAGCACGCCACCAATAAGGCGGCAATCGACCACGAGATCGACCAGATGCAGCCGGGCGATCCGATCAGCTACGTCGCCGACCTCCAGGCCGCGTACCAGACGCTCAGGAACACCCGCGCCCGGGTCAAGCACATCATCCTCCTTGGGGACGGCGACGCGGAGGATCCCGCTTACCAGCACGTAGCGAAGGCGATTCGGGCGGGTGGCGTGACCATCTCGACGGTCGCGACCAACGGACTCGGCTTTAACGACTTTCAGACGATTCAGAACATCGCGAAGTGGGGAGGCGGCCGCTACTACCGTGGGGACAACACCTCGGCCATCCCAAGCATCTTCCTGCACGAGGCACGTACCGTCGCGCGCTCCGGCATTGTCGAGGGCAAGTTCTACCCGCAGGAGCTTTCCGCCAGCCCGCTGCTCACCGGCATTTCGGCGGTCCCGCCACTCACGGGGTATGTCGCCACCACACCCAAGCCGACCGGCGAGATGGTGCTGGTCAGCAAGAAACTCGATCCGGTATTGGCGGCGTGGCAGTTCGGCCTCGGCCGCTCGGTAGCCTGGACCAGCGACGCGGCCGGGCTCTGGACCGCCGATTGGCTGCAGGCCCCGGGAGCCAATCGCTTCTGGGCGAATCTGGTTTCCTGGACGCTGCCCGCGGCGCAAGGCGGAAAGCTCTTCATCAACGCGGACAGTAGCGGCGGCCAGGGGCACGTCAGCGTCGACACGCCGCCCTCTCTCGGTGCCAACCCCGGTGTCACCGCCCACATCCTTGGACCCGATCTGCGCGCCGCCACCGTCCAGCTCCAGCCCAGCGCGCCCGGCCACTTCACCGGCTCGTTCCTGGCCAACACCGAGGGGCCATACTTCATCAGCGTCGATGCTCGAGGCGCCTCGCACTCCGAGGCGGGAGAGACGGGTCTGGACGTACCCTACTCGGCCGAGTACCGCACCACCGGCACCGACCTGCCCTTCATCCGGGCCCTGGCGAGCGCCGGTGGTGGCAGCGTCGTGTCGGGTCCCGACTCGGCGTGGCAGGACAACCTGGCGAGCGTGAATGCGCGTCAGTCACTGGCAGCCTGGCTCTGGCTCCTGGCACTGCTGCTCCTCCCCATCGACATCGGCATTCGCCGCCTGGTCGTCACCCGCGCCGACCTCGCGGCGATCCGCGATGCGATCGCCGGCTTCCGCCGGCCGAGCCTCTCGGGAGCACCGCTGTTTGCGCCGCTGGGGACGCTTCTCCGGCAACGTGCCGAGCGCGCCCAGTCGATACGCGAGCGCCCTGCCTCCTCGACGGTTCGTCCCTCGCTCCGCCCCGCCACCGCGTCGCCCCAGAAAGCGCCACCCAATGGCCCGGGCCGCCCCAAAGTACCGAAGCAGGCAGCACGGTCCACGCCGGCGTCCTCCGCTCCCAACACGCCGGCAACCACCGCTCCGGCCAAGCCGGCATCCGCCGCTCCCACTGCTCCGGCACGCACCGCTCCGGCCACACGGTCCGCCGAACCCGAGCCCGCATCCACCGCCTCCCGGCTACTGGCAGCGAAACGGCGACGTCAGTAGCCGCGTACCCGATACCGGAAGTAGCACATTACCGCGCACCGCACCCCGAGACCCCTCCACCACCCGTACACTCCTCACGTAGAAGAGGGCTCCAGCCCGGTCCCGCATGCCGAAATCCGTGCCCACGTACGAAAAGGCACCGTGCGCGCCCACTACCACCGCTGCACCAGCGACTCGACTGGTGCCCGGTCACCGGGCCGGCTGCCGATCCAGATCGCGCAGGCGACTTTCGAACGCGCCGGTCCAGGCACGGTTCCGCGGGTCGCCAATGACCGCGGCGAGCCAGGTCAGGTCCTGAAGCTCGCGCAGCATCGCAAAGGCGTCGATCAGTTCCTCATGCCGGGAGGACAGCTCGCGAATCTCTCGGTATCCGGCCAGCTGGGCGGCGCACAGCTCGGCGTGGCGGGGATGGCCGGCCAGCTGCTGCCGGGTTACTCCCAGGTCGTACAGGTAGTTGCCCCATCCGCAGTCCCCGAAGTCCAGCAGGCGCACTCCATCGCGGCGGAACAGGTAGTTGCGCTGGTGAATATCGGCGTGGATCAGCCCGAACGTGTCCGGCCTCTCGCCCAGCACCTCCTGGGCCCGGCGTACGACGTGCAGCGCCCGCAGCATCACGGCGGCAGCCTCCGGGGACACGCGATCGGTCACGACGCGGGCCATCTCGGCTTCGGTCTCCACGCCAGCCGGATCGACCCGCGGCCGGTCGAAGTCCGGCGGCACACCAAGCGTCTCGCTGTGCGTGTGGAGCAGTGCGGTGAGCCGCCCGACCGCAGCGAGGTGGGCCGGCGTGAGGCGGTGGTAGACGTGCCGCCCATCGAGCCAGCGGAAGAGCGTGCAGAGATACGGCATGGCAACGCCCTGAATCGCGATAGACACCACCCCATCCCCCGCCGGCGTGTGCACCACTTCCGGCAGCGGGAGATGCAGGTCGCCCCGCAGCCGATCGAGCCACCACAGCTCGGACTCGATCCGCCGGAGGTGCTTGGCCGGCGAAGCGGCAGCCGCCCCATGACGCACCACGTGCAAGACGGAACGCGAGCCATCGGAGCCGGATGCGGCAAAGGTGGTGTTGTCGAAGTGCTGCAGCAAATCGAGCCCGTGAACCGCGACGCCAAACCGGTCCAGGGCAGCTCGCGCCACCCTGCGCATCAGTGTGATCTGGGCTCTTCTCGTCAGTGCGGCGAAGTCGATCGCTTCTGCCACCACGAGCTCAGGAAGGGAAGCGCGCCTGCCTTCGGGCAGGTGTCATACGGCGACCGTTTCGCCGGCGCGTAACGGCTGGAGGGCGGCGGTCAAGCGCTGCAGCTCGTCGAGCATGGCGTTCGCGGCGGTGTCCATGACCTCGTTCGGCTGTAGTCGCCCGTCACCGTCGATGAACTGCTGAACGAAGGGAATCGACACGGCTTCGTTGACCGGCACCATCTTCACGGCCGTCACCACCTGCTTAATCATCTGGACGGCACGGGTTCCCGCCGAGACACCGCCGTAGCTGACGAACCCGACCGGCTTGTACTGCCACTCCCAGTGGAGATAGTCGATGGCATTCTTGAGCGGCGCGTTGAAGCCGTAGTTGTACTCGGGCATGACGAAGACAAAGGCATCGGCGTCGTCGACGCGCGCGCTCCAGTCACGGGTGTGTTGATGCTCGTAGCGTCGCAATCGTGGGTGGTTCGGCTCGTCCATGAAGGGCAGATCGATCTCCGCCAGATCCGCAACATCTGCCTCGAAGCCACCGTGCTCCGCCACTTTTTTCTCAATCCACTCCGCGACCGGCAGGCCCACCCGTCCCGGCCGGGTGCTGGCAATGAGGATCATGAGCCTCGGTCCGGACACAGATCGAGTTTCGACTTCGTATTCCGTTGTTGCCATGATGACATGGCCTCCTATCACGTCAAAGGGTAGCGGGATCCAAGTCGCAAGCGCCGTGCCAGGAGGCGGACCTGGGCGCCCGTGGGCGGTCAGATGGATGTTGTCTGAGCCATGCTACGAGCGAATGAACCGCCCTCGCTATCGCGGCCGCTTGCCACCTCGCCGCACCGCGGTTCTGTTGTCCCCGAGGGTCGCGCAGGGCGCGTCCCACCTGCGCTGCGCCCTACTCGCAGATGAGGCGGGCGGCGACTCAGGCTCCTTCGGCTCCCGATGCCTGAAACTCGACTCGCCGGCCCAGGTAGGCGGCGAGCCGGTCGACGGCGGGCGCGTCGTCAGGCACGGGCTGAGCGGGACCAAAGGGATTGCCGGTGCGGGGTACATCCGGCGCCGACGCGCCGCGCGAGAACGCGAGCGCTTCTTCCGCCAGATCGTCGGGCAGCCGCGCCGGCTGACCGGTGGCGCGGGCGAGGTCCCAGCCGTGAACCAGGGCCTCGGTCAGACGCAGCCGTAGCAGTACGGCACCTGGCGCCGCGCCGATCGGCGCCTGGAACACCTGCTCGAGAACGCCCGGCCGGCGGAATGCCGTCACCAACGCAGACGCAGAGTCACGATACGCCGCGAGTAGGTCGTCACCGAGCCGATCGACAGCGAACGACGCTCGCCGCTGCTCCGGTGATGGCGGCTCAGCACCGCTCAGCAGGTCGGCGAACAGGTGATTGCCGACGACCAGGTGATTGAGCAGCGCGCGAGCGTTCCACTCCGCGCAGGGTGTTGGAGTGTTCCATTGATCAGCCCTCACCCCGGCGACGATGTCGGCGGTCGCGCCAAGCGCTCGCTTCAGCCTGTCGGCAGGCACGCCTTCAGACATGGTCTCCTCCTGCTGTCATCGCCCTCCCGGGCCGGCATGGTTCTCTTCACGATACCGCGGACCCGCCGATCGAGAATCGATCAATCTGGGGGGGTAGCGCCGGAAAGCGCCAGGCGCATCCGCTCGACCCCGGTGCGGATACGCTCCTCGGACGTAGCGTAGGAGATGCGGATGTGCGTGTCGCAGGCCTCGCCGAACCCCCGCCCGGGCGTCACCGCGACACCATGACGCAGCAGCAGCCGGGCGAGCTCGGTGCCGGTCATGCCAGTGCCCTCGATATTTGGAAAGACATAGAATGCCCCTTCCGGGAGCACACAATGGACACCGGGAAGGTCGTTCAGCCCGCCTACCACGATGCCGCGCCGGCGCTCGAACTCCTCCACCATGGCCGCGATTGGCGCCTGCGAGCCGTCGAGCGCCGCGATCCCGGCAATCTGGACGAAGGAGGCGGCCGCCGTCACCGAGTGCTCGTGGACCTTCAGCATCTCAGACACGATTTCAGCCGGGCCGGCGGCGTAACCGAGGCGCCAGCCGGTCATCGCGTACGCTTTGGAGAAGCCGTTCACGGTGACCGTGCGCTGCTGCATCCCCGGCAGCGTCGCGGGGCTGATCGGGACGAGTCCCTCGTAGACGATGCGCTCGTAGATCTCGTCGGAGATCACAGCCAGATCATGCTCGACGGCAATCCCGGCGATCAGGTCCAGCTCGTCCGCGTTGAACACATGACCGGTCGGATTGTTCGGGCTGCCGACGATGATCAGCCGGGTGCGCGGACCGATCGACCTCGCCAGCGCCGCCGGGTCGATCGTGAAGTCGTCACGCAGCGGCACGTGGACCGGCGCACCTCCGGCCAGACGCACGATCGCCTCGTAGGAGCCCCAGCCGGGGTCGAAGGTGATCGCCTCATCTCCCGGGCCGATTAACGTCAGCATCGCTTCGAGAATGGCCTGCTTGGCGCCGGGCGTGACCAGGATCTCGGTCCCAGGATCGTATCGAAGTCCGTTTTCCCGCTCCAGCTTGCGCGAGATCGCGGCCCGCAGTTCGGGATAGCCGCGGCCGGGCGGGTAATGCGTCAGGCCGCGATCGAGTGCCTGCTTGGCGGCGTCACGAATTGCCGGTGGCGTGTCGAAGTCCGGCTCACCGGGCCCGAAGTCGACGACGTCGACGCCGCGCGCGCGGAGCGACTGCGCCTCCTTGGCCACCGCGATGGTCGGCGAGGGCGGCAGATCGCGCACGCGCGGGACGACGAAGTCGCGTCGCTCGATCGCGCTCACCGTCTCCTCCTATCGGAACGCTGAGTGACCGGTGATCTCCCTTCCCACCACCAGCAGATTGATGTCGTAGGTTCCCTCGTAGGTGTAGGTCGCCTCGAGATCGCACAGGTGCCGCATCACGTGCCGGTCGCCCAGGATGCCGTTGCCGCCGAGCAGGGCACGCGCGTCGCGCGCCACCTCGCGCGCCATCTCTGAGTGATTCAGCTTGGCGAGGGACACCATGGGTATCGTCATCTTCCCTTCGTCGCGCAGCCGGCTCAGGTGAAGGCAGGCAAGCTGCATCAGCGTGACGTTGTTCAGCATGCGAACCAGCTTCTCCTGTACCAGCTGGAAGGCGGCCAGAGGCTTGCCGAACTGTTCGCGCCGTCGTGCGTGGTCAAGGGCGATCTCGTAGCAAGCCAGCGCCTGGCCGAGCGCGCCCCAGGCAACGCCCAGCCGCGCATGCATCAACGTGGTCGCCGTGCCTTTGAAACCCGGCAGCCCGCTCAGCCGGTTGTGCCGCGGCACTCTGCAATCCGTCAGCTCGATGTCGGCTTGCCAGATGGCCCGCTTCGATAGCTTGTGCTCGATCGGTTGGGCATGGTAACCGGGCGTCTCGCGCGGCACGATAAAACCGTTGACCTTCCCATCCTCGGTGCGCGCCCAGATGATCGCGATGTCGCACAGCGAACCGTTGCCGATCCAGCGCTTGCGCCCATTCAGCACGTACGAATCGCCGTCGAGAACCGCCAGCGTCTCCAGATTGGCGGCGTCGGAGCCGACCTCCGGCTCGGTCAGCCCGAACGCTCCCAGCGCCTCCAGACGCGCCATGGGTGGCAGCCAGCGCAAGCGTTGCTCTTCCGTGCCGCAATAGTAGATCGCGCTCATTGCCAGGCTGCTCTGCACGCCCACGAATGTAGCAAGGCTGCCGTCGGCGCGGGCGAGCTCCTGGAGGGCGAGGCCGTAGGCGGCCATGCTCATCCCCGGACAGCCGTAGCCGGGAATGGTGCCGCCCAGGATCCCGAGCCCAGCCAGGCCGGGCAGGAGCTGCATGGGAAGCTCGGCGCGCTCCCAGTACTCCTCGGCAATGGGCAGCACCTCGGCATCGCAGAACGCGCGCACCCGATCGCGCACTTCCAGCTCCTGCGGTGTCAGATGGTCGTCGAGGAGGAAGAAGTCAGTCGACGGCGCCACCGTAACGACGGTCACTTCAGCTCACCTCACGCCGGACCCAGCCGCGCTCACGCTGGTGCCACTCGTCGTGTCGGGGTCCGTCGTAGCAGTGCTCTCCAAGGTTGTGCGGACAGGTGCGCACGTGCGCGTCCCAGGTGACCTGACCCGCATGCGCGACACCGTGCTTGATCTGCCGCAGTCGCCGGCCGCAGACGGTGCACGCCACCGGTTCGTCCATGGACGATTCTAGCGGAGCGACGCTACACCTGCTCGCCGTATGCGACTGCCAGGCTCGAGGGTATCCGGATCGGCCGCAGCGAGTCGAGGTTCACCAGCGCTCCTACCTGGGTTGCCGCCGCAACAGTCTCGTCGCCGGCCGTGAACTCGGCCTCGAGCGTGAATCGCGCCCTTCCCAGGTGGCTCATCCACATCGTGCCGGCCACGCTCGCAAAGAGGCGCAGTGCCCGCAGATAGCGGATATCCGTGCTGAGCAAGACGGGTGCGTACCCTGCCGCCATCTGGTCCTGCAGCGGCCAGTACTCATCCAGCAGCTTGAGCCGCAGATCTTCGAGCCAGCGAATGTAGACGATGTTGCTCACAATGCCGGCGAAATCGATGTCGTATGTCTGGGCGCGGAAGACCAGTTCGACTTCGAACCGACGCGGTGCCCTCGGATCAAGCATTGTTGCAGTCTACCCGGAAGATCGCGGAAGCAGTACCGTCCGGCTTCCGGCAGCTCCCGCCCGCTTCCCCTGGGAGACGGCCCGTGGGAGCTGGCAGCGCGCGAAGATGTACGCTCGACGGGTTTGCACTTCCACATCGGGATACGGATCGCGCTCGATCGACTCGATGTCGGCGAAACCGGCATCACGCAGGTACCCCTCCATCTCGGGCACTTCGAAGAAGACGAAGTCGAGGTGTACCGGCTCGTCGAAGAACTCCTCAATGTGGCGCACCTCGCTCCCGATATGAAACGAGAGCAGCAGCAGTCCTGCCGGTGCAAGGACACGCCGAATCTCACGCAGCGCTGCCGTCACCTCCGCCCGTGGCACGTGAAGGATGCTGTAGAAGGCAGCCACGCCGCTCAGCGAGCCGTCCTCCAGGTCGAGGGACATCATGTCTCCCTGCCGGAACTCGATTTCCGGATTGAGGCGGCTCGCCTCCGCGATCATGCCGGCCGAGATATCCACGCCGACGACCGGCACTGTCAGGTCATGGAGGTAGCGGGCGATGTGCCCGGGGCCGCAGCCCAGGTCACAGGCAGGTCGCTCAGAGGTGGCGTTGATCTCCCGGGCGAAACGTTGCAGCAGCTGCCGATCGAGCGGCTTGTGTTCCAGCTCCCCCACGAAGCGCCTGGCGTACGCAGCCGCGACCCGGTCGTAGCTCTCCTGCGCGCGCATCGTGCATCCTCGCCCGTGCCGGAAGATCCGCTTTTCTGGCCCGGCTACTCGGCGTCGAGGAATGCCACGATGCGGCACATCGCCGCTTCGCCGCCCTGGAAGCGCCATGGAAAGGCGCCGATCTCGCAGCGCGTGTTCAACAGCTCATCGATGTCGCCTCCCACGTTCTCGCAGTGGATGATGCCGTACGGGAAGAGGAAGGTATGCATCAGCTGGTAGCCGGAATCGGGGAAGATCTCCTCCAGCGGCCGGCCCAGATGCCCTTCCGCCTCAGCCGCCAGGTCCGGCCGGAGCCGGCGGATCACAGTATTCATCGGATGGTCGGCAGAGCCGCAATCGACGCCGATCCAGCGTAGCTTCATCTCGAGACACCACTCGGCGAACTCACGATTCGGCCCGGGATGCTTGCAAAAGTACCGGACTTCATCCGCCTCCGGCTGGTCGAATGCATAGCTGTGGTAGCCGGTGTGGATGATGAGGATGTCGCCTTCCCGGACTTCCACATTTCGGGTAATGTGCTCTGGGCCGTAGATGTCGTAGTCGCCGACCTCGTGGCTAATGTCCGCCACCACCGCCGGACCGTACAGCTGGGTCAGGGGAATGCCCGCCACATCAGTCCCGTTGCTGATGAAGTGCATGGCCGAATCGATGTGCGTGCCGACGTGAAGCATCGTCTCGATCCGCTGCGCATTCACGCGCTCGGTGGAGAGCTTCTTCGCCCACTGTACGATGGGTGAAGCGTACGTCGGCCAGCCGGGTGTCAAATTGTTCCAGGGCTGCGAGAGCTCGACCAGGGTGCGGTACATTGGACGATCCTTTCGATGGGAGTCGAACACGCCCATCTTAGCGGCGTGGTGAGCGGCAACCGATGAGCGGTAACCGGCTGGACGTGCTGAGTGTGGGCGAGGCATTGATCGATCTCCTCGCGCCCGACGCTCCGGAGCTGGAGTCGGCGGACAGGTTCGTACGGGCCGCGGGGGGCGCGCCGGCAAACGTGGCCGTCGCGGCGGCCCGCCTGGGAGCACGGGCCGGCTTTGCCGGCGCAATCGGCAGCGATCCGTTTGGCCGGCACCTGCGGGTCACGCTTGAAGACAACGGCGTCGACACGAGCGGCTTGCAGACGGTGCGGGAGCGCACCACGCTGGCGTTTGTCGCTCGCAACGCTGGCGGAATACCTGATTTCATCTTCTACCGCGGCGCCGATGCCGCGTTTTCCGCCGAAATGCTGCCGGTCGAGCTGATCCGGCGCTCGACGTTCGTCTACGTGAGCTCGATGGCGCTGCTCACCGAGACCAGCCGGGCGGCAACTCTCACCGCGGTAATGCATGCTCGCGAGGCGCGAACCCTTGTCGCCTTTGATCCAAACCTCCGGCCGAGTAGCTGGCCATCACTCGGCCATGCCCGGCAGGCCATCCTCGGCGTGCTGGGTCGCGTCGACATCCTGAAAGTGAACGAGGAGGAGGCGCTGCTGCTGGAAGACACGCGAGACGTCGAGGTGGCACTGCGGGCCCTGTCCGGTACCGGACGGCTGGTGGTCGTCACCCGCGGCGCCGATGGCTGCCTCTGGCACTGGCGCAACATGTCCGGCAGCGTGCCGGCGCCCGCCGTGGACGTAGTCGATACCACCGGGGCAGGCGACGCCTTCACGGGCGGGCTGCTCGCAGCCCTATGTGGCCGCGCGTACACCGCCGACCGCCTCTGGGCGCTGCGCCGCGACGACCTGGAGGAGATGCTGCGCTTCGCCTGCACCGCCGGCGCCCTCGCCTGCACCGTGCCGGGAGCCATGCCCGCGCTCCCGACCCGGGACCAGGTACAAGCCGCCTTATCAGTACTCTGAAGCCTCGGTCCGCCGCGCCCCCCACCGTGTCGCCCCACGACGCGGTGGACACAGTACGGTTTCTCCCTGCGACGTCGTGGCCACAACACCATGAAGCCTCGGTCCGCCGTGACCCGGGTACCCTCCGGGTGTGGGCCGCAGCCCGGCATGTCGAATGTCACGTACACCACCATCAAACCGACTCCAACGTCGGCATGCCCGATCCACCACCATTCCCGCGGTTCGGACAATGTGCGTTCATGACACGTTTCCCACGTCGGACGCAACATCCGACATGTCGCCCTGCGGGGCGACTCGGTCACGGCGGACCGAGGCTTCAGCCGTATGGGTGGACGGCAGGCCGAGACTTGACCGTATGGCGGCCACGTCGTCCGATTCCTGAAGCCCCGGACGGCTCTGTCCGGATCGCCCCGCAAGGCGACATGTCGGACCTTCCGCATGCCACTGGAAGACCGATCAGGACGCCGGCTGGCGAATAGCCGCCGAAACCGCGTCCGTCACCATTTAC
>DATGJB010000081.1:0-39162 GCA_035295425.1 Chloroflexota bacterium | reverse complement strand
CAGCACCCCGTGAATGGTCTCCTCATACGCCATCACCAGATCCTCGTACACCACCGTGTGCGGCACGATCCCCGCCTCATCGAAAAATCCCGCCCATGCCGCCTCCTGCTGCACGATCTGACGGAGTGCCGAATCGACCAGCTGGTAGTCGAACGCGAGCCCATCGCTGTGGCCCCGTCCGGAAGAGTGCCAGGAGTGGGATTGTTTCGCCTTGAAGAGGGAGACGGCTTGCCGGACCTTGTCACGACGCGTCATCCAGATGTAGCGCGGTTGGGGAAACGCCCTCGCCAGCCGCTCCGCAAGCGAGGCATTCCCTCCCTGCATCGCCACGAGGTTCCTTTCCAGCATCTGAAGCTGGATCCAGTGCAGCTTGAGTCCGAAGACGCCGTTCTCGGTGGTTCCATGCCGAAGCGCAACCGGCAGGTACTCGGCCAGCGGCTTCGTTCTCAGGTCATCCTTCCAGGGAGGTTGTTGGTGGTCGGTGTCACCCGGACCAACATTGAAGTACTCGGCTGGCCGCCCCGCCACGCCCGTGCTTATCAAACCGTCGCACAGCAACGTGCTTCCGCTGCGTTGCGTGGAGCAGATGATGTATGACGAGCATGCGTCCATTCGGGTGCCTCCTCTTCCCCATCAAGTCTCCTGGAAGTCCCGAGACCTGAATCAGGGAGAGTATATCAATGGCGCTCGAACGGTCGCGACAAGGGGACTCTTCCTGCGACTGCTCAGTCGCGCCGAGGATAGACCATGTGGAATACTTATCTGATTCGCGAGGTCCGAGCTAGATAGGGGAATACACGAGATGACGCGGCCGTTACGCACTGTACTGCTTGGAGGAATGCTCGTTTTCATTGTGGGAGGCATGGTTCCGCTTTCCCGGGCGACTGCGGCACGACCCAGCGCCCGCCATGTCCTGGCGCCGGCGACCTACCAGCTCACGCTTGAGGCTTCTCTGCCACACCATCACGGCAAGGTGAGCGGGAGCATCACGGCCGCATACGGCGCGAGCGGGGCCGTGGTTCAGCTCAGCTGCCGGATCCCAACAAGCGGGCAACGCTGCAGCTATCAGGTACCGGCGCACGCGCGCGTGCGCCTGCGCGAGCACGCGAGCGCCACCGTCAGTTTTGATCGCTGGACGATCGCCGGCAATGGCTCTTCACGGACCAGGCGACATCCAACCACGTTTCTGACGATGAACGGGGACTACACGATTCAGGCGGTCTACAATCCCGCGCACGAGTATCGGCTGACCGTCGCCCAGGCGGTTGTCTTCCCGAAGACATCGTCGAACGGCAGCTCGTCTCGCCAGGCGCCGGTACGCGAAGCCGGAGGCGTGATTACCGTAACTTACAACACCGGCAGCCGCACCATCACTCACAGCTGCCGCAACACGCGCTGCCTCTACCAGATTGCGATAGGAACCGGGGTGCAGCTCTCCGGCACTGCGTCGAGAGGCTTCAGCTGGAAAGGGTGGACCATCAAGGGAGCCGGCGTGCCGGTGCATACCACGGGAGCAACCAGCGCCCGAGTGGTTGTGAGCCGTGACTACCTCGCCACGGCACTGTACCGGCATCCCTGATCGAGGAGCACGCCGGGACTTACGTCCCTTAACAGACCCTTACATTGCTGATGGCATGAATTGACACTGCCCCGGCACTTTGATAACGTGTAGCCATATTGCGGGAGTGGTCCCGTCTATCGGCGGGTGCATCGAAAGGAAAGGTAACCTGGATTGGCGCGTCCCATCCGTTAGGGTGGGGCCGTGTCGCCAGGAAAGGGGAGTAGCGGGAAGGGGATGGCTTGCGACGTGGCCCTGCCCACCGGGCCGCAAGCTCGATCGGACGCGTACGGGTGGACGAGCACATGGTTGAAGGAGATGACTTGATGAAGAAGAGGTTGATTACGCTGTTGGTCCTCTGCGCGCTGCTGCCGTTCGGCGTGTGGGGCGGAGTATCGCATGCCAAGGGAACCGGTGGAAGCCACACCGGCGGCAAGCATGCGCAGAAGCAGCCCAAGCAGACCCAGCCGAAACCATCGAAGGGTTCCGGATCCAAGACGTCCAAGTCGAAGGCCAAGGCGCCGTTTGTGAGCCTGCGTGGAACGCTCGACAAGTTGGGCAACGTCGTCTACGGCTCCGGCGGCTATACGGTAACGCATCCGGATACTGGGAAGTACCTGATCACCTTCCCGGCAGGCACGTTCCTCAAGGGCAAGACCCTCTGTAACTTCGTCCCGGTTGGTCAGGTCGTCAACTTCGTCGGATTCATCAATGCCGCCAGCTACACAGCAAACAACGATGGTAGCGGCCTTGTCGAGTTTGATGTGACCGACCCCAGCGGGAACCCGCAGGACGCGATTGTCAGCTTCATCGCGGAGTCGGCGAACTGCTAGTGCACCACAGCGCGTAACCAGCTCGCACAGAATCAAGGGACCGGGCGTATGCCCGGTCCCTTGATTCTGTGGCGCATCACGGTGGCGGAGAAGCTAGCACTCAGGGCATGTGTGCTCATAGCGCAATCTAATCCGTCTGCAATATGCAATACGACATGAAATGGGGTTGACAACTCCCTTTCCTTCCTCTAGGCTGAGCATTACGGCACGGGGCGGATCTCGTTTTGGATCCGTAGTCGACTGAGCGGCGGTCGTTCCGGTTCCGGGGAGATCTGAGGACGGGGAGGATACTACGGGGATGATGGCGTATGTACGTACGCGAATCAACCTATTGGGGACCTGGATCGACGACGTCGACCTGGAAGAAGCCGGACGCCGGATTGAGGCGTTCATCCTCGAAGGCACTCCCCGACAGGTAGTGCCGGCCAATCTCGATTTCCTCCGGCTTTGCCATCACGATAAGGGCTTCCGCAAGCTGATCAACCAGGCGAGCCTGGTCGTTCCCGATGGGATGCCTCTTCTCTGGGCCTCGCGGGTCCTCGGCCACTCGCTGCGCCAGCGCATTGCCGGCGTCGACCTCATGCTGGAGTGTGCTCGTCTTGCCGCGGAACGCTCATACCGCATCTACCTCCTCGGCGCCGAGCCAGGAGTTGCCGACCGCACGGCGTCGATCCTGCGGGAGGCATTCCCCGGTCTCTCGATTGTCGGTACCGCTGCCCCGAGCCGGCTGCCACTATCTGCGACCGATGAAAAGATGACGCTGGCCCTGATCAAGTCATACCGGCCGGACATTCTCTTCGTCGCATTCGGCGCACCGCTTCAGGAGCAGTGGATCCAGAACCATATCCAGGACCTGGATGTCCCGGTCTGCTGCGGCGTCGGTGGCGCCTTCGACATGATCTCCGGACGTGTGAGCCGAGCCCCGGGCTGGATGCAGCAGCGCGGCATGGAGTGGTTTTACCGCTTTCTCCTCGAGCCCAGGCGGCTCTGGAAGCGGTACTTCGTCCACGACCTTCCTGTCTTCCTCCGCCTTCTTGCCCGCAGCGCGCTGAGCGATACCTCGCGACATCTCTCGACGAGCGTCGTGTGCGGGCCCGAGAGCCGTGTGCCGCACGATCTCGAGGAACGGCTGGTGTCCTCCTCGCTCGAGGCAGAGGCATCGCTAATCGAGCTCCACGGCTAATCGCAGCCCGCGGCCAGATTCACTACACACCCCCAATCTCCACGCCTCTCTGGCGAAGCGCAGCCCGTATGCTGCCCATGCGCTCGTGCTCGAGGACAGCCGGCAGGTCAACCGGTGGAAAGAAGCGGGCGTCGATGATTTCGTGGTCGGCGACGCGTAGCTCTCCCCCGGCCCTCTGCGCGAGGAAGCACACGTCCAGGTGCAGCCGTCGCCCGATCATTGCCGCCACGAGCGACTGGACCGTTACCTCAAGGCCGGTTTCCTCCCGAATCTCCCGTGCGATGGCGGCTTCGAGGCGCTCGCCCCTACCAACGTAGCCGCCGGGCAGCTCCCAGGCATCGCTCTCCCGAAAGCGGTGCCGCAGCAGCAAGACACGTCCGCCGTCGTCCAGCACTACGGCCGAGACGCCGACCGTGAAGGTTGCATGGGTCAGCCACATGAGGCGACGCTGGACGCGAACCGGCACCCTGCGCCACAGAGATGCCGCGGTGTGCACGATGTCCATCGAGATCGCTCCGCCTTCCGCCATAGCCGGACGTGCTCCATTATGGCGATGCGGCGAGCGCCGGAACGGTGCCGATCGAGTCGCTCGGGCATCTATGCAACGGCCAAATCCTCTGGTATAGTGGGACTCGTGTAACGCGCCCGAATCGGGCCGGCTACAGAGGGAAGGTAGAGAGGACTGGCGACGGTGGGGAGGAAAGGCGTATGAGAGCGTTGGACGCACCTCATGCCCGCGAGCAGGTGCCGGCGAGGCGCTGGTCTCGCTCCCGTGTGCTTCCGACCGTGCTTCTGGTGCAGGATGCGGTGCTCGTGTACGCGGCGCTCGCCTTCGCCTACTGGACCCGTTACGGCCTCCGGATCGGTCCTCAGGTACATGATTCAACCGCCTTTTCGGGATACCAGCAAGTAGGCCTGCTCCTGCTCGCCCTGACCCTTGGCACCCTCCACATCAAGGGGGCCTACCGGGAGCGGCTCAGCACCGATGTCATCGACGAGGCGGTCATCATCTTCAGCTCGGCGACCATCGCCGTCGCCGCGGTGGTGGTTGTCATGTCGATGCTCCACCAGTACGAGTACTCGCGTGGCGTCATCGTTTACATGTGGCTATCGCTGATCGTGTTCCTGGTCCTGGGCCGCACTGTAAACCGGAGCATTCGCGGCTGGTCCCACCGTCACGGCTGGGGCTCCCGCAGGCTCCTCGTCGTCGGGGCATCCGACGCCGGCAAGATCATCATGCAGAGCGTGGTGAGCCGGCCCGATCTTGGCTACGAGGTCGTCGGGTTCGTCGATCATCGTCCGCTGTCTCCCATGGCCGATTTTGGGCGCTTCCGTGCCATCGGCCAGATATCCGATATCCCGGAGATCGTCGAAACGTACCGGGTGGACGATATCATCGTCGCCCTGCCGGCGTCCGCTCACAACGACGTGTGGTCTATCGTCAAGCTCTGTGAGCAGTCGGGGGTCGCCCTCAAGCTGGTTCCCGATCTGCTGGAGACCAGCCTCAGCCGGGTGCAGGTCGACGACATCGCCGGCATCCCGCTTTTCGACGTGCGCGAGATGCCGCTCCGCCGGGCTGCCTGGCTCGGGAAGCGCGCCCTCGACATCGTGCTCGGGTCGCTCATCTGTCTGCTGTCACTTCCGCTCGTGGCTATTCTCGGCCTGCTGGTCAAGCTCGAATCGGAGGGCCCGGCGTTTATCATCCAGGAGCGCGTCGGGCAGAACGGCCGAACATTCCGGTGCCATAAGCTGCGCACCATGCGAGTGGACGCCGATCAGATTCTGGAAACCCTGCTCGATCAGAATCAGCACGCTGGTCCGATCTTCAAGATGCGTGATGATCCCCGCTGCACGCGCGTGGGCCGGCACATCCGGCGATTCAGCCTCGACGAGCTCCCGCAGATATGGAACGTCGTCCGCGGAGATATGAGCCTGGTTGGCCCGCGTCCGCCGTTGCCGCGTGAAGTCCAGTTCTACGACAGCTGGCAGATGCGCCGCCTCGAAACGAAGCCGGGAATGACCGGTATCTGGCAGGTCAGCGGACGCAGCGACCTCTCCTTCGACGAGATGGTCATGATGGACGTCATGTACGTTGACAACTGGTCGCTCTCACTGGACCTCAAGGTACTGCTGCGAACGGTTGTCGCCGTGGTCGCCGCGCGCGGCGCCTACTGACAGACGGCCGGGAGCGCCGTTCATTACTCTGCTGACCGGCTGGTACGCACCCAGCGTGCATCGCCAAGGTTCACGGCGGCGAGCAGATAAATCCAGACCTTCCAGACAATGTAGACCGGCGCGCCGAGCAGCGCGACGTACACGCGGGGACGCGCGCGGACGAGCCATAGTCCGGTGAGCACGTAGCCGAGCTGGCCGATCATCACCCCGCTGGCCAGAGCGCGCACTCCTCCTCGCCCCACGAACCGGCTGAAGATGAACCAGGCTGTCGTCGCCGCCGTGAGAACGGAGAGAGGGGGTACCAGCTGCTCGGTCAGGGCATCGAGAATGGCGGGGTTGCGGCGGCGCAGCGCCGTTGCCAGCATTGCAGGACCATGGCGGCGCAGCAGTTGGAGACGGCCACGCTCCCACCGGACATTCTGGCTGCGCGCCTGGCGCAGGGAGACCGGCATCTCCCCGAGCACCGTCGCTTCCGGCGCGTAGGTGACGCAGATCCCGCCTTGTACCAGGGTGAGATGAAACTCGGCGTCCTCCGCAAGTGCAAATGAGTCCCAGCCGAACCGCTCGATTGTCGCCGCCGAGAAGCACATTCCATTCCCGCGCAAACCGGCCGACAATCCGATGGCGTCACGTCCACGCGGACGGAGGTCGTTGAACAGCGCCAGCGCCGCCTGGCGCAGCGCCGAGGCCCAGGAGCCACCAGGATTCAGCACCCCGTAGTAGCACTGTATCGCCGCGTCACCGCGCGTGATGTGACGGTCCATCACCTCGAGGAAATTGATCGAAACCACGGAATCGGCGTCCACGAAGGCATAGGCGTCGTATGCCGGAGGCGCCTCCAGCGCCCCAGCCCGCTCCCGAATCCGGTCAAGGAGCCAGGTGAGCGCGTGCCCCTTTCCCAGGTTGTGCTCGTCCCGCCGCTCGAAGACGGTCGGCTGCAGACCATTCCTGACCTGACCGGCAACGCGTGCCGTCCCATCCGTGCAGTTGTCGGCCACGACGTAGACGTCGTAGCAGTCGGCAGGGTAACCGAGATTCGCCAGGCTCTCGAGCAGTCGTGGTAACAGCTGCTCTTCGTTGTGCGCGGGGACCAGCACGGCAAATCGGGTCCGCCGCTCGGCGGGCGGCAGTGACCGGCGCCAGAGCAGCGCGCCAACGCTGAGACAGTCCAGGTATGCCACCATCAATGCCATCGGGAGCTGGAGGAGGAACAGGAACGGCTGCACCGCTATCTCCCGGTGGAGAGACGGGTGGGAGGCTCGCTATCGGACCTGCTGCTCCCGACGGCGGGCGCCGCCGGCTGGCTCTCACCCCGAATCAACGCGGAGAGACGCTGCGTGAAGTGATCCAGGCTCATCGTCTCTTCGATGACCTTACGCCCGTTCATCCCCAGCTCCCGGGCATAGTCGGGATGCTCGAGAAGGAAGACGATCGCCCGCCGTAGCTCGACCACATCGCCGGGGGTGACGTAAAAGCCTGTCTGACCCTCGGCAATCTCAGCACTCGCGCCGAGCTTCCGAACCCAGTCGGGCTGAGTGAGTCGGTCGGGATCGCTGCGACTGGCGTGACGCCGGTCGCGGACCACATCGGCTTGCCCGCGCGTGCGGGTGACGATGAGTGCCTTTCCCATCGCCATGGCTTCGAGAATGACGGTAATACCTGCCTGGTTGTCGACGTCGAAGAGCGGCACGACTACCAGGAGCGATCGGGCGTACAGATCTCTCAGGGGAACGTAATCGAAGGAATCGACGTGAACCCGGGGTGGCAGCAGGCGCGGGTGCCGCGCATCGGCGCCGATCGATCGGTGGCGCGACCAGTAGCTGGCGGCGCCGATCACCACGTCGACATCCAAACCATCGACCGCCTTCAGCAAGGTCTCATAGTCCCGAAACTCCAGCCCAACGCTGCAGATCTGATTACAGGGGGAGGCGTCCGCAGGCGCCCAGAAGGTATCGTCTGTCTGGTAAGGGACCATGACGACCTGCTGGCGGGTGAAGCCGAATCGATCGAGCGCCACTTCCTGCTGCCCGGTGGAGTGGACCACGAGGTGGTCGATCGCGCGGGCAGCCCGCGTGACACGCCCCATGATCTGTTTCTTGGTCGTCGACAGAATATGCGCGATGACGACGAGCCTGGGCCGTCTTCGGCGTGTCCCACTACGTGTCCGCCCTCGGGGCAGCTGCAGGAGCGCGCCAAGCAGGAACCCACTTGTCTCTCGATCGACGAAGATGACGTCGTAGCGAGGAGCCAGCAACCAGGCGTGGAGCGCCTGCGCGGCGGCCGCGCCGAGAATCCGCCGCGCGAGCCGGCTGACCGCACGACGCTCCAGCGCACCGAGGTCGAGAATATCGGCGCCCAGGTTGCGCTGCAGCTCCAGGTAATCCTTGCGCGGCGAGAGGCCCTGGGCAATCAGCGCCTCACTCTCCGGCTCGACCGCCGCGTTGACGACCAGCAGAACACGCGGTCCCACTGAGTCCGGCCGGTCCGGGGAAGGGTGCTCCTTCACCCCTTCTTCGCAGCCGCGAGCTGGATCGGGAATGTCTGGCGTAGACCATTCTTGAGCAGGACCGACAGCGTGAACGGCCCCTTCACCACGCGATGGCCACCGAGACGGAGCAGGACTTTATACGTGGTCTGCGACCTAGCGCGAATCATGTGGGTATCCAGCCTGTGTCCGTTCCCGTACAAATCGAATCCCGCCACTCCAACCTGAGACGTCAGCGTCCAGCTAAAGAGGATGCCCGTCTCTACGGTGCGTGCCGGCTTCAGCCCTTTGGCTTTGATGTGCCGCAACGCGTAGGTCGCACCCAGGTGCTTGAAGTGGAGGTGGATCGGCATGTTCAGAGCGAATTCAGACGTGGCCGCGGCGGCGCCGGATGTAGTGTCGGTAGCGGTAACCTGCTGCGTTGCCGGATTCAGCTGATGGGAGCCAAGCTTGATCGTCCAGCTACCGGTACGTGCCAGCGCTTGCCCGAGATAGGTTTTGCCCTCGCCAAACCCCCGCCCCGTGGTATCGCCTCCCGCCACATAGAGCTGAACGGTGCATCCCTTGCAGGCCGTGCCGCGTACTTGACCTGCACTCACGCTCCGGATGACGGGGCACGGTACTGAGCCGTGCGGGTTGCGAACCGTGATCGAGCAGTTCGGGACGTTGAACGGAATGACGTCGATCCCCAGCTCCTTGTTGCCGACGAAGGAGCCACGCTCGATGACGACGGGACTTTTGTCGATCAGAATCCCCTCGCGACCACTTCGGGTGATGAGATTGTCCGTGATCCGCGTCTTCTGAGCACCCTTCCCGATCGCGATGCCCACGCCGGCATTCCCCCGCGTGCTCGCGCCGGCCAATCCGGCGCCGATGTAATTCCCGCGGATCGCGTTGCCGCTTCCACCCTCCACCGAGAGACCGTCAGAGCTGCTCGCGGTGACCGCGTTACTCGCACCCGGAGTGTCACCGCCAATGATCGAATCGACGGCGCCGGCGAGCGTGATCCCGTGGACATTCCCGGCATCCACGCCGTTCGGCGTCATGCCGATGACATTCCCCCGCACCAAGGCGTCGTGCGCGCCGTTTATGGCGATCGCCGAACCGTGATGGAAATTGGTAATGGCGAGTCCCTCGATCGTGTCGCCGGTCGCGCGCTGGATCGTCAGCCCCGCCCCCGGCGCCGACGATCCGTCGATCTGAATGGTCGTCACCGCGTTACTTCCGGACGCGGTCGAGCTGTTGGTGTTGGCCGCGGAGCCGGCCTGGCTGGTGCCGTCGATTGTGATTCCACTGGCGGTCAGCGACGGCAGCGTCCGTTTCACTGCGATCGTGCAGGCCGTGACCGTCTGGCTGCCCCGATTCACTGCATGACAGCCCGCGTCGGTCGCCGGGATGGCAAAGGAGATCGTCGTCTTGATCTTGACCCCGTCGGCGTCGTAGAGCGCGCAGCGCAGCGTGTATGCCGGATTTCCCGGCCCTTTCGGGCAGGATGGCGCATCGCCGGTACTGGTGACTACCAGGTCAGCCGGCAGGGGCGTGGCCGTGGGCCGCGGGGTGCGCGTGGGCCGCGGCCCAACGGTGGGTCGCGGGGTACGCGTCGCTCGCGGCGTGCGCACTGGCGTGGCGGTCGCGGCCCCGGAGGCATCGACTCGCCCGACCAGCGACGGCGCGGCATGGACCGGAAGCACCCGCGCACCGTAGCTCCCGCCCAAGCCCACGAGCACAGCTAAACAGACGGCAATAAATCCCCAACCCCTCATCGTCGTGCCCTCCCACCGCATTCAAATGGCTAATAGTATCATCACCATGAGGCGCCAGGGCCTGCTCGGCAGGCATCGTGCCTCGGATTGCAGCGCATGGGGGGCGCTTTCGCGCCCACCCCACGGGGAGGAGTACTATCAGCCCTTGACCTCGGGGCGCAGGAGCCCGAGAATACGCACTAGAGGCCTATCCGGCCGGCCCGACCTGCATGGAGCGGAGGCGGCGGTCGGGTAGCCGATATAGGACGTGCGCTCGTATAGGACGTGCGTGCGGCGGCGACGTTGGCGATACCACGGGAAGGGGACCCGTGGCTCGGTGCATCGGCACGCGGGACGTGCTCGGGGAGGAACTCTCATAATCACGGTGCGAGAGCGGACGAGATGAAATGGAGCGTCACTGCCGTCGTTCCGACTAGAGTATCGGCATGAGGAAGGCACGGATCCTCAAGAACCTCCTGATCATGGGATCAGGACAGGTTGTCACCTTCCTGCTCAGCGGCATCTACGTTATCGTCATTGGCCGGTACTTGGGGCCGGGACGGCTCGGCGAGCTGGCCCTGGCCACGGCGCTGGTGTCGATCGTCCGGCTGGTCATCGGTCTGGGCATGAACACCCTCGTAACCATCCACGTGGCGCGAACGCCGGAGCGCGGTGGAGTGATCGTCAGCGCCGCCCTGATCATCAGAACCATTCTTTCCTTACCGGCGCCGATCATGATCCTGGCCTACGCCTACCTGGCCCATATCAATCGGGTCACGACCATCGCAGCCTGCATCCTGGTTATCAACATGCTCCTGTCATCACTCGGAGCCCTCCTATTGAGTATGTTCCAGGGTCGAGAACGGATGGCCTACGTCGCCGGCACCAACGTCCTGCAGAATGCCCTTCCGCTTCTCTATGCCGGTGGCATTATCTTCCTGCTGCACGGCGGCGTTCTCGCCTTTGCCGTTGCCCAAACCGCGATGTCCGGGCTGATACTGGCCCTGAATTTCCGCCGCGCCAAGGCGTTTATCCACTTCACGCTGCGGGTCACGCCGGCCATCTACCGCGAAGTGATTACGGGAGGCGTGCTCTACTGGGCCAACAGCGCCTTCCTCACAATCTATATCTACATCGACTCGGTGATTCTGGGCTCGGTTGCGGGAGCCCGTGCCGTCGGCTATTACACGCCGGGCATGCGACTGCTGTCGGTTGCACTGTTCGTCCCGACCATCCTGCAGACCGTGACATTGCCGTTGCTTTCGCAGCTGGGCGTCAACGCCGGGACCGACTACGCGCGTGTCGGCCGCAAGACCCTAACGCTTCTCATCACCTGCTCGGTACCGGTCATGATCGGTGTGGTGACGATGGCGGGACCGCTAATTCATCGCTTCTTCGGTCCTGCCTATGGACCGTCAGTTCCAACTCTCATGGTGCTGGCGCTGACTATCCCGTGGACCTACCTGGATTCGCAGTACGCGTCCCTCCTCATCGCCCAGAGCAAACAGCGCCTCTGGTCGATCGTCATGGTCACGAGCTGCATTGTCAACCCCATCCTGAACCTGATTCTGATCCCGGTCGCCATCCACCGCTGGCACAATGCCTCCCTCGGATCAGCTCTGGCCCTCCTCTGTACCGAAGTGCTCATGGCAATCTATGGCACCGCGGTGCTTCGCCGGGTGGTGCTCCATGGATCCATAGGCCGCGCTCTGATCGGGACGTTGGTGGCTGGAGCGGCACAGGCCGGCATCCTCTGGATATGGGGTCCCCAATGGCTGCTGATCGGCGAGGCGATCGGCGCGGGTGTCTACGCCGCAGTCGCGATCACCCTGGGGGCGCTGCCGGGGCGGGACGTGCTCATGCTCCTGGAGCTCGTCCTGCGGCGTCCCCTGAAGACTTTGAGGCAGGGCCGTGCCTGACGCCTCTGCTTCTCGCCACTGCTTGCTGCTGAGTACAGCCGCCAACTTCGGGGGAATGGAACGCGTCGTCTGCGGCCTGTCGCGCCAGTTAGTGGGCCGTGGCTGGCAGACGCAGACGCTCTTCCCGTTGCTCCCGGATCACGAACGCTTCGTGAGCTGGTGCACGACGCAGGGAGTACACGCCGGCGTGAACCCGGCCGTGCTGGATGCAGCGTACCCTCACCGAATTGAGGATATGTTCGCGCTGCGGCGCCTGGTCCGTGACGCGTGTCCCGATGTCGTCAACATCCACTACGGAAGCAACTTCATCTCGTTTAAAGACCTCCTCGCGCTTCGAACCGCCGGGGTTCCGGACGGTGTGCCGGGAATCGTCGCGAGCGTCCATATGTCCGTCGACTGGAGCATCCTCGGCTCCCGGAAACGACGCATGACGCGTTTGGCCTCCGAGCTCTGCGATGCAGTGGTAGCGGTCAGCGGAGCCGCCCGTGAGATTCTGCTCGAGGCGGGCGTACGGGAGAGTAAGCTTCACGTCATTCCACCCGGCGTCCCGATCCCGTCCCGTCAGCCGGATCGGCGGGAGGCACGCGCACTGCTCGGTCTCTCTCCGGACGCCTTCGTGGTCGCTTCCGTCGCCCGGCTGATCCCCCGCAAGGGTATCGGCGACCTCATCGACGCCCTGGGGCTTCTGTCTCCCAACTCCGGACACCCCGTCGAGCTCGTCATCGCCGGCGACGGACCGGAGCGGCAGGCCCTCCAGGAGCGGGCGCGGCGCCATCTTGGCAGTCGTGCCAGATTCGCCGGCTTCATGGACGACGTGGCACCGGTCTATGCTGCGGCAGATGTCTTTGTCCTGCCCTCGTATCTCGAAGGGCTACCGCTCGTCTACGTGGAAGCAGCCTACCAGGGTATACCCAGCATTGGCGCCGACACCGGAGATGTGGGCGAGATCGTCCGAGACCAGGAAACCGGTCTTCTCGTCCCGCCGGGAGATCCGCGTGGCCTCGCAGACGCGATTGAGACCTTGCGCCATAATCCCGCCCTCCGCCGCCAGCTTGGCGATGCGGCGCGAGCGCGAGCGCTCGCCGAGTCAACTGAAGCCGTGATGGCCCAGCGGTACGATGCACTCTATTCAGAGATTAGGTCGGCGCACGAGCGGTCAAGCGCGGCGGTCTGATCTGCCGGCAGCGACAATCTCCTATGGTGCTGCCGGTTCCCGGTCGCGGAGCAGCGCATCGTAGTACTGCATGTACAGACGGGCCGATCCGGCGAGTGAGAGCTCGCGCTCGACGTACTGCCGTGGGCGGTAGACGGGACCGTCGGAGGTTGTGACATTGGTCCAGAACCGATCAAAGACCGCCGGGAACTCGCCGATGTCACGGAAGCGCTCGCCACACTCCGCTGAAAAGTAGGGAACCGAGCTGGCGGGCACCGGATTGGGATCGAATCGGGGTCGGCGTGGATCGAGCCAGTATCCGTTGTCCCAGGCAAGGATGGGCACGTTGCACGCCATCGCTTCCTGATACGCCATGCCTTGCGTCTCATGCTCGCAGAGAAAGATCATCGCACGCGAGGCTCGCAGCAGCTCGCGAAAGCGGGGATACTGATACTCGCCGTAGCGGAGAACGCTGTACGAGCGCCCGCTGCTCTCGACAGTCCGCAGCAGGGGCATGATGAAGTCGCGCTCGTACGCCTCTCGGTTCCATCGAATCTTGTCGTAGACCAGGAGATCGATCGTCTTCTCGCAGCTAGTGGCGTCCGGCCACTCCCGCGTGTCGATCCCGGCGTACCACGGCACGCAACAGGCACCGTAGGAGCGCTGGAACATGTCCCGTACCCAGTCGCAGGTCACGATGTAGTAGCGATACCGCTTGTCGTTCATGAGATCCGGACGCTGCGCCGGATGATCGAACAGCCCGGGGCCAAGGATCGCCGGATTGGGCAGGTCCCACTGCCGCAGGATGCTGGGATAGCCGACCAGGCCAACCGGATAGTCCGGATACCTCCGCGCCAGGCCGAAGTTGTTCTCCTCGACCTGGTAGCCACTCTCCCGGAGGGCTTGCACCAGCCGCAGATACCAGACATGGAACCCGGAGATTGACTTGGTGCGGCGGAAGCGATTGTACACCGGCCGCAGATAGCGGCGGATGTAGCGGTCATTCGGGAAGAATTTGTCACGCTCGTAGTCGCGGTAGAAGAGGAGTACAGGGCGATCGGCAGGAGACGACATGGTGGCCGGACCTTCTAGGGCTTCTTTGGTGTGGTCACAGGAACGGGTTCGCGAGGGAAGCTCTAGCGTCCCGGATCTGGCGCACTGCCTGAAACCCGGCCCCACCTGGCAGGCGGCCAGTAGGCAAGCTCGACCGTGCCCACGATGAGCGCGTGCGGCAAGAAGCCCCAGGAACGCGAATCCACCGAGACGGCCTGGTTGTCGCCGAGGACGAAATAGTGCTGGGGCGGCACCGTGGCGGGCCCCCACGTCGATGCGCTCTTCGATGCCGGATGCCCGTGATCGAGAATCCTCCCGTCGACGTAAACCCGGCCCCTGCGCACCCTCACCACCTGACCGGCGACCCCCATCACCCGCTTGACCGCCAGGTTGTGATGATTGCGTGGATCGCGCACCACGACAATGCTCCCCACCTGGAGCGGCCTGCGCCGCAGGGCCAGGATGTTCACGAGCAGCCGCTCGCCCGGGTAGAGAGTCGGCTCCATGCTGCTCCCCCGAACCCGGACCGTGCGAACGACGTAGCGCCCGAGCATCGAGCTCAGCACAGCCAAGGCCACGCACAGCACCACGAGCCGGAGGAGCGGAAGAACGGACTCCCGCTGATCCGCGGCCGGCTCCCCGGCTTGCAGTTTCGCTGCTTCCCCCTTCACCACCCGAAAATGGGGGGAAACGTGGTCAACCGGTAGCCCTCCACCGGGAGCGGAAAGGAGATCGGCGACCAGCTCGTCGGTGCGCTCCCATGATTGCGTTTCGGGCATCCAGTCGCGAAGCTGCGTCTCGAGCCGGTTCGGTTCGAGGATCATCTCGCGCAGCAGCAGGAACGCGGCCGGGAGCAGCAGATAGGGTCGCAGCTCCCTGAGGTTCCAGTGGCCCGCACGGCGCCCATCCGCCATCTTTTCGAGCAGGACCGTAACCGCGAGACGCGGATTCCCGCGACGCAGCGCCGCCAGGAAGGCCGCGGCACGATGGTGGGCGATGGCCCCCGGCATGGGGTGGTGCAGGAGATCAATCGTTGCGGCAGCATCAATACAGTCCGCGGGAATCTGCGCGCCGGCAACCAGCGCCGCGAGCCCGAGAACAGCGCCGCAGGCGCGCCGGACGCCAAGCGCCGTCGCTCGCTCCGCGAACTCCGGCCAATCGACCGCAAACGCTTCCACGTGCTGGCGGATATCCACCAGGTGGCGAAGCCGCCAGCCATGGGTATATGCCATGTCGGCAAGGCAGTGGAGGCAGAGGTGGACCAGCGTATCCTCCGGCGAGAGCGTCCGAAGGCAGCCGTCGGTTGCCTCTACCTCGGTGCCCCGTGCGTAGAAGTCCTCAAAACGCAGTACGCGGAGGAGCGGTAAGAAGGTCAAGCGGTGGTGCAGCTCGACGCTGCACGGCGATCCGCTCCGGTGGAGGGGCACCTCATGATGAATCGCACCGGGATGCGACATCGGCTTGTATCCTGCCCGGGCGAGCGCCTGATGCGCCTGAGGAAGCTGGCTCTCCGGCACCCAGAGGTCAATGTCCAGAAACGGCCGCAGGGAGATGTCACCGTACCAGCTCCGCGCCAGCGCAGCTCCTTTGAGCACCAGAAACCGCACCTGCTCGTGGTTCAGCAGGCGCAGGAGCTCATCACGCTCGCAGATCCCCAGCACGCCGTTCAACGCGCTCTGACGGCGAATCCGGACAAACTCATCCAGCACCGCGCGCGGAACCTCGGAGTGTCCAGCCCACTCGCGATGGAGCAGGGGCGCCACTCCGTGAGCAACGGCCAGACGGACCAGCCGGTCCCAATCGAGTTCGGTCGACTCCGGAGTAGCGCCTTGAATACCCGCAATCAGCGCCCGGACTTCCGGATTGAGAAACCGGAGCTCCGACGGATCAACTCGTTCCACGGCCGCCTCGCGGCGCACCCGCGCGGCGCGCAGCAATTCCCCTCAGCACCCGACCACGCCCTTCATGGAACATCTTCCATTACGCGATTCATTCGCTACAAGACCCGGACGGCAACACTCAGATCCAGCCTGCACCATAGCAAATCCGCTGCCAAAAAAACAGACGAGGTGCGCAGCACGCACCTCGTCTGAATGAGCGTCTGGAATGGGGGTTAGAAAGATCCGGCAGCGGCCGGCGTGGGGGCGAGAATGCTTTCCACGACCGGCAGGAGCACACCGGCTCCAACTGCCAGGGCCAGCATCTTCCCGGCGCCCTTGCCGGTGCTCTCCAGCAGATTGGCGTTCCCCAACCGCTCCAGGGCCATCCACACTGCCTCTTCGCTTCCGCCGGTCAGTGTAGCCAGCTCCTCAGTGCTCTTGGTGCCGTCGCAGTGCAGCCACACCGCGGCTGCCGTCTCGTTGAGGCAGTGCGCCTGGTGGCTGACCTGGTCGTAGATCACCAGATCGGATCCCACCTCCTGCACTAGCAGGTTTGCTCGTCTTGCTTTGGGTGTCATATCCCCTCTCCTTGAGTGCTCGCTCCCTCGGCAAAGCACCATCGTGTCTATGGGGTCGGGACGAGAGCAGCTGCTCCCGTTCCCGCACATCATTCTTAGCTGTTGCCGATCAGAATGCTGGTGCTGCTTCCGGCTTTGCCGATCGCCAGCGCTCGGATGGTGTTGTTGTTCCCCCTCATGGCGCGTGCCACGTTCAGCAGGCGCGACCCGTGACCGGCAACCGTGAAGACATGGCCGTTCACCTGAATACGGACGGAGGTGATGCCCTTACCGCCGAAGATGCGCACGCGATGCTCGGACGCGGCGATGTGATGGAACGTCTGCGCGTGATTGGCGCTCAGGGTCGCGAGCACAGGCTCAACCGTGTCCTGGCACCCGGGCTTCTCCACGGCCTGGATCTCGAAATGCACCGAGCCAGGATGCGTCTTGGTGAGGGTCACGATCACGTCGGGCGACGGTAGAGGAGTATTGCTCTCGGTCGCTCCGTTCGTCAGCTTGAGGACGTTGATCTGGTGGATCTGCTGCACGCCGTTCGTCTTGAACTCGATGTACAGCTGCGTGTGCTGGGCGTTTTCAGTGATGCTCGCGGTATAGAGGAAACAGGTATCGGGTCCGCCGCCGCCTCCCGTATCCGCTCGCACGATGCCGCTCGTCATGGTCACCCCGCCGATTCCCGCGAACACGGGAACCACCGCGAGTGCTCCCACTGCGATGATGCGCCTGAACTGTCTCATAACTTCCTCTCCTAAGGACATCTCACTCCCTCTCCCGGGGTGAGATCGGTCGTTGCCGGGCTTGACGTTGGTTTCTGAAGAAGCTGGAGTCTATCGGTCAATACGGATCTCGTCAAGCCCATCGATGCCCAGGTGGGCGGAACGTCGCTGTTCCGGCTGCCTAAACCGTCTCCCCGGCAGTTTTCCTCCCCATGTCGCTCGCTTGGATTGTTCTCGGTTCGTTGTTCTGGCGGACCCGCATGATCGGACTAGAAAGAGACTCGGTCCCGTTCTACTTCCTGATCCGATATCCAGTCCGCCGCCGCTCCCCCGTTGGTCGCTGTGAAAAGCATGCCCGCGCCAGGGGAGCAGCCTCCAACATGTATACGAGCAGCTTAAATCACGTGTCGCGCATTGTCAATACATTTGGACACGAACTTCCGAATCTTCCGAAATCTCACGTCCCTTGACCGATCATGATTCGCCAACTATAGTAGCGGTGCCGAGAGGTACTGTGCTACTGTTTGACGTTTGGGCGGTTACGGAAAGAGAGAGGATTGGATGACTGCATCTCGCCTTCGTCCGGCGCGCATGGGCGTAATGCTCGCCGTCGGAATGATCACCGTGGGACTTTCTGGCGTCTTCGGCGGAACCGCGCGGGCACAGACCGGTGGCTCCGCCCTCACCGTGGGAGGCGCCCACGTACGTGCGCCGGGGCGCATCGCGCACCATGCCGTCAGCGGGTTCAACCACCTGTACGTCGACACCGGCGACGGCACCCAGTGTGGCCCCCCGGGCGGCGCTCAGGACGCGATCGATGTCTTCGACAGCTCCGGCAATCTCGTCCAGACGTTCCCCACCAGGGCCAACACCTGCTACGCCTTCTTCGGCTCGAATACGCTGGCCTATGTCGCCACCAAGACGCAGGCCTGCCTCGTCCTGGCCGACCTGAATTACAACAACACCCAGGGCTACGGCTTCTGGTACAGCTACTCGATCAACATGGCGAACGGTCAGATTACCGGCCAGGTCAGTCAGGTGGCCGACAAGTACAAAGCGTTCCCCATGTACGGCACTCCGGAAGACGTCGTCGCGGTGCCCAGCGGGAAGGCCGTCGTCGGCGTGGACAACACCGGTAACGTCGAGCTCCTGACCGTCGGCCATAGCTGCAAGCTCGGTCATCCCTCCGTGGCAGCGGGCGCCGGCTCGTCGGTCTTCAATGTGACTCTCCAGCAGATCAGCGGGGGGAAGACTCCGAAGTACGATGCCTACGCCGCCGACTTTCAGAACAACGCCATTGATGTCTTCGGGCTCAAGCCGTTCGCGCTCCTGAAGTCGATTCCCGCCGGAGTAAGCAGCGGTGTCGACGGTATCGCCGGTCTCGGCAACACCATCGCGGTGGGCAGCGCTGCCGCGCAGGGTAACATCGCCTCCCAGGTCGCATCTGGGACCTCGAGCGGACCAAGCATTACCTGGGGCGGCACCGCCGGCGACACCGGAGCCGGCAACCAGAACACCCAGGATGTTGGGCTCGCCTCCGGCTGCCTCTTCGGTGGAGACGAGGAAGTCGGCGGGACGCCGACCGCCTACGTCTCCTGGTTCACGCTCGCCGGCAGCCCGCCGGCTCCTAGCTGGGTCGGCGATCAGGCGCTACCCAACGGCTCCTCGCTGGTCGGTCCTCTGGTGAATGCCGGCTCGACCGAGCTCGTGGACTCGCTCCTCGGCGGCGTCGTGTACCAGAGCAGCATTGGCGCCGGGTGCGCCCTCAACCTCACTCCGTTTGCCGTCCTTTCCGACGCCAACGGCGATTCAAACGGCGTCGCAGTGGATTAGTCGAACGCCGATCCGGTAGCGCCAGGATCGCATCTGCCCTCAGATCAATTCGAGCACCACCCGCTCGATCGACACGCTGCCGACGCTTTCAAACACCGGAGCAGAACTCGCGGACGCGAACTTCCAGGTTCGCGTCCGTTTCCTTTCCAAAGGGATAGAGCACTGACTCTGGAACAGGAGATAAGTTTACTTCTAAACTAGACCACCGGCGGAAAACCACCCGCCAGGAACCGGGAAGGATCGTATCATGAGCGCGCCCAGCCACCAGATTGTGAAGGACCCCACTGCCAAAGCCGAGTTCATCCGTCAGGACTACATCATCCGCGATCGGATCACGGCCGACGGGTCTTCGGGCTTCCGCGCCGAACCCGGTCGCTATCACCTCTACGTGTCGCTGGCCTGCCCCTGGGCGCATCGCGCCCTCATCATCCGGCATCTGCTCGGCCTGGAAGACGTGGTCTCGATGTCGGTTGTCGATCCGGTACGCGACGAGCGCGGCTGGGCGTTCCACGACGGGCCGGACTATTCCAGCGATCCCATCAACGGCTTTGCCTTTCTCTCCGAGGCCTATCTCGCCACCGATCCCTCATACTCGCTGGGCTACACCGTGCCCTGTCTCTGGGATCGCCAGACCCGGCGTCTCGTCAGTAACCGATTTGACGACATCACGATCGACTTCGAGACACAGTTCCCGTCCTATCAGAAGCCGGGTGCGCCCGATCTCTACCCCGAGCATCTCCGGCCGGAGATCGATGCCGTCAACGAGGTCATCTACCGTGACGTCAACAATGGTGTTTACCGGGCCGGGTTCGCTCCCACCCAGGAGGCGTACGACGAGGCATTCGACGCCCTTTTCATGCGCCTTGATTGGCTGGAGGCGCGCCTCTCAGGTCAGCGCTATCTGGTTGGCGGCCAGTTGACAGAGGCCGATATCCGCCTCTTTCCCACCCTGGTTCGCTTCGACGCCGTGTACCACGGCCACTTCAAATGCAATCTGCGCCGCCTGATCGAGTACCCCAATCTCTGGGCCTACACGCGGGATCTCTATCAGCAGCCGGGGTTCGGCGACACCACGAACTTCGATCACATCAAGCGCCACTACTATATGACGCATCCCGGCATCAACCCCACGCGCATTGTCCCGAGGGGACCGGCAACCGACTGGAATGCGCCGCACGGCCGCGACCGGCTCAGTCTGGCTCCGGCCGCCGCCACCACCCGCTCGGAATAGCATCTCCCTCCAGCTCGAGCACCACCCGCTCCATCGACAGGCTGCGTACCGCGCTGCTGGGCACGTAGAAGGGCCGGGTGAGCGGGCCGAGATTGATCCGCCCGGGACGAACTGCGAAGCAGATCACCGCGGGCGCATCGCCGCCCGGGTCGGCGGCGTAGTCGCGGCCGGCCGACTGGTTGATCGGGCCGCGGTTCCCGAGCCCAATCGTCGGCACCGGCCCCATCTCCTCGCCCAGGATTCTGCTCCCCTGCACCCTGGCATGGCCCGCCGTCTGGCCCTCTTCGTGCACCAGTCCGACGCTCCCCACCGCCGGCTCCTGCTCAACCTCACGGGCGCCCTCCGGCCGCTCTACGCGGCGCCGCCAGACCCGGACAACACTCCCGATATAGCGATCCTGGGCGGCGCTATACACGTCCATGCCCGGTCTGATGCTCAGGCCGGGCAGCACGCTCCCGGCTCGCGGCGACGTGCTCATGAGCCGCGAGCCTCGGTACCACCGGTCATTGCGAAGTAGTCGTCCGGACGCCGGGCCGACTCGCGTCCGGCAAAGATCATGAGCGTGCGCAGAGAAAAGCCCCCCAGCAGAGCGAGCAGGGCCGCCGCCCGGCGCCGCGACGGTGACACACTCCGGTGCTGCCGTACCGCCGGCAGCTGCAGCGCCAGGGGAATGACCATCCCGCCCAGGTATGTCACCGGCCAGAAGATCATCCCCAGCTTCCCGGAGCGGAGCGGCCGCCCGATGCTCCCCAGCCGAATCAGGACCGTCGTCATCGCAGCGAGCTCCGTGCCCAGACAGATACTCTCGGCACGGGCCAGACGCCGGGCCGTGTCCTCGCGCTCGCCCGAGAACCCAAGAAAGAGCGAGATCGCGGCCAGGCTGGTGGAATAGGCCGATCCGACGAACGTCGGCGAGAGAAAGGGGAAGGACCGCCACCAGAGCGGCACGTTGGTCGCCGCCAGCAGGATACCGGTGTACCCCGAGAGGAAAATCGAGAAGGGCACTCCGGCGATTCCGATCATCCGCCGAAACCCGCGAAGGGTCTCGGCGCCCGCGACATCGGCAACCAGCTGCAGTCCGGCGCTCAGCGTGGCAAAGCCGCCGGCGAAGAACAACGCCCACGAGCCGAGCGACATGGGTGATCGCAGCTTGACAATCCGGAGCATGTGCAGGAAGCGATCGGGACGGCCCAGGTCGAGAATCAGGAGCGGCGGGCAGGGCAGGAAGGCGCCCGCCGCGATGTAGCGTGCCGCCCGCTCGATGCCGCGGTCGCGCGCGAAGAGACTTGCCACGGTACCGATCGTGTAGGTGGCCCCGGCGATACCACCCAGGAAGAGGTAGACGATCACCAACCAGCGCCAGTGCGCCGGTTTGATCACCGGCTGCCCGTAGTACGTGCTCCGAACGTCGTCGGTGGCGGTGAGCCCCGCGCGGTGAGTGGTGCGCTGAGGCTTCTGAGCTCCGACGGCTTCTCTCAGTGACTCAATCGTTTGGTCGCTCTTCATGCCTTATCCTCATCGCCGCATGATTCCGTGATCACACCCCACACGCGTCACGATGCACCGCTCATGGCTCACCGCGGCTCGCCAGCGACCAGGCGGTCGCCGCCCCCAACGCCAGGGCCGTGACCGCCATCGACAGGATGCCCCGGAACGTACGCGACTGGGGAAGGATGGGATGAGCCGGAAGGTTGTATCGTGCCGGGTCGTCGAGCAGGATAAAGGAAGCGCCGAGCGCACCAATGGTCGCGCTACCGCCACAGTCCGACGTTCCGTAATGATAGGCGCTCAGGCCGCGGCCGCGTAGCTCCCGAACCCGCCGCTCGGCATGCGCCCGGAGCTCCTCCAGATCGCCGAACTGGATGGAATCGGTCGGACACGCCTTGGCGCAGGCCGGCTCCAGGCCGTCTTTGAGACGGTCGTAGCAGAGCGTGCACTTGTGCGCCTTGTGATCGCCACTCTGCGCCGTGGTGTTGAGCTCGACCACGCCATAGGGACAAGACGGCACGCAGTATCCGCACCCGTTGCAAATGTCCTGCTGAATGACAACCGTGTCGAATTCGGTGCGGATGATGGCGCCGGTGGGACACGCTTCGAGGCAGCCGGCATGAGCGCAATGCTTGCACACGTCGCTCATCATCATCCAGGCGGTCTGACCGCCTGCCCCTCCGGCGCCCGGCAACTCGGCGAAGGTGACATGCCGCCAGGTCGTGGCGCCCAGCGCATGCGTGTTGTCATAACTGGTACCTTCCCAGCGGAACCCGTCCGGGCCGCCCTCCGGATCGTCGTCCATGGGAAGCTGGTTCCACTGCTTGCACGCGACCTCGCACGCCTTGCAGCCGATGCAGAGCGAGGTGTCGGTGAGGAATCCCCTGGCGGTGGGGGTCGTCGCGCTCATCGGCGGCGCCTCCCCTTGCGAATGTTGCAGGTGAACGCTTTCGCCTCCTCGATCGAGACGTTCGGATCACCGACCAGCGAGACGAGATCGTTCGCGGCATCGCCTTTCACGATCCCGCTATACCCCCAGTGGTACGGCAGGCCGACCGTCTCCACCGAGCGCCCGCCGACCTGCAGCGGCTGCATTCGCTCGGTCACCAGTGCCCGAGCCTCAACCTCGGCGCGCGGGGTGCTGATCACGATCCAGTCGCCGTTGCGCACGCCCACGCTTTGCGCCAGGCTGGGACTGATCTCGGCGAAGAACACCGGCTGGAGCTCCGCCAGCCACGGCACCCATCGGCTCATTCCGCCGGCCGTGTGGTGCTCGGTCAGGCGGTAGGTCGTGACCGCGTACGGATACCTGGGATTCTGCAGCCCGGCCAGCAGATTCCCCCGCCGCGGCCAGTACTTGGCGGTGGGATTGGTCTCCTGATCGTAGAGCGCGTTGGCCACCGGCGACTCGAGCGGCTCATAGTGCGTGGGCAGCGGTCCATCCCGCAGCCCAGCCGGCGCGAAGAGCCATCCCTTGCCGTCAGCCATCATGATGAACGGATCGCAGCCGGACAGCGCATCCATCCCCTTGCCGTCCTGCTTCGCCGGTGTGTCCGGCGCCTTGGCAACCGGGAAGTCGGGGACGTCGTCGCCCACCCACTTGCCCTGCTGCTCGTCCCACCAGATCAGCTTCTTGCGCTCCGACCAGGGCTTGCCGTCCGGATCGGCCGAGGCCCGATTGTACAGAATGCGTCGATTGGCCGGCCACGCGAAGCCCCACCCCAGCGAGTACTTGTCGTCGCTCACCCGGCTTCGTGCCAGGTTCTTCCCCTCCTCTGGATAGACGCCGCTGTAGATCCAGCAGCCACAGGCGGTTGACCCATCGTCCTTGCAGGCGTCGAACCCGCGAAGCTGCTGCCGGTCGGCCACTGTGTAGCCGTTGATCTCCTTGAGAATGGCCTCGACCACCGGCTCGGCGCGTGCCTCGTCCGGATGCTGCTCCAGCGGATAATTCCAGTCCAGGGCAAGAACCTGCCGTGCTTGCGGCGTGTCCTCCCCCTCGTACATCTCGCGCAGCCGCCGCCCCAGGTGGTAGACGAACCACGGCTCGGTGGTAGCGTCGCCGGGCGGCGGGACGCAGCGGTCGTGCCACTGGATCAACCGCTGCGTGTTGGTGAAGGTGCCGTCCTTCTCCGCCACGATCGCCGCCGGCATCAGGAAGACCTCGGCCTTGATATCCTCCGTCCGGAGTTTGCCGCTCCTCACTTCCGGGGAGTCGCGCCAGAAGGTAGACGACTCGATCTCGAACAGGTCGCGCACCACCAGCCATTCCAGATTGGCCAGCGCCTCCCGCATGAATCCGGTATCCATGCCGCCGACTCCGGGATTCTGCCCCATGATGAACATGCCCTTCAGGAACCCTTCCTTGGCGGCGGTGAACATGGGAAAGGTCGAGTAGTCGGCGCTGATCTTGGGGATCAGGTTGTAGCAGTACTCGTTCTCGGCAGTCGCGTTCTCTCCGTAGTACGCCTTGAGAAGCGAGACCATGAACTTCGGCAGGTTGTTCCAGTACCCGGTGTTCGGCGTTTCGGTCTCCAGGTAGTCCCGCAGCGTCTCGTGCTTGTCAAAGGTATTGGGCATCGCCAGATAACCGGGCAGGATATCGTAGAGCGTCGGGATATCGGTCGATCCCTGAATGCTGGCATGCCCGCGCAGTGCCATGATGCCGCCACCCGGCCGGCCAATGTTGCCCATGAGAAGCTGCAGCAGCGCGCAGCAGCTGATGATCTGCGGCCCCTTGGTGTGCTGCGTCCAGCCCACCGCGTAGCAGAACGCGGTCGTCCGCTCGCGCCCGGAGTTCTCCGACAGGATACGCGCGACCCGCAAGAACTGCTCCTGGGGAACCCCGCACACGCGCTCCACCATCTCCGGCGTGTAGCGCCCGAAGTGCCGCTTCACGATCTGGAACCCGCAGTGCGGGTCCTGCAGCGTCGGATCGGCGGGGGGAGGCCATTCACCGCCCACGTTGCCGACGCGCTGCGTGTACGACATGCTGCTGAACTGTTGATGCATGCTCGGCGATGGCGCCTGCGGCTGTCCCTGGTACTGCCAGCTGTCATTGACGTACCGGTGCGCCTCCCGATCGAACCCCGAGAAGAAGCCCGCCAGCTCCTCGGTATCCTGGAATTCCTCCTTGACCAGTGTCGCGGCGTTGGTAAACGCCTGCACATATTCCTTGAAATACGTCTCGTGTTCGAGCACGTAGTGGATCAGGCCACCCAGGAAGACGATGTCCGAGCCGGGACGAATGCGAACGTATTCGTCGGCCAGCGCCGAGGTGCGCGAGAACCTCGGGTCGATGTGCAGGATTTTCGCCCCTTGCTCGCGCGCCTTCATCACGTAGCGGAAGCAGACGGGATGGTTCTCCGCCATGTTCGACCCCATGATGATGATGCAATCGGCGTTCGCGAGATCGTTCTCAGCGGTGGTGGCGCCGCCGCGACCGAGCCTGGTGCCCAGACCGGGCACCGTCGAGCTGTGTCATATACGGGCCTGGTTCTCGATATACACCATCCCCAGGCCGCCACAGAACAGCTTCTTGATCAGGTAGTTCTCTTCGTTGTCGAGCGTTGCCCCGCCCAGGTGCGCGATTGCCGCCGTCCGGTTGACCGTCTTGCCGTCCGGGGTCTGGTGAATATACGTCGCGTCACGCGTCGTCTTCACCAGTTGCGCGATCCGCTCCATCGCCCAGTCGAGTGGCTTGTCCTCCCAGTGGTCGCTGCCCGGTGCCCGGTACTTGACGGTGGTCACGCGCCGTGGATTGACCACCAGACCGTAGGTAGCCGACCCCTTCGGGCACAGCGTGCCGCCATTGATGAAGCTCTCGTAGTTCCCCTCGATGCTGAGGAGCGTGCCGTCGCGGTGGTAGACAAGCTGCGAGCAGCCGACCGCACAGTATGGGCACACGCTCACCCCCACCTCGGCGCCCTCCAGCCGCGGCCGGATCTCCTCCGTCCGCGCACTGATCGTATGGTCCGGCGCCACGCCGACGTGCGTCTTGAGAACCTCTCTAAGCGAGCGCCCCTTCCGTGCCATCACACGCCTCCTCTATCGCGTCCAGTGTCCATTACCGTGTCGGCGTCCATGTAGAGATAGGGTTCACGGCAGGCCCCTGCCGTCCTCTTCCACCGTTCGCTCCCAGATCAAATAGGCGCGTGGGGGCGGCGGTGACGGGGGAGGGATCGGCACCGTGCTCAGCTCGAGCCGCCAGCCCGATGGCAACGCCTCGATCGTGTAGAAGCGCTCCTGCCTGGTGCCGGTCCAGTTGGGGAAGAGGCTCAGCTCAACGTGATGCACCACGCGGTCAGGGAGGATCTCGTAGGTCCCGCAGTACGACAGATAGGTGCGGGTCGCCGCAGCCGCTTCCTCCGTGGTCCGGCGCAGGATGTCCACGCCAGCGAACGGCAGACGGTGGGCGCTCATGATCGACACGGCCATGTAGCCATCTGGGCTGTAGATGATGTAGCCGCGGGCATCCTCGCCGTACGGGTACCTGACACGGTCCCGCGAGCCACGCAGACAGTACGAGACAAGCCGCCAGGTGCCGACCAGCGGATTGTCTGCCATCGCTCAGCCGTCGATCCGGTCGCTGCCCGCATAGATGTTGAAGCGGCCTCCACGCTCGCTCTCCGACCGCAAGAATCCGACCAGGGACATGCCGCTCTCCCGCGCCAGCTCGACGGCGAGACTCGAGGGCGCCGACATTGCCGCGACCAGTGGAACTCCGGCGACCAGCGCTTTCTGTATCACTTCGAAGGAAGCCCGGCTGCTAACCATCAGGACCGAATCGCGCAGCGGGAGCCGCCCGTCACGCAGCATCGCCCCGATGACCTTGTCGACAGCATTGTGCCGGCCGACATCCTCACGCAGCGCGATCAGTACCCCCTCCCTCGAAATGAGCGCCGCCGCGTGCAGACCGCCGGTCTGCCCGAAAACAGTCTGTGCGGACCGCAACGCGCGCTCGCCGGCAAAGAGCAGGTCCGACGATACCCGAAGGTCCGAATCGATCGGCGCCGCCTGCTGCCGGATGAGCTCGATACTCGCCTTACCACAGATACCGCAGCTCGACGTTGCGTAGAAGTTGCGCCGCCAGCGCTCGGGGTCAACCAGGCCCGGATCTGCCGGATTGACGTTAACGATATTCCCCTCGACCTCGTCCGGTTCGGCCGGACAGTGGGCGATCGAAGCGACGTCATCGCCGCTGCGGATAATTCCCTCGGTCAGGAGAAAGCCAAGCGCCAGGTCGAAGTCGTCGCCCGGGGTGCGCATCGTCACCGCCACGCGGCAGCCGGCCAGCCTGATCTCGAGCGGCTCCTCGACCGCCAGCACATCACTCCGCGTAACGGCGCGGTCGTCCTTCCAGGCAATAGTCCGGGCGGCAACCGTTTGCCGGGCGGCTCGCTCCTCGGCAGGAGCCTCGTCGCGCTTCAGAGAAATCGCAATCATGCGACCGGATATCCCGACTTGCAAATCATCGCTTGCAGGCTCTGCTTGCTCACGTGGCCGGTGTCGAACTGGACCCGCACCAGGGAGGCCACCAGATCGACCTGCACCGCCGCCACGCCGCTGATCGCGTTGAGCGCGTTACTTAGATCGACGGCGTCCCGGTCGCCCCGCAGCCCGGGTATCGAGAATTCCGCGGTTTCCATCGGCAGCCCGTCAAAGACCGAGCGTGAATCGGATGTGCCATCGTCCGGCATGCATTTTCCCTGTCGGCTCCGCCAGGTCTCCTCACCCCATCATAGGCCGCGTCCCTCGGCTGTGCGGAGCAAGGGAACGCAATCGACAGTCTCCATCTGCTCGCAGGAGCCGGACCGCAGCGATCCAACAGGTGTCTCCGTGTAGTCACTTCCGGACGGAGCTGTGCCGGCCACGCATAACGAATGAGATCAGCCCTGAGAGCAACGCCAGAACGGCGATGAGCGGACATGCGATAGACGCATAGATGCCTCCTGCCGCCAGGAGGTCCGCGCAGTGGTGGCTCAGGCATACGCCTGCGATACTGGCGGCGTTCACTATGCCGGTGACGATGGCGAGAAACACCGCCAACAGGGCGAGCGTCAGCTGGTGCTCAGGGTGGTTCCGGGTCGTCCGTCCACCGACTATGAAGAGTGCGGCAAGGGAAAGGCCACAAACGACAGCGATGATCAGGCCCAGTAGCTCGACGTTTGCATCCGGGCTGGGATTCTCCAGCCAGACGCCGCAGCTACACGCGCCGCCGATCAGTGCCGCTACCGCCCCGAGCCGGAAGAACCACTCGGTTACCGTTGTTCTCTCTACCATGTCCTGCCCGCGACGCCACTCCTTGGAACTCCAGTATGGATCGGTTCCGTCATGGCATCTCTCCTTCCAGCGTCGATCTGACCACTTATCTTCATCAGTCTGCGCCACGAGAGCATTCCTGACCATGAGAAACCCACCCGTTTGCCGGAGAGATGCGTGGAGTTAGCACGCACGCTGGCCACCACCACCGCTCTTCTTTTCCTCTTCGCCCTGGCCCAGTACGCTCGCCGCCGCGGGGCCCCGACTGACGTGACCCGCCGGATCACGCACAACGCCGCCGGCAGCGCCGCCGCCGCGTTCCCTTACTATCTCCGGCTGCGTGATGTCCTTCTCCTGGCGGCGGGATTTACGGCGTTTCTGATCTGGACCGACCACCGCGGGAAGCTGGGAGCCATCCACGCGGTCAGCCGGCCCACGCTTGGCGCGGTGCTCTTCCCGGTCGGACTCGCCGCGGCGGCACTCGCCACCTGGTCTCATCCTCACGCCCTCTCCTTCGCCGCGCTCGTCCTGGCCCTGGCCGATCCTGCTGCCGCTCTCGCCGGTGAGAAATTCTCCACTCGCCACGGGTGCGCCGCCAGCAGCGTCAGCGGAGAACGCTGGCGGTCGCCCGGCTGGTGGGTTCCCGGCGGCAGCAAGAGCGCCGCCGGCTGCGCCGCCTTCTTCGTCGTCTCGTTGCTCCTGGCGACCGTCTTTTGTCTGGCATTCGGCGCCGCCCGGCCGGCCGCCATCTTCGCCGCTGCCGCCATCCTGACCGGCATCGAGGCCTCGCTCGGCTACGGCCTCGACAACCTACCCCTACCTCTCGCCGCCGCACTCCTCGGCGAGATTCTCCTCGGCCTCTGAGCCGACGTAACTCCCTTCATGGAGGGCAGCTCCTTCGGGAGGCCCGCCACGCCGGGCGCTGCGCCGGCAACAGAGGCACAGGGGCCACATCACCGCCGGCGCGCCCACCCGTCGAGCGTCCGCCGCAGTGCGTACACCCCGGCGACGAACAGCACGAAAACGAGCCAGCCGGTAAGCTCGGCATTCCCCGAGGCCATCGCTGCTTCATCTCGATCGGCCATCACCGCTCCCGCCGGCGCTGCAGCAACAGACCACCCAGCTGCAGTGGTACCTGAATAGGCGCGGCCACGCAAACCACCCGGCGAGTCACCCTCCCACCAAACGGCGCCAGAGAGGCAATGAAGAGCAGCATCTGCGCAATGCCCTGCTGGCGCACCCAGGACGGCTCTCCGCCGTGGAGAGTGGCATACGGCGCCCGCCGCATGCCGTCGAGCAGAAAAGCGTAGCGCATGAGCGGCGGCGCCAGCACGGCCCGCGGCAAGCCGCCCCATCGCACCGCTGCCAGCGCGGTGCAGAGTGTCAGCCAGCTATCGGCCTCCCGGTCCAGGACCTCGCCCAGCTCGCTGGTCGCCGTGTGCCGGGCAATCGGACCGTCGAGCCAGTCGCAGAGAATCGCGCCATAGAGAACACCCAGCCAGCCCATCCAGCCGGCCAGACCCCGCCGGTCGCGTACCCCCGAGGCGGCAAGCCCGCCGAGCAGAGCCGCCGTGGCTCCCCGGCTGAGCGTCATCACGTCGACCAGCCCGAGCTCGTGGCCTGTTCGCCGGTTCGCGCGCCTCGCCGCCAGGCCCACGAGGGCCTCCTGCACCAGCAGATTCCCTCCCATCGCCATACCGAAGCGACGGCCGGCGGTGAATCCATACCGTCTGCCTATAGCAACCGACAGCGGTGCAGTGCCGCCAAGCAGTACCAGGCTGATCCTGACGTATCGTCCCAAATCGAGCACGCTCCCCTTCTCCGCCGATCAGTATACGGTAGACCGCGGCCCGCGGCTTCGCCCTCTTGACGGAGATGTCCCGCGCCAGCCTTCGCTCCACGGTTTCACTCTTGCAAGAGCAAGAGCCCCGTGGACGCGACCATGGGAGTTCTCATCCACGGTGGTCCCCCTTTGAGTGAACAAGGTGTTGTGGACGCGACCTTGCGGGTGCCCTCCGGGTATCTCGTGCGTCTTCGAGCAACCTCCCCTGTAGCGCCAGGTCCCTCATGTGTCACTTGCACTCGGATACAATGGCGGCACCATACAAAGAGATCAGGGGCGGAGAGAAGGAATGAGGCACCGGCTGGCAGTGGCGCTTATCAGCCTGCTCGCTCTCCTCGCCTCGAACCTCCCCGGCGCGAACAGCCTCGCCGCCTCGTCCCCCCTGGCGAAGATCCGCTGGATCGGCCATGGCATCGCCGTGCAGCCTCCGGGAGCGCACAGCCGGAACGGCACGGTAAAGATGCCGCTCTTCAACCGCTACGGCCTCTCCACCAGCCCCATCGAGCGAGCGTCGATTGGCTTCAGCGACGGCACCGTCCTGCACATCAACACCAACACCGACATCATCCTGGTCAATCCGCATCAGACCCAGCTCCGGCGCGGCGAGGTGGCCGAGTACCTCGCGCCCGGCACTCACCACGCGGTGAGCTCCGATGCCGCCGTGGCCGCCGCCCTGGGGACGACCTTCGACGTGCGGGTTAGCGGCACGACCTCGACCTTCATCGTCCTCTCCGGCGCCCTGCAGGTGGCGAACAGCGCCGGCGCGGTTGTCGTCAAGAGCAACCACGAAACCACCGTCATTCCCGGCAAGGCGCCCACCCCGCCGGTGGGAGTCAACGCCCTCGCCGTCTTCGCGTGGACCGACGGCATTCCCACCCCGCAGCTCGACCACGACATCGCCCTCGACGCCGACGGCGGCCACATCATCGCCTTCTCCTCGCAGCAGCCGGCCGAGCAGTGGCACGCCGCGCACGCCATCGACGGCCTGCTCTCGCAGGGATGGGAGACGGCCGGCGGGCAGGTCACGAACCAGTGGATCAAAGTCGGCTTTGTCGGCGACAACTTCTATCGCATCTCGCAGGTGATCATCGATCCGGCCGCCACCCACGGCGATCCGGCGTCGGCCGACCTTCAGAACTTCATGATCCGGATTTCCTCCACCGGCACCGATGACGCCAGCTTCACCACCATCTATCGTGGGCATTGCGCCCACATCGATACGCTCCAGGTGTTCAAGCTCCCGGTCCCGGTACGCGCCAGATACGTCGAGCTGGTGGCGATCGACAACTACGGCAACCCCAACCGGCTGGCGGTAGCCGAGTTCGAGGTCTACGCCAGCACCAGCCTGTTTGCCTCGCCGCACGCGGTCGCCACCGATCGCCGCGGCAACATCTACGTCGCCGACGAAACCAGCAACCGGGTACAGGTACTCTCGCCGGCCGGCAAGCTGCTCCACCAGTGGGGGCAGAAGGGCCACAATCCAGGGCAGCTCAATCGTCCGGACGGTATCGCTGTCGACCGGCAGGGCAACGTCTACGTCGCCGACACCCTGAACCACCGCGTCCAGAAGTACTCGCCGTCCGGCCGGCTGCTGGCGCACTGGGGCTCATTCGGCTCCCGCATCGGCCAGTTCTACGATCCGGAGGGTGTGGCGGTAGATGCCACCGGCAACATCTACGTGGCCGATCTGGCCGGCATCGTGCAGAAGCTCACCCCGCGAGGGAAGGCATCGCTGTTCTGGGAGGATCCCGCCATCGACCTGCTGAAAGGGATCGCCGCCGGCATCGAAGGGATCACCCTCGACAGCCGCGGTGACGTGTTCCTCACCGAAGCGCTGTCCGACCGAATCGTCGAGATCGGACCGGATGGCCATCTGCTCGGCACGCGGGGGACGCAGGGCAGCGATCCAGGCCAGTTCTCCTACCCGACCGGCATTGCCGTGGACGGCGCCGGCAACGTCTACGTCGCCGACACCTTCAACAACCGCATCCAGAAGATCGACCCCTCCGGCCGTGCCACCGTCTGGGGTAGCTTCGGAGCCAGTCGGGGCCAGTTCGAGAGTCCGACCGGCGTCGCCACTGACCGCCGCGGCAACGTCTACGTCGCGGACAACTACAACAGCCGGGTCCAGAAGCTCTCGACCAACGGCAAGGTGCGGGCCGTGTGGGGGAAATACGCAACCATCCCGCAGGTACTGGGCCAGCCGGCCGGCATCGCGGTCGACACCCACGGCGACATCTACGTGACCGATGATGTCAACGATCGCGTCCAGCAGCGCAACCCCAGAGGCCACGTCACCGCCGTCGTCGGCTACCACGGCTTCCTGGCGGGAGAGAGCGGCGGCGGTCCGGGCCTGGGGCAGTTCTACTACCCGCACGGCATCAAGGTGGATGCCCGCGGCGCCATCTACGTGGTCGACACGTTTAACAACCGCATCCAGGTCCTCTCCCCGCGCGGCCCGGTCGGCGCGGTCGGAAGCCTGGGCACGCATCCCGGCCAGTTCTACTGGCCTGAGGGCATCGCGCTCGACCCGCGCAATCCGACCGTCTTCTACGTGGCCGATACCTTCAACAACCGCATCCAGAAATTCAGCCTGGTATCGAACGTCGTGCAGGCAACCCTGCAGTTCGGGTCACAGGGACAGGGCCCGGGACAGTTCCTGCTGCCGGGCGGGATCGCGGCGGATGCCTTCGGCAACGTCTACGTCGCCGATACCTACAACAATCGCATCCAGAAGTTCGACAGCCAGGGAAAGCTGCTCGACGTGTGGGGAACGCCCGGCCAGCTGGCGAGCGGCGAGTTCTTCTCCCCCTCCGATGTCGCGGTCGACAATCAGGGTAACGTCTATGTAGCCGACAGCGGCCACGGCGTGATCGAGGAGCTCTCGCCGTCTGGCCAGACGATCCAGACGTTTCGGAACCTGCCCGGTCCCGGCCCGTTTCCCAGCTGCGTCGCGGTCGACAAGCAGGGCAACGTCTACTACGGCGACTCGCTCAACAACTGGATCGTCAAGCTCGCTCCCGATGGCAAAGTCCTCGCCCTCTGGAACTAACGGGCCAGAATGGCGCGCAGTGCCGCCCCACTCTCCGGGTAGCGGAACTCGTACCCCATCGACTGGGCGGCGGCGGGCAGCACCCGCTGGCTGGCCAGCGCCGCCTTGCCCCGCTCCGGGCCCAATGCCAGCCGCATGAACGTCCCATAGAAAGGAACCAGGGCGGGCCGGCCCAGCGCCTCCCCGATCTGGTGGGAGAAGACATCCATCGTCACCGGATTGGGCGCGGTCGCGTTCACCACGCCCTGCACCTCGTCATGGGTTAGCGCGTAGACGATCAGGCCCACCTCATCCTCGAGATGAATCCAGGAGAACCACTGGTCTGGATTTCCCATCGTCCCCCCGGCGAAGAAACGGAACGGCATCGTCATCGGCGGCAGGGCGCCCCCGCCAGCGCCGAGGACGATCCCGGTACGCAGGATGACCAGTCGCACGCCGAGCGCCTCCGCCGGCCGCGCCGCCGCCTCCCACTCTCGGGTAATGAAGGCCGGGAAATCGTCGCCGGCCGGGCTCTCCTCGGTGACCGGCGTTGCGCCGGGTGACCCGTAGTAGCCGATCGCCGACTGATTGACCAGCACGCCAGGGCGCGGCTCGGCGTGGCGAATCGCCTCGACGATCGCCCGGGTGGACGCAACTCGGCTGGCGATCAGCCGCTCCTTCTGGGTGCGGGTCCAGGGCTTGTTGACGATCGGCTCGCCCGCCAGATTGACCACGCCGTCGGCGCCGGAGAGCGCATCCATCCACGCCCCGGGCTGCGGCGGCTGCCAGGCGAGTGCCTGCACCGACGGCCCGAGTCCGGCAGCCTTTGCCGGATCGCGGGTCAGCGCGATGATCTCGTCGCCGCGGCCGGCCAGCGCCTGTACCAGCGCCCGGCCGATGAAGCCGGTCGCGCCGCTGACGACGACCTTCATCCCATCACCGGCTCAGTACAGCAAGCCGCGCGTGATCTCGCTCCCGATCTCCGCCTCGTAGATCGTATCGGGATCGAGCGGGCGCTTGACGGGCGCCACGCCGTGCGGCAGCACGCGTCCCTTACAGCGCGGACAGCGGAAGTTGCCCTTACCGTCCAACTCGAGAACGTCTCCCTGGTGGGTGGGCAGGAAGACCAGATCCTTGAGCGGCGCCCCACGCCGCCCCTCCACCGATCCCAGATCGTAGCCGCAGTTGAGACAGCTCAGCTCCGCATGAACAATCACAGGACGTCCTTTCTCCTTAATGCCGAAGAGGCATGGTATCCCAACGGGCCGCGCGGTGCCAGCTTATGCGTATCCTGTACATCCTAGAGACAGTGGGCACCTCGGGGCCAGTAATCGGGCCGGATGGCCGGCGTCTTCTCCCCTCCTCTGCCCACGCCCGCGTTGCACCGCGCGGTGCAATGCCCTCCGGGGGCGAGGGGAGCGGGCGCGGGCGCCCTTGCAGAGACATTCACCATCAGGTGCCAGGCGTGAGGACGACGGCTCCTGTGCTCGACCGCCCACTGGCGCCCAGTCCCGACAAGGCTCCTCGCGCCGGGACCATGCCACACAGGTTCGATACCATAGAGAGAACCGCGGGGCTGTAGAGTAGCGGTCTAACTCGTCACCCTTTCAAGGTGAAGATCACGGGTTCGAATCCCGTCAGCCCTATACTTCGGCTCCCGCATCGTCCGGGTGTCCGCGGCGACGACCAGGCCGCCATCCGGCGCGACCACGGGCCGAGCGATGCCATGAGCACGCGGACGAATCGCACGACTATGTATCTGCGGATCGTCACCGGCAGCTGCCTCGTCAGGCGTTGATTCCCAGACAAGGCAACGCTACCCCAGCTTCCGAGGCGCCCTTGAGGGAGAGCCCGAGCAGCGGGACCGCCGGGAGCCGCCACCGGTGACGATGGCAGACAATGGGCCGTGCACGGCCCATCTCAACATCTGGCGCGGGCGCTGCTATGAGCGAGAAACTTCCTCATATCCTCCTCATCACCTGCCACGATCTGGGCCGCCATCTGGGCTGCTACGGCGTGCCCACGGTGCGGACACCCAGCCTCGACGCGCTGGCCGCCGGCGGCATCCGCCTGGAGCGCGCCTTCGCCACCGCCCCCAGCTGCAGCCCCAGCCGGGCCGCCATCGCCACCGGCCGCTACCCGCACAGTAACGGCGTCATGGGTCTGGCCCACCCGCCCTTCGATTGGGACCTCCATGCCGATGAACGCCACATCGCCGGCATCCTGCGTGACGCCGGCTACCAGACTCACCTCTTCGGCTTCCAGCACGTCACGCCGCATCCCGCCCGCCTGGGCTTCGACGAGCTACATAGCTTTGACCAATTGCGCGGCTGCTACGAGCCGGCGCTGGGCGCTCCGGTGGCGGAACGGGTCGCCGCCTTACTGGCCGATCCACTCCCGGACCGCCCGCTCTACCTCGAGGTCAATCTCGAGGAGCCGCACCGGCCCTACGATCAGGGTGGCGCGACGCCCGACGAGGAGCGCGGCGTCTGGATTCCCCCCTGCCTGCCGGAGGGCGCAGCGGCGCGGGAGGAGATGGCGGCGCTGCAAGGCGCCATCCGTCAGGCCGATCGGGCAATCGGCCGGATGCTCGCCGCGCTCGACGCGGCGGGGCTCGCCGGCTCCACTCTCGTCGTCTTCCTGGCCGATCACGGGCTGGCCATGCCGCGCGCCAAGTGCACGCTCTACGATCCGGGCATCGAGGTCGCCCTCCTGTTGCGCTGGCCGGATGGTGGAATCGCCGGCGGCCGGACGTGTCCCCACCTGGTCAGCAACGTCGATCTGCTGCCCACCCTGCTCGCGGCGGCCGGCCTGCCGGCGCCCGGGCGCACTCAGGGCCGGTCCTTCCTCCCTGCGCTGCGTGGCGAGCCGTTCGTCTCACGCACCGCGGTCTACGCCGAGAAGACCTTCCACAGCTACTACGATCCCATGCGAGCAATTCGCAGCGAGCGCTTCAAGTACATCCGCAACCGCGAGACGGCGTTTGCCGTCGAGGTGCCGGCCGATGTGGAGCCGGGCGCGATCTTCCGGAGCCACGTCGAGCGTTATCACGGCAGCCAGCATCCGCCGGCCGAGCTCTATGACCTCGACGCCGACCCGCTGGAGCAGCACAACCTCTCCGGCGACCCACACTACCGGGAGATCGAGCGCCGCCTCGGCGCCCAGCTCCGCACCTGGATGGTGGAGACCGGCGATCCGCTACTGAGCGGCCCCATCGCTTCACCCGCCGCGCGCCAGGCCTGGCAAGTGGGAGTCGGCGCCAGTGAAGCGCCCTGAGCGTTACCAGCCCACCGCGATCGGTTCCGGGCTCACCGTCAGCCGTGACGGCTCGCCGGCACTCCCGCGTCTCAGCCGTGCCGCCGGCAGGCGTGTCCCATCGCTCTCGTCTCCGCCCACGCTAATGCTCGGCACGCCGAGTAGATAGCCCTGCACGCCCCGACCGCCGCGCGCCCACGGGCCGGTCTCTCGGCTCATGTGCTGGATCATCTCGAGCATCTCGACCGTCTCGATCCCCTCGGCGATCACGTACGCGCCCATCTCACGGGCCAGCGCGAAGATTCCCGCCACCACCGCCCGCGCCGACTGGTCGGTGCCGGCATGGTAGATCACTCCGCGGTCGATCTTCACGAAGTCGACCTTTAGCTGGCTCAGCACCCCCAGTCCGGCATTCCCGGCGCCGGTATCGTCCAGCGCGAACTTGAAGCCGTGCGTGCGGAGCAGCTGCGCCTGCCGGACCACCGTGTCCGGGCGTATGATGGACCGCTCGGTCAGCTCGAGCACGACCTGCTCGGGTCCCAGCCCGGCACGACGTACCGCCTGGACCAACTCCGGCGCCGGCAGGCCGTCCCGTTCCAGCGATTCCGGGGCGACATTCATGAAGAGCAGCGTCCCGGCCGGCAGCTCCCCGGCACGTGCCAGAATAGCCGCCCGGCACACCGCGTCCAGTTCCCGCGCCCGGCCAATTCTGGTTGCAACGTCGAATGCGTCCTGCGGCCCGACCAGACCGTACTCCGTACCCGGCCGTGCCAGCGCCTCGTAGCCCAGAATCGTACCGCGGTCGATATCCCAGATGGGCTGGAAGGCAACCTCGACCTGCTGCTCCGCGAGCAGCCGCCGCACCGCCTGTGCCTGCGCCCAGGAAGCCACCAGCGTGCTCTCCCGAATCTCCTCAAAGCTGATCACCACATCACGGCCGCGCCGCTTGGCCTCGCCCAACGCCTCGCACGCCTGTTGGTTCAGCAGGTCGGCGTCGGCCTCTCCCGGGTGGATCGCTGCCAGCCCGCAGCTGATTGTGGCGCCGGCCAGCAGTGATGGCGTCTCGGCGCGCAGCCGGTCAGACAGTGCCATGCCCTCGCTGAGGGGCGTGTTCGGCAAGATTACCGCGAAGTCGTCGGCGCCGAGGCGGAAGGCGTGGTGCAGTGCCGGCGCCGCGGCCAGCACACCGCCGATCGCCACCAGAATGCTGTCGCCCCGCTGTCGCCCCTGCTCCTCGTTGATGGCACGAAAATCGTCGATGTTGACGCGCGCCAGGCTCAGCGGCGTCCCGCGCTCCGCAGCGGCGCGCACCTCTCGCCGCAGCGCCTCCTGGAAGCCACGCTCGTTCCCCAGACCGGTGAGGTGGTCGTGCAGCGCCGTGCGTAGCAAATCGCGGTTGAGCCGCTGCAGCGCGCGCACGTTCTCCCGGCTCTGCACGACGTACTGGCGCTGCACGTAGTGCAGCATGAGCAGGGGAACCGCGAAGATCAGCACGCCCACAACCCCCAGCGCGGTGAATGCCACGCTCAGCGCCAGGCCGCTCAGACAGAGCACGATGTAGTGCGGCATCAGCCATTGATAGTTGGCCCGCCACATCTTCCACCCCGACAGGGCGTCCCCGTGGTCTCGCGCCAGCGTGATGGCCATGGCCACCAGGCCGGTCTCCACCACAAAGTAGCCGAGCGCGGCCAGCACCGCCACCGGCACCAGAATGTCCAGGTCACGCGCGTTGAGAGGCAGGGCGAGAAGGCCCAGCGCCCCAACGGCAATCGATCCGCCCAGGATGTGCACCGACCAGTTGAACAGTGCTCGGTGGAGTTGACTGAAGCCGCGCCGCTGCCGCGTGTGATGAACCAGCGCGATCACCCCACTGACGCAGGCCAGGCCCGGAATACCGGCCAGCAGCGCCGCGGTAAAGGCGATCCCTACCGAGACCGAGACCGTTCCCTGCCCCGATAGGTCCACCTCCAGCACCTCGGCCAGGCCACCCAGCACCGTGAAGAGGACAATGGCCACCGCCGAAGTCCCGCGCCCATTGAGCGCGCTCATGAAAAGCAGCCCGAGCCCGGCGGCGGCCACCGTGATCACGAAGGAAGTCTGCGCCCAGGACGGCGCCATTCTCTCTACAGTCGGGCTCGGCGGCGTGGCCTCCCAGATCGCTGGCTCGGCCCGCTCGATCCGCTCCGCCGGCATGGCGGTCTCACCCGGCACCGGTCTCTCCAGCGCCGCCGCCTGCGACTCGGCTGCCGGCACCTCGCTGGCGCAGATGACCCGATTGCGTCCGCTGCTCTTCGCGGCGTAGACCGCCGTGTCCGCTATATGCAGCAGCTCGGTCGTCGTCCGCCCGTCGTGCGGATAGCACGCCACTCCCAGGCTCATGGTGACTCCCAGGTCGTCTGCTGCCGGCGATACCGAGAACCGTGCCCCTTCAATCGCGCGACGCAGCCGCTCCGCCAGCTCCAGTGCCTGCTCCTCCTCGACCTCCGGCAAGATGAGCGCAAACTCCTCGCCGCCGAAGCGCGCCGCGATGTCGTAGTCCCGCACCGTGGCCTGGATGATGCCGGCCACGCCGGTCAGAACGGTATCACCCGCCAGGTGCCCGTAGGTGTTGTTGATCTCCCGCAGGTGGTCGAGATCGGCCATGATGACCGCCAGCGGCCGGTCGAAGCGATGGGCCCGCTCCAGCTCGGCGGCGAAGAGGGCGGCGAAGTGGCGGGCGTTGTACAGCCCCGTCTTCGCATCCGTCTCGGCCTCCCTCTTCAGGCGCGGCACCATCAGCGACTGATAGAGCAGGCCTACCGGCGCCAGCGCGGGAAGCACGAACCAGGGCTTCACCATCCAGAGCTCCGCGACTGTGCAGCCCACACAGAGCAGGACGAAGTCGCTGAGCAGTGACCCCCCATCCAGAATTCCAGACTCCGCCCAGGGTACGTGACGCGCCAGTACCA
>DATGJB010000080.1:0-10675 GCA_035295425.1 Chloroflexota bacterium | reverse complement strand
GCTTCAAGATCCGCGCCGTACTGATCCCCGCCCGGTTCACGATCTGCCGTACCCGCTCCCGCGTGATCCCGAACTCTCGACCCGTCTTCTCCAGATTGTGCAGCTCTTGATACCGCGCTATCACTCGGTCCGGATCCGCCTTGCGACCGGGTACGTACACGTGTTGATCGGTCATCGCCTCGATGCTTCCCCGCTCTCTACGCTGTCTCTCCCAGAGCTCGCCATGGCGACAGAGGCCCGCAGCGACTCTGAAAGGCTCACGAATATGTGTTGCTCGCTGGGGTAATTGTACGCCATAGGCACACACGTGTCAAAAGGCAGTATCGCTGCTGGTTTAGGTCATTTGTGCTATAATCTTGCGCAGTCGTCGGCAGTTCGTGACTGGTTACCACCGCGCTGACGACGGAATCCCGACGACCGATGACGCGCTCGCTTGATTGGGTACTGCAGGTCAATTACGCTGAGGATCACAGGAGGGCAGGCATTGACAGATAGAGATAAGGCGCTGGATCTCGCGCTCGCCCAGATCGAGCGTAGCCATGGCAAAGGCGCAATCATGCGGTTGGGAGACCGCGCTGCGCTGCAAGTGGAGTCGATCCCGACCGGTTCGATTGCGCTCGACATTGCACTTGGCGTGGGTGGCATCCCGCGCGGGCGAGTCACCGAGATCTATGGACACGAGTCGGGCGGGAAGACAACCCTGGCCCTTCACATCGTGGCCGAGGCGCAGCGGCTCGGCGGCATGGCGGCCTATATCGACACCGAGCATGCGCTTGATCCGCTGTACGCTGCACGCCTTGGCGTTGATGTCAATCAGCTCCTCATCTCACAGCCCGATACCGCGGAGCAAGCCCTCGACATCGCCGAGATGCTGATTCGCAGCGGCGCCGTGGACATCGTCGTGATCGACTCGGTCGCCGCACTGGTGACCCGGGCCGAGATCGAGGGTGAGATGGGTGACTCCCACCCCGGCATCCAGGCGCGGCTCATGTCCCAGGCGCTCCGAAAGCTGACCGCCTCGATCAACCGTTCCCGGACCTCGGTCGTCTTCATCAACCAGATTCGGGAAAAGATCGGCATCATGTTCGGCAACCCGGAGACCACTCCCGGCGGTCGCGCCCTGAAGTTCTATGCCTCGGTCCGACTCGATATCCGGCGCGTCGACTCGATCAAGCAGGGTAGCGATGTCGTCGGCAACCGGGTTCGGGTCAAAGTGGTGAAGAACAAAGTCGCTCCACCGTTTCGTCAGTGCGAGTTCGACCTGATGTACTCGGAGGGTATCTCCAAGGAAGGCGGTCTGCTCGATGTCGGCCTGGAAATGGGACTGGTCGAGAAGAGCGGCGCCTGGTTTACATTCGGATCGGCGCGGCTCGGCCAGGGACGCGAGAACGCCAAGGAGTTCTTGCGGCAAAACCCTGACGTGCGCGAAGATCTCGAGCGTCAGATCCGTGAAAGCGTTGCCGCCTTCCAGGCGGAGACTGCACCGGTTCCCGCACTGTAGAGCCGAGCATCCGCGTCGCGCCGAACCCGGCACCCGTCCCCCAGTTGTCTCGGTCGAGCACCGCTAGCCAGCACATCTGATCCCGCCCGCGGAGGGGCCCGCTCATAGCGCAAGGTACGCCGCCAGAGTCCACTGGCGATACCGCTTTCGGCACGATGAACCGTCCAGAGCACGACATCGCGCCACGTCGCTTGCTGGCCGAGCTCCTCGGGACGGCGGCGCTGACGGTAGCAGGCGGCGGAGCCGCTGCGGTTTCCGCCATCAACGGCGGCATTCCGGACTTCACCGCGCAGATGATCGTGCCCGGCTTGCTGGTCATGGCGATGATCTACACGATCGGACCGGTGTCGGGCGCGCATATCAACCCGGTGGTGACGCTCGCATTTGCGCTGCGGCAGGACTTCCCGTGGAGACGCGTGCCCGGCTACTGGCTCGCGCAGCTGGCTGGAGCGGTCCTGGGCGCCCTCCTGCTCCGCGGGCTCTTCGGTCATGCCGCTCACGGCGGCGCCACTCTTCCTCACCACGGCAACCTCACCTCGATGGTGGTGGAAGTCATCCTGACATTCCTCCTGGTGACCGTAATTCTCGCCGTCTCCGCCAACGCACGCGTGGTCGGACACAATGCCGCCATCGTCGTCGGGGCAACCATCATCCTCGACGGACTTTTCGCCGGTGGAATCAGTGGCGCCTCGATGAATCCCGCGCGATCATTCGGGCCCGCGGTAGTCGCAGGCGAGACCGGCTCGTTGTGGATCTACCTGATCGGGCCGCTCCTTGGCTCACTGGCGGCGGTCATTGTCGCCGGGATGCTGCGCGGCGGCACGAATCCCGACGCTCGCGCGGCGGCGACCGGCACGCCATAGCGTGGCCGCGGCGGCGCTGAGCCGCCGGGACGGTCCGCTACAATCGCACGTGCTTCCACAGGACAGGGTGCTCAACGGGCGGTACCGCCTGCTCGAGGTGATCGGCGAGGGCGGCATGGCGACGGTTTACCGTGCCCTGGACACCCGGCTCGGCCGTACCGTGGCGATCAAGGTGCTTCACCCCCAATTCGCCCGTGACGAGCCGTTCCTGCAGCGCTTCCAGCAGGAGGCCGAGTTTGCCGCCAGCCTGGGAGCGCATCCGAATATCGTCGCGATCTACGACATCGGGGAAGACGGGCCAACCCGTTTCATCGTGATGGAGCTGGTCGAGGGCCCGACGCTCAAAGAGCTCATCAGAGAGCGAGCGCCGTTCCCGGTCGGCGAAGCATTCAGCATCGGTCAGCAGGTCGCGTCGGCCCTCGATTTCGCGCACAAGCGTGGACTGGTGCACCGGGACGTCAAACCACAGAACATCATGGTCACGCCCGAGGGCGTCGCCAAGGTCACCGACTTCGGCATCGCGCGGAGCCTGTCCGCGTCGCAGCTCACCCGCACCGGCATGGTGATCGGGACAGCGCACTACTTCTCCCCGGAGCAGGCGCAGGGTAAGGGCGTCACACCTGCCTCAGACATCTACTCGCTCGGCATCATCCTGTACGAGATGTTGACCGGACACCTCCCGTTTGATGCCGACAACGCCGTGGGCGTGGCAATGCAGCATCTCCACAGTGAGCCGCCTTCGCCGTGGGACTACAACCCGAGCCTCCCCACGCGGCCGGTTGCGACGGTGCTCCGCGCGCTCGAGAAGGACCCGGAGCGGCGCTATCGCGATGCCGCCGAGCTCGCCGCGGCGCTCGCCAGCGCGTCGCCGACCGAACTGACCGCCGGAACGACGATGGTAACGCCGATCGTGTCCCAGCCAACGCGCGAGCGGACCGCTGTCTATGAGGCGGTCAGACCGGTGTCGACTGAGGTGGCTCCGCGGCGCGTCATCGCCTCACCCCCTCCACCGGCGCGACGGTGGCTCCCGTTCGGCAGCACAAAGTGGCAGCCGGTGTGGCTCGCCCTCGCCGCTCTTCTCGTCGTGCTTCTGGCCGCTGCTGCTACTTACGCGGTCGCCGGCCACGTCGGCGGGACCGCGGCCACGGCAACGCCGACGAGAACACCGACTGCAACGCCGGTAAAGAAACGAAAGCCGACTGCCACCGCCAGCATCCCAGTGGTCGTCGCCACCAGTGCTCCGACCGTAACCAACACCGCCGTTCCGCCAACCAGCACGCCACCGCCCCAGCCGACCGCCACGCCACCTCCGCAGCCCACCGTCACGCCGACGCCCGTGCCGGCCACGCCCACTCCTACCGCGGGCGTCCAGATCGTCGGGCCGACGCCCACCAACACGCCGTACGGATAGCAGCGATCGCCGGCGGCCAGGGGATAATGCAGAGATGGTCACCACCACGCCGTTCGACGCCGGACTCACCCTGATCGACCTCGGTTTCCAGCGGCTGCCGGGCGTCATTGCGTCGTACCTCGTCGAGTCGGCCGGTGAGCGCGCTCTGCTGGAAGTGGGGCCAACCTCCACGATCGAGACGCTCCTGGCCGGACTCACGCAGTCCGGCGTGCAGCCCGAGAGTATCTCGAAAGTACTTGTCACACACATTCACCTCGACCACGCCGGCGCCGCCGGCACCTTCCTGCGCCGCTTTCCACGTGCCCATCTTTATGTGCACGCAGCCGGGCTTCCGCACCTGGTCGACCCTTCCAGGCTGCTGGCGAGCGCGACGCGTATCTACGGCGAGATGATGGACGTGCTCTGGGGTGACGTCGAGCCGGTTCCCGCCGATCGCGTCACCGCTCTGGCCGATGGGGACGTCGTAACAGTGGGGGATCGACAGCTGCGGGCGCTGCATACGCCGGGACATGCCTCGCATCACGTCGTGTTCCACGATGAGCAGTCGCGCGAGGTCTTTACCGGAGATGTCGCCGCCGTTCGTCTCCCGGACTTCGCGTATGTGCGGCCGCCGACGCCTCCTCCCGAGCTCGACCTCGAGCTGTGGACGCAATCTCTCCAGCGACTAAGTGACCTCGCCCCCCGGCGCCTCTACCTGACCCACTTCGGCCCCTTCGACGATGTCGACCGGCACCTGCAGCAAGTCGGTGAGCGGCTCGGCGCCTGGGAACACCTTCTGCGCCGCGCCGTCGCGGCCGGTCAGGATCGGCCGGCGATGGTCGACACCCTCCGTCAGTATGGCGACCGGGAGCTGCTGACGGAGACGAACGACGCCACGGCGCTCGAGCGCTATGAGCTCGCGACCCCCTACGGCATGTCGGTAGACGGCTATCTGCGGTACTTCCGGCGCCACCCCTGAGCGGGTGGTCGCGCCAGGCGATGCACAGTATCCGCGCGTCAGGCGACCGGGCGCGGGGTGCGAGAACCGTCGCCGCGATATTGACCGTTGGATAACTGGCAGTATAGTGGCCGCTATATAATCGAGGACCAGGTGAAGCTTTCGGAATCCTCCGCCGCCGGGCACGGAGGCGCCGGCCTACCGTTACGTGAACGAAGCCTCGCACGGAGGCGCCGGCCGGCGGGTTTCGAAAGGCACTCTAAAGGATTGACCCGCCGTTGCTCCTCAACCGCCTCAGGCTTCGCAACTTCCGGACCTACGAGCATCTCGATCTGCGCCTGTCGCCGGGTGTTACGCTGCTTACCGGCCCCAACGGCGCCGGGAAGACGAACGTCCTGGAAGCCATCTTTGTCCTGGCCACGACGAAGTCTTTCCGGACCCGGACCGATCGCGAGCTGATCTCCTGGGACTCGGTCGAGGAAACGGTCCCACGGTACGCCCGGCTGGAAGCGCACGCGCAGGTCAATGGCGGCTCGGTGCGAGTCGACATGGCGATCGCGGAGCAGCCGTCCAGGGCCGGCGGTGGAGAGCCGCCTCTGCGCAAGCAGTTCAGACTCAATGGCTCGCCGAAGCGAGCCACCGACATCGTCGGCTGCATCAAAGCCGTGCTCTTTTCCCCGGACGACGTAGCACTCGTCACCGGCTCGCCCTCGGCCCGGCGGCGCTTCATGGATCTCGCTCTATGCCAGGTAGACCATCGGTATCTACACCTGCTGCAGGAGTACGGTCGGATCGTCGTGCAGCGAAATTCGCTCCTGCAGCGGCTGCGGGGCAGACCAGATCCCGCCACGTTGCTCGAGTTCTGGGACGACCGCTTGGTGGCGGCGGGAGTGGAGATTATCGCGGCGCGCCGCGCGATGCTCGGCTTGCTCGGCGACTTTGCGCGTGAAGCCTACGCCGACCTGGCCGGCCCGGACGAAGAGCTTGCCGTGGTGTACCGGCCAAGTCTGGAAGACGCAGACGAGGCGCCGCTGGCACAGCTGCCCGACCTCCTGCGCCGGCGACTTGCCCAGGTGCAGACAAAGGAGATTTACCAGGGAGTCACGCTCTGCGGACCGCACCGCGACGACCTGCAGTTCCTCGTTGACAGAAGTGACGTCCAGTACTACGGCAGCCGCGGTCAGCAACGCAGTGTTGCGTTGTCGCTCCGCCTGGCCGAGCTCGGGTTCATGACCAACCGGACCGGTGAGACTCCGGTGCTCCTGCTCGACGAAGCAATGGCCGAGCTCGACGAAACACGCCGAGCCTTGCTCGTGCGTCTCATGGAAAGCCATCCACAGGTTCTCGCAACGACCTCGAATCTCCTCACCTACTCTGAAGACTTTCGGGAAAAGGCAACGTTGCTCCGCGTCTCCGCGGGCGAGATCACGGTTGAGCCGCCGGCGCGCGCTCGCGCCAGTTAGCGCACGGAGACCGGTCAGTACCCTGAGGAGCGCTCCCTACAATGGGGAGCCATGGGCTTCTTCTTCCTGTCTCAGGTGCTGCGGCGGCCGGTACGAACCGGTCGAGGCGAGCGCGTCGCCCGCCTCAAGGACCTCGTCGCCCGGCTCGAAGCGCTGAACGCGGGAGGTGAGGTAGCCCTCGAGACGTACCCACCCATCTCGGGCCTCGTCGTCGAGATCGAGCGGCGGGACATCTTCATTCCCATCACTCAGGTAGGGTCGCTGGAGCCTGCCGGGGCGCAGCTCGCATTCGCCAGTATCGACCTTCGGGGTTTCCAGCGCCGGACCGGGGAGGTACTTCTGGCGCATGACATTCTCGACAAGCAGCTAATCGACATTGATGGTCGGCGGGTGATCCGGGCGAACGACCTGCAGCTGTATAGCGTGGACGAATCGGTCCGCCTGACTGCCGTGGATGTCAGCGGCGAAGCGCTGCTCCGCCGTCTGGTCAACGGCAGATTCTTCGCCGATTCAAAGCTTGGGCCTGAGGCGCCGAGAGCCGGCCGCGGACGCCTGCGGCGGCAACGCGACATGCGGCCCAGCCTGATCGCCTGGTCAGACGTCGAGCCGCTGCGGGCCGGCGTGCCGGACGTTCGCTTGCGGCTGTCGCACGAGCGGCTGGCCCTGCTGCACCCGGTGGATATCGCCCGCATCGCCGAGGAGCTGTCGTACAAGGAAAGCGCCGAGATCATTGAAAGTCTCGACGACGAGACGGCCGCCGAGACACTCCAGGAAATGGACGAGGAGCGCCAGGCGGACATCGTGGAAACCATGGATCAGGACCGGGCCGCCGACATACTTGAAGAGATGGAGCCGGACGACGCGGCGGACCTTCTGGGCGATCTCGATGAAGTGCAGGCAGAGGAATTGTTGCGCCGGATGGATCGGGAGGAGGCCGAGGACGTCGAGGAGCTCCTTTCCTATCCCGAAGACAGTGCCGGAGGCATGATGACCAGCCGCTTCATCACCGTCCCACCAGGCCTGACGGTCGATGACACGATCGTGGTGCTACGCGAGCTGCGCGATGCGCCGGATGTTATCGACTATCTCTACGTGGTGGAGAACGACGACATCCCTGAAGGCGACCTGGCCCGCTTCATCTCGGAAGGGGAGGGCCGGCTGTTGGGGATCGTCACCCTCCGCGATCTCCTGTTGTCACCGGGCAGTCGCACGCTTGGCGAGCTCATGACGACCGACGTGGTCTGGGTAGGCGTCGAGGAGTCGAAGGACGCAGCGACTCGACTGATGGCGGAATACAATCTGCTTGCGCTGCCGGTGCTGGATGACCGGGAACGCATCCGTGGCATCATCACCGTCGACGACGCCATGGAAGCGCTGCTCCCGGAGCCGTGGCTAAAACGATTACCGCAGGTTTTTCGCTAGGGCTCCTCATCGGTGACGGACTCTCCTACCCCACGGGCAACCCCTGCTCGCCGGCGAAGTAACCGTGGCCTTCAGCTGCTCGGCTCGCGCCCGCGGCTCGCACTGCTGTTTCTGGCCTCGATGGGCCCTGGGCTCATAACCGCCAATGCCGGTAACGACGCGGGAGGCATCGCCACCTACTCGCAGGCCGGCGCAGAGTACGGGTACGGGCTGCTCTGGGCATTTCCGCTGATCCTTCTCAGCCTCGCGGTGGTCCAGGAGATGGCAGCACGCATGGGAGCCGCCACCGGCAAGGGCCTGTCGGACCTCATCCGCGAGAACTTCTCTATCCGGACCACCAGCATCGTATTGCTCGCGCTCCTGGTGGCCAACGGCGGTACGGTCGTGTCGGAGTTCATCGGCATTGCCGCCAGCGTCAAGCTGTTGCACAACGGCGCACAGTACGTTGCCGTACCGCTCATCGCCGCCGCCATCTGGTTGATGGTCGTCAAGGGCAGCTACCGAAGCGTGGAGAAAGTCTTCCTGTCGATGACGCTCGTCTTCTTTGCCTACCCGATCTCCGCGGTGCTGGCTCATCCCAACTGGGGCAGCGCATTGAGGCATACCGTCGTTCCTTCGGCCACCCTCAGCCAGGGCTACCTGTTCACGTTCGTCGCTCTCGTCGGCACCAGCATCACGCCGTACATGCAGGTCTACGTCCAGTCGGCTGTTGCCGACAAAGGCATAACCGCGCGAGACTATGCGCCGGAGCGCATTGAGGTCTATCTCGCCTCCGTCTTCGCCAACCTCATCGCCGTCTTCATCGTGATCGCCACCGCCGCCACGCTGTACCCGCGCCACATCGTCATCAACGATGCCTCTCAGGCCGCGCAGGCGCTGGCGCCGCTGGCCGGCAAATACGCCGAGCTGCTCTTCGCCACCGGATTGTTCGGCGCGTCCATGCTGGCCGCGGCGATACTACCCCTGGCCACCGCGTACTCAATCTCCGAAGCGTTGGGGGTTGAGAAAGGGGTCGATGCCGGGTTTCGTGACGCCCCGGTGTTCATGGGTCTCTTCACCGGACTCATGGCCGTCGGAGTGGTCGTCGCACTGCTTCCCGGCCTCCCGCTGATTCAGATACTCCTGGTGGTCCAGGTAATCGACTGCCTGTTGTTGCCGTTCATCCTGTTCTCCATCTTGCGACTTGTCAACTCTCCGCGCCTCATGGGGGACATGGTGAATGGCAGGGTCTACAACGCGGTAGCCGGTACTGCCGCGGTTCTCGTCACCGGGCTGGCAATTGCCTACATCGTCAGCACCGTGGTTTGAACCACGGGTCGCACACACCATCCGGTGGAGCGCCGCGTCACCCGGGATACGTGGGCCCGTTCCATGCCGGGAACACAATGCGACCGGCGACGAGGGTCCAGCGCACCCGGCCACGCACGGTGCGTCCGAGCAGGGGAGTGTTCTTGCCCCGGCTTCTGAGGTTCTCGGGACTGACTGTCCAGGCTTCAGTGGGATCGAACACGCAGACATCAGCCGGAGAGCCCGGTTGGAGCGAGCTTGGCAAGCCGAAGATCCGGGCCGGACCGATGGTCAGGAGCTCGATCAGCCGGGGCAGGGCGAGATGGCCGGCACGGACAAGCCCGAGGCACACGGGAAGGGCAGTTTCCAGGCCGGTGAAACCGAACGCGGCAGTTTCAAATGGCGACGCTTTGTCCACCGCGGTATGCGGCGCGTGGTCGGTTGCAACGGCGTCGATGGTGCCGTCGCCCACCGCGGTGATGAGGGCTTCAACGTCGGCCTCGGACCGGAGTGGCGGGTTCACTTTCGTCCGCGGGCTTGCTGCCGGCAGGCCGATAGACGCGTCACCGTCAAGCAGACGTTCGGTCAGCGAGAGATGATGCGGCGTGACCTCCGCGCTGACTGGGAGATCTCGCCGGCGCGCGCTACGCAAAACCTCAACGGTTTCGGCACACGAGACGTGTGCAATATGCAGCTTGCCGCCGGTTTCGGCGGCAAGCTCGATGTCACGGGCCACCATCGCCGCCTCGCCGGCACACGGCCAGGGCGGCAGGCGGTGCCGGCCCGCTGCCCCCGAGTGGGCCACGCCGGGGCCCACCAGATCGCGGTCTTCCTCGTGAACGCTCACCACCATGTCGAGCCCGCCGGCGGCTCGCAGCGCGGCGCGCATCACTGCCACGTCCCACACCGGCTTACCGTCATCCGAGAAGGCAACCGCACCGGCTCGCGCCAGCGCCTCGAAGTCGGTCAGCCGCTCGCCCCGCAGGCCGTGGGTCACCGCCGCCAGCTGGCGCACGCGGACCAGGGCGCCGCGTCGGCAGGCGTCCTGGACCGATTCCAGGACCTCAACCGTGTCCACGACCGGATCGGTGTTGGCCATGGCGCACACCGTGGTGAAACCGCCGGCAGCTGCCGCCGCGGTTCCGGATTCGATCGTTTCCTTCTCCGGGAACCCGGGGGTGCGAAGGTGGGTGTGGATGTCCACCAGGCCCGGCGTCACGACAAGGCCGCGAGCGTCGAGGACGACTGCTCCGGCCGGGGCAGTCAGCGCGCCGGCGACACGCGCCGCGATACGGCCGTCCTGCACCAGCAGGTCACCGGGGGATTCAAAGCGATCGGAGGGATCGACGATCCGGCCGCCGCTGATGAGCAGCGGAGAGTCGCTGCTACTTGCCGGCCAGGGGCCGCTTGCCGTGGTTCGCCTTCTTCATGCGCAGCTTCTTCAGCTTGCGCCGCCGCGTGCTCGCCATGTCAATTTCCTTCCCGGACGGGTGCCGTCGTGTCGTCACCCCGGCCGGCTCCGGGCTCGGGGCACAAAGAAGGGGCCGCCCCACAAGGCTTCCCCGCATATGCATGGTACCACGAAGCGCCGGACCAGCGACGCCGTCAGCCCGCCGGTTCGCCCGAGCCTCCGAGCACTCCTCGGCCAGCGCGCGGATACCGAGCTGCCCCAACGCCGGAGGTCGACGCGCCGGGCGCACGTCCTGTTCATGGAACACCACGCGCGCCCGGCGGACACTACCGCGTGGAGGTTAAAAGGCCGAGGCTCGTTCGGCGCGTACCACGTCGAAG
>DATGJB010000079.1:0-4677 GCA_035295425.1 Chloroflexota bacterium | reverse complement strand
AACAACGCCACCCAGAACGCCACCAACAGCGCGAACAGCGCCGCAATCAACCTGGCCCACACCAACCAGACCAACACCCAGACCCAGTCCGGCAGCTCCTCCAGCTGCCTGATCGGCTGCGGTGGCGGCGGCCAGGCCCAGCTCTCAGCCCAATCAGCAACGACCTGGCAGGCGGCGCTGTCGAAGGCTGAGGCAGGACAGAACGCCATCAACGGCAACTCGCCCGTGACCACCGCCGGTGGCAACGTCGCCGGTGGCGCCAACAACGCCACCCAGAACGCCACCAACAGCGCGAACAGCGCCGCAATCAACCTGGCCCACACCACTCAGGAAGGAGGGCAGACGCAGAGCTGAGCTTCGCGTCAGGCTCCCGGCCGGCCTTCGATCGAGGCCGGCCGGGGCGCCCGCCCACGAGGATGCGATGTAGAGCCCGGACCCATGCTTCTGGAGCGTTAGTCGCAATCGCGGCCGTGCTCGTGGCTCCCGGCGTGGCAATAGCGGATCACGCCCGACCCTCCGCACGAAGCATCCGGGCCGTTCACGCGGCCGGTCGCCACACCGCTCGGCCAACGGCGGCACGGCGCATCACCCACCGAACCGGAACGAGGCGGAGAGGTAAGCGCAGGTGCAAGCATGCTCGAGTCATTGATGCGTGTTCGGCCGTCAGGGGTACGCGCGCCCTTCGGTCCGCTGCTAACGCTCGGCGGAATCGCTTTCGAAAGAAATTCGGTCGCCATCATGCACCCAAGCGAGCCCCGCGACGAACGGAACGCATCCACGGGCGCGGAACCGGCATGCGGAGCATCCAGACGGTGTCCCAGGTCCAGATCGCGGGCTGTCTCGCCCACTGTGCTCACACCAGGCAGTCTCAGTTCGCCCGGCAGCGCGACATCGTTGTGCGGCGCGCGGCTGGGCCGACACGGAGCATCTCGACCCGTGGTGACGGCGGCTTCGTGATCCAGATCCGACTGGGTTGCGTGTCGCATTGCTTCAGCAGGACCAAGCCAGCTTCCAGAATCGGTGGGCGGCGGCGACGACTCACAGCGAGATTGCTTCGAGCGCTGGCCGATCGGGGACTTCGCGCCGTCACTGCGCTGTCTCGGGTTCAGGCGAACGTGGCGAGCCAATCCTCCTTCCAGCTTCAGCAAGGAACCACCTCCACGGTCGCTCAGACCCAATCGGCTGTCCAGGCGTTGCTCCTGATCGCGACTCCGGCGATGCGCCGTCAGGCGGCTGCCGGCACAAGACAAGCGATCTTCCAGCTTCAGATCGGTTGTGTCGCTTTCTGCGTGCACACTCGGCAATACCAGCACGCCGACCAGTCGGTGACCACCATCTACGCGGGTCCTGCTTTGCAGGCGTTCCTTCGGCCCGCCATGCGTACCCACCAGGAGATCTGGCAGCTCCAGATCGGCTGTCTCTTCTGGTGCTATGACGTTGTCCAGCGGCAGAGCGCCGCACGCACAGCCATCGCAATCCTGCTCAGGCAGCCTGCCACGGCTCGTCCGAAGCGCTACGCGGCCCCCGATGGCTCCGAGGAGCCGAGCTTGAGTCCCCCGCCGACCGAGTCGACCCGGTCGCCTGCCGGTTCCGAGGTGGACAGCGACGCACACGGCTCGCGGCACCCGCGACGTCGAACTCCCACCCATGCCTTTCCCTCGGTCCGGCCGGGCCCACCCGCGGTGTCAGGCCCGCGACTGCGTCCTCCGGCGCTGGCCACACCGGGCCGGAGCGCTGGGGCCGGCCACGCCAATCGGCGGGCGCTGCGGTGGAGCCGGCGGAGCACGCGGTTGGAGCCGCGTGTGGCCCATGATGCGCTCAGTGGCGCTGATCAGGAGAAAGGGTCGACCGCTTGGATGCTCGCCTTCGTCGTGCTCCTCGTCGTGTCTTCGATGCCAGTCCGTCTGCGCCCCCTGATCGCCACGCAACGACACGAAAGAGCCGGTATCCGCAGCAGCGGGCGAGGCTCCCAACGCGGCGAGCGCAAATAACGGCCCGCGCGGGGTCGTCGGCTTGAGTACAGAGGGACCGTCTGTGCCACGACGCCCAACTTTCCGGATGTTTGCGGTGTGATGACAAGAAATTTGACTCAACGCGACGACGGCGTATGGTCGTGGGCCGACCCATTCGGCATTACCCGGCACAACTGTGCAGGCTCGACGAGTCGAAGCGTGGACGGCGTACGAGGGCCTCGGAAGACAGGCTCGTGCGTTGGCCATGGCAATCGCCGTTGCCACCGCGACGGTCGTCCTGGTGCTGGTCTGCTTCGTCGGCGCACCACCGGCATGGGCCTTGTCGAGCACCCGTATCGCGCCGGATCCCGCTCCTGGAGCCGGCACGACAGGCGCGAGAAGCGCAAATCCAGCCCCTGACCCGGCACCGCAAGCGGCGTCGCAGCCGCCTATCGCGGCCCGCCGGCCCGCTACACAGGCTCCTGGCGCGTCGAACCCGGCTACCCCGACAGCCTCGTCTCCCCCCCTCGCAGTCCTCAGTCGTCCGGGGTCTGCGCGATCGCCCCGGAGGCGCGCCGTCGCGAAGGTCCCCGCCCGACGCGCCGCTCCCGCGCGGGTAATTGCTGCGCTCGCCGACATGCTGCGCGACGGGGCCGGGTTGGCTTCGGTTGCCGTCCCGTCCACCCAACCGCGCCGCAGCGGCGCACTTCTCCTACTCGCAGCCGTGGCGCTGTGTGTGCTCGTGATCGCGAGCCTCTCGCTGCTTCGGCTGCTCACAAGGCTGGAGTCGGGCATGTGAGAGCGCTGACGTGTCGGATCTGGCTTGTAGGGACCACCGCGCTCCTCGCCGCGCTTCTGCCTGCGGCGACGGCTCGAGCTGTCAATTCCGTGACGCCCATTTGCAACGGCCAGCAGTGCGCATCCGGTTGGTACACGAGCCCTGTCTTCGTCAGCTGGGCTTGGACCGGAGGGACCGCAACGAATGGGTGCGCGAGCCAGTACTACGCGGCCGACACGGTCCAGACGCTGACCTGCTCAGTGCAATTTCCAAACGAACTGGTCACCGTCCAGTACATCCTGGATCTGGAGATCTCGAGCCCGACCATCGCCGCTGTGCCCAGCCGCGCCCCGGACTTCAACGGCTGGTACAACCGCGCGGTCGCGGTCTCGTTCGAGGGCAGCTCGTTTTCGGGTATCGCCTTTTGTACGCCACCGGTGACGTACGCCGGCCCGGACGCCGCAAATACTGCCCTCAGCGGCAGCTGTACCGACAACGCCGGAAAAACCGTCGGCGCCAGCATCGGGATCCACTATGACGCCACTCCTCCGATCGTCACCGGAGCAGACCCGAGCCGACCGCCCGATTTTCACGGCTGGTACAAGCACCCGATCACCTTCCAGTTCACCGCAACCGATGCGGTGTCCGGCGTCGCAAGCTGCTCACGCGTGAGGTATTCCGGCCCGGACACGGCGCGAGGCGCGGTGATCGGAACGTGCCGCGACCAGGCCGGGAATGTGGCGATCCTTCGGGTTCCGATCCGGTATGAGGCCAGGGCCCCGGCACTGATCGTCACCGCGAGCGCCGGCGACCGCTCGATCGCGCTGCGCTGGCACACCTCTGCGCCCCTCTCGTCGATCGTGATCTCCCGGTCTCCGGGTCTCGGAGGCAGAGCGCGTACTTCAATGCATCTGGCTCCGTCGCAGACGATCTTCCGCGACACGCGCGTGCAGAACGGCCTGGGGTACCGGTATGCCATCAGCGCCCGCGACCAGGCGGGAAACCGCCTCACGCGCACAATCGAGGTGACGGCCGGGCCGCACCTCCTGACGCCTTCGAGGGGCGCCCACCTCACGGCTCCGCCGATGCTGCGCTGGACCGCCGTTCGCAACGCCAGCTATTACAACGTGCAGCTGTATCGCGGCAGCAGCAAGATCCTCAGCAAATGGCCGACGCGCGCAAGCCTGCGGCTGTCAGCGCACTGGTCCTTCGCCGGTCGCCGATTCTGGCTCAGCCCCGGACCCTATCGGTGGTACGTCTGGCCCGGCTATGGCTCCAAGGGGCTGGCACACTACGGCCGGGCGATCGGCGCGAGCTCCTTCATCATCGACCCGTAGAGCCGAGTCAGCGGCGACGGAGCCTCTCTGCCGGCTGTGGACGCGTGCTGCGGCTGCCGCGCCGATCTGAATGTAGCTGAATCTGGAGCTTTTCCGAAGGTGGGAGTGGAGACGGCGGGTGCGAGAGCCGCGAAGACCTCCGAATTCGTGGGCGGATCACTCGCGGGGGGTGGTCGCTCACGGTGATCCGCTTCGTTCAATCGCCGCGTGTGGCCGTCCATCCCGGCGATTTCGGCACCGCGAGTGCCCTCGTTCACGACAACGTGGCGCCGTTCGAGCTAAGGATTCCGACCGTCACCGCGCGGGACGTGCTATCCACGATGACCGCTGGCTTCGGAGCGGTGGCGCGGGCCACCTGGTTCGACGCGAGTGGCCACGTCATTCGAGTGACGACGACCAGCTTCGACCTCTTCGTCACCGTCCAAAGACGGCGCTAACGCCGAGTGACCGCGGACCGGGCGAGGTCTCCGACGCGCTCACCGCCGCGAAAAGCGCCACTAGAGCGGACGCGCCCGGAGTCCTGAAAGCCGCCGGTTGACCGCAGCATGAAGCCCACACACGACCCGCGAGAGAGGGCAACGCGAGCTCGAAGAGCGCCTGTTGTGATGTC
>DATGJB010000078.1:0-13071 GCA_035295425.1 Chloroflexota bacterium | reverse complement strand
CCTGTCCGGATCGCCCCGCAGGGCGACATGTCGGATACTGCGTGTGCCGCCGGAATCCCGTTATGAACTCATGTTGTCCGAACCGCGGGAATGGTGGTGGTGGATCCGGCATGCTGGCGTGGGAGTCGGGCTGACGGTGGTGCGCGTGATATCCGACATGCCGGGCCGCGGCCCGGTCTCGGTCACGGCGGACCGAGGCTTCAGGTTGTTGTGGCCGTGGCGGGACGAGGCATACGGCGTGGTGGGGACGGCGGATCATGGGACCGACGATACGTGCCGATGCGTCTTCCAATCCTGAAGCCCCGGACCGCCGTGTCCGGATCGCCCCGCAGGGCGACATGTCGGATGACATCTATACCGCCATCAAACCGACCTGGACGCTGGCGTGCGCATAGCCGCCACCTACACCGTCTCCAGCGCCATGCTCGCGGTTCGGACGACAAGTGTTCATGACGGGTTTGCAGCGTCGCACGGTACATCCGACATGCCGGGCCGCGGCCCACACCCGGAGGGTACCCGGGTCACGGCGGACCGAGGCTTCAGGGCATAGCGCCCACCGCGACGTAGGGAAACACGCTGCATCGGCCAAGCTGTGGTCAGGGATCTTCGCGGGTGCGCGACCGAGGGGCCCATCGTTCTGCGGCGCGCATCGCTAGAATACTTCTGATATGAGCGAAAAGTTTAGAGTGACTCCTTTCTTTAACGGGGTCGGATCATTCAAAAGCGCGTTTCCCGAGTTGGCCGACGCTCAAATCGAGTGGCGCGAGCTACAGGGAGTGGACGACGAGCGACCGGTTGATCTACGCAAGACCGGCTATCGACGTGGCAACTTCACGCAAGGGGTACTTCCGTGCTCCAATCCCGACTGCCACGAAGGTGGCTACCAGCTCGACCGGCTGGTGGCGGATATGCTTCGGCTGGGCGAGACGTCGCGGCAAGGGATCATGCTCTGCTCCGGGCGCGAGGTCGGAGAGGAAGTCCGGCGCGGTCCGGTGCGGTGCCCTCACCGCATCGCCTACACCGCCCAGATCAGTCTGCGCTCTGAGGATCAGGGACCCGATCCGGACCGCGCAGCGCCGTCCGGGCGTCGAAGCCACCAGCGCCGTGGCCGCGGCCGCGGACACCGCCGCAGCAACGTGGCATAGGAATTGCCGCCACCGCCTCTTGTCACCGGCCGGAGACTGCGGTAGAATCCTACCGCGGCGGGAGGACATGCCACATAGCAGCGGAGCCCCGCGGGAGAAGTGGGAGCGGGGTATCTGTGGAGGAAGTAGATGGGACGCGCGCGTTACGGCGTTCGCGACGAGATTCGTGACACCGCGGAGTCGTTCTACCGGGCGGTCACGAAGAAGAGTATCAGGTCGATTGACTCGCTCTGGGCGCACGAACCGTATGCGTCGGTAGCGGGTCGGTCCGGTCACATTCGGCAGGGATGGCCGCAGGTTCGCGGCTACTGGGAGCAGCGGTTCCAGCAGCTGGGCGATATTCGAGTCGTCGCGCAGCTCCGCAATTCGGTGTGCCATGCAGTAGGTGATGTGGCCTGGCTCTCCGGAACGGAGATCCGCAAGGTGATAGACGGGGACCAGGTGCGGACCGAAGAGCTGCGCATGACCGCGGTCCTGGAGCGAAAGGGCACGCGCTGGCAGATCGTGTCATATCACGCGTCCGAGCCGGCCGGAGCCGCCGTGGCGCTCGCTCCCGCTTCTTGACGGAACCTTCTCACCGTTGGTACACTCTTGGGAGCGGCCTCGCCTGAGGCCGCTACTTTCTGGTGCGCGTGGTTGCGCGGACAGTCGAAGGAATATCGGATGCCTTTTGCAATAGTGCAGACCGGCGGAAAGCAGCATCGAGTTGAGCCGGGGCAGGTGATCGAAGTCGAGAAGCTTGCCGCCGACGAGGGCGCGACTGTCGAGCTGAGCGAGGTCCTGCTGGTGTCGGATGACAGCGGTGTCCGTCACGGGCGGCCCCTGGTGGACGGCGCGAAGGTTGTCGCCCGAGTGGTCAAGCAGCACCGCGGACCCAAGATCATCGTCTTCAAGTACAAACCAAAAGTGCGATATCGCAAGAAGGCGGGTCACCGTCAATCGCTGACCCGACTCTCGATCGAAGATATCGTCATCTCCTAGGAACGGAGCAACATCATGGCCCACAAAAAGGGTGTAGGCAGCAGCAAGAACGGCCGCGACAGCGAGTCAAAACGGCTCGGCGTCAAGGTGCAGGACGGGACGGCGATCCGCGCCGGCGGCATTATCGTGCGGCAGCGTGGCTCGCAGAAGATCCCCGGGCTGAACGTCGGCATGGGACGGGACTACACGCTCTATTCCCTGGTCGACGGCAAGGTGCGATTCGATTCCCGGAATGGGAAGACGCGGGTTAATGTTGCGCCCCTGGCGTGACATACGATTAACTGATAGTCGTACCGCGGGGATGTAGCTCAGCTGGGAGAGCGCCGCGTTCGCATCGCGGAAGTCAGGGGTTCGAGTCCCCTCATCTCCACCAGGCACTCTTTAACCAGCGCCGCGGGGCCGTTCCGGCTTCGCGGAGCAGATTAACCTCATAGGGACGGCCGGCGAGAGTAGTAGGTCGCCTTTCCAGCGAGCCGGGACGGTGCAAGCCGGTGACGTGACCGAACTCGCTCGTCGAGACAACCGTCAAGGGTTGGCAGACCATACCCTGCTAGAATGAGCGGTCGGAGCCCGGTCAGGGTGAGAACGCGGGGCTGTGGCGCAGTTGGGAGCGCGTCTCAATGGCATTGAGAAGGTCAGGGGTTCGAATCCCCTCAGCTCCACCAGTGCTTTGTCACCCTGATCGAACGCTCTGACAACGGGTCGCTTCTCCCTTCCCGCCCGCCGGGCGGACGAGACCGAGAAGCACACATATTGGGTGGTACCACGGATAACCCTCCGTCCCAACAGGACGGAGGGTTTTTGTATCTGGAGGCGAGTGCGATGGCAACCACGGTGAGAGCGGCACGATACGATCCACAGCAATTCGAACAGAAGTGGCAGAGCGCCTGGGACGACGAGCGTCTCTACCGGGCTGACGACGCCTCTACCAAGCCCAAGTACTACCTGCTCGACTTCTTTCCGTACCCGTCCGGTGAGGGGTTGCATGTCGGCCACTCCAAGCAGTACATCGGCACAGATGTCGCGACCCGCTACCTGCGAATGCGGGGCTACAACGTGCTCCACCCCATGGGCTGGGACGCGTTCGGGTTGCCGGCTGAGAACGAGGCGATCATTCAGCAGGTTCCTCCCTTCGACAACGTCCCGGTTAACGTTGCCAACTTCAAGCGGCAGCTGCGGCTGCAGGGCATTTCCTTCGACTGGGATCGAGAGATCGACTCGTCGGATCCCAACTACTACCGGTGGACCCAGTGGTTCTTCCTGCTGATGTACCACCGGGGCCTGGCGTATCGAGCCAGAGGAATGCAGTGGTGGTGCCCGCTGTGCAAGACGATCCTGGCCAACGAGCAGGTCGAGAACGGCTTCTGCTGGCGTCACCCGAATCAGCCGGTCGAGAAGAAGGAGCTGGAGCAGTGGTACTTCCGCATCACGGACTACGCGGAAGAGCTGCTGCGCGATCTCGACACGCTGAACTGGCCGGAGCGCATCATCCTGATGCAGCGCAACTGGATCGGGAAGAGCGTGGGGGCGGAGATCACCTTCGAGGCGACCGACGCCGCCGGAAAACAGCAGACGATCGCAGTATTCACCACGCGCCCCGACACGATTTACGGGGCAACATTCATGGTGCTCTCACCGGAGCACCCGCTGGTTGGCGCCTTGACGACGCCGGAGCACCGCGCCCGGGTGGTGCAGTATCAGCAGGCGGCGCTGCACCAATCGGAGATCGATCGCCTCTCGACGGATCGCGAAAAGACCGGCGTATTCACCGGCTCCCACGCCGTCAATCCCTTCACCGGCGAGGCGATGCCGATCTGGATCGCCGACTATGTCCTGATGTCGTACGGGACCGGTGCGATCATGGCGGTCCCGGCCGGCGACGAGCGCGACTGGGAATTCGCCCGGAAGTACAGCCTGCCGATCCGGCAGGTGGTGTCGGAGGACGGGGCCGAGGTCGACGCAGCAGGAGCGTACACCGGACCGGGTTTCATGGTTAACTCCGGTCCATTCACCGGACTCTCGACCGACGAGGGCAAGGCAGCAATCGTCGCCACCCTCGAGGAACGTGGCATTGGCCGGGGTGCCGTGACCTATCGAATGCGCGACTGGCTGGTATCGCGACAGCGCTACTGGGGTGCTCCGATCCCCATCGTTTACTGCCGCAATTGCGGAGCCGTCCCGGTTCCGGAAGACCAGCTGCCGGTGCTCCTGCCTCGTCTGGAGCGCTACGAACCGGGCGACGACGGACGGTCTCCGCTGGCGACGGACCCCGACTTCGTCCATACGACCTGCCCGACGTGCGGTGGGCCCGCCGAGCGGGAGACCGATACCCTCGATACCTTCGTCGACTCATCGTGGTACTACTTGCGGTTTACCAGTCCCCACGATGCGAACCGGCCGTTCGACGAAGAGCAAGTTCGCTACTGGTGCCCGCTCGACCTCTATGTGGGAGGTGCGGAGCATGCCGTGATGCACCTCTTGTACTTCCGTTTCTTTGCGAAGGTGCTGGCCGACGCCGGAATGGTCGATTTTCGCGAGCCCGCCCTGCGCCTGCTCAACCAGGGCACGTTGCACGCACCCGACGGTCATCGCATGTCCAAGTCGAAACACAATGTCATCACCCCCGACAGCGTGGCGGCCGAGTACGGCGCGGATACACTTCGTGGCTACATGGTGTTCATGGGACCGTTCACCGGCGACGTCATCTGGAGCCCGCAAGGCATCAACGGCGTGCACCGCTGGCTGTCGCGGGTCTGGGATATCGCTCAGCCGGCGGCGGTCGGGCGCGAGAATCGCCAGCCGGAGGCCGAGAATCTGCAGCGAGTCGTGAATAAGACGATCAAGCGGGTGGGACGCGATCTGGAGAGCTTCGACTTCAATACCGCGGTTTCTGCCCTTATGGAGCTAACCAATGAGCTGCAGCGCGTCCGTCCCGCACTGGAGGGCTCGTCCGTCTGGAACTGGGCCGTCGAGCGACTGGTGCTGATGCTGGCGCCGATCGCGCCGCACCTCACCGAGGAGCTGTGGCACCGGCACGGTCATGACGGGAGCGTCCATCGTCAGGAGTGGCCGACATACGACGAGGCGCTCACCCTGGACGAGGTGGTGACGGTGGTCGTGCAGGTCAACGGCAAGGTTCGCGACCGGCTCGAAGTGCCGCGTGGCGAGGACATCGAGACCGTCGCCGAGCAGGCGCTGGCAAGCCCTCGCGTCCAGCCATACCTCGATAATCGCCGCGTGGTCAAGATCGTGAAGGTACCGGACAGGCTGGTGAACATCGTCGTGGCGTAGGTCCCGGCGCGCCCGGATTGCGCAGTCCGCCGTGAGGTCGGGCTGCTGCTCCGGAGTGAGCTTCAGCTCCGTCCGGCTGCGGTCACGGTGTCACGGCCGGCTACCGATGGTGGGAGTGGGGTCTGTGCAGCGCGGCCTTCGTAACGTGATGCGCCGGCGTTTGATGCCGTGCCGTCGTGGCCGAGGCCAGCGTGCCGCCGACGCCGTAGACGCCGAGAATCATGCCCGACGCCAGTACGAAGGCCAGACCGAGCTGCGCCCGGCGCGACGGCCGGTAGGCTCGTTCGAATCCCGAGATGATCTCCTTGGGATCGCCGAACCGGTTCACGCTCTCCAGAGCTGCTTCATGCGGATCCAGTCCGGCCAGCTCCAGCTCCCGCCGAGATTCCTCGAGGTGCGAGCGGAGCTCGCGCGCGATTGCTTGCTTGCGGCGGTGAGGAAGGTGCAGCGACCCTCCTACCTCGTCGACGACATTTCGCTCCATCACGGGGCCTCGCTCAATCCCAGCGCCATCGCACCGGTAACGCGCGCCACGGCCTGGGAGAAGTTGTGCCACTCATCCAGTTTAGCGCTCAGCATGCGCTGCCCCTTGGCGGTCAGCGCATAGTAGCGGCGCTCGCTCCCGTTCGGCATCGTCGTCCACCGGGCACTCAGCAGTCCCTGGTTCTCGAGCCGGTGAAGGATGGGGTAGAGCGTGCCTTCCTTGAGGCGAAAGTAGCCCTCGCTGCGCCGCTCCAGCTCCTTCACGACCTGGTAGCCGTACTTCTCACCCTCGGCGAACGCCGAGAGGACCAGCGTATCCGCGGCGCCTTTTAAGAGCTCCTTGCTGTAGCTTGCCATGCAGTGTCCCTTAGAGTCCGAGATGCAGGTCGGGCAGGACGGTGAACAGGTGAAGATCGCTTGGCGGCCAGTATGAGACCCAGGCCTTGCCGATAATGTACCTGCGCGGCAGCCAGCCCCACAAGTGGGAATCGGCGCTGTTGTTGCGGTTATCGCCCAGCACGAAGTAGTCGTTGACAGGGACCTTCTGCGGGCCCCACGTGTAGTCCGGGGCCTGCAGCTCGTACGGCTCGGAAAGCGCGTTGCCGTTGACGTACACGGTCTGGTTCTTCACCTGTACCGTGTCGCCGGGAAGGCCGATGACGCGCTTGATAAAGTCCTTGTCCGGCGAATGAGCGGGGGTCGCGTTGAAAACGATGATATCGCCGCGATGCGGCGAGTGGAGCATGTAGTCAACCTTGTTGACGAGGATGTATTCGCCGTTTTGCAACGTGGGGTTCATGGACTCGCCCTCGACCCGGAAGTTCTGCAGCGCGATGCGGACGACCAGGAAGATCGCGATTGTGAGAATCGCGGTTTCAAGCAGCTCGCGTACCCAGGACCGCCGCCTTGCCATCGTGTCTCAACCTACCTTGGATTACTACTACCTAGCTTTACTAAGTATAGGAGGCAGGCTGCCGGCAGTCAACGTGCCGCCGAAAACGAAACGGCCGGACGGTTTCGCCGCCCGGCCGTTCACTGTCGTGTCGAGGGAGGTCTACGGTATCGCCGTTGGAGTCGCGACGGGCGGTAGCGACAGCGGCGAGACGTAACGCTGGACGTGGATGATCGCCTGCTGCTTGAGCAGCCAGTTGCTGTAGGCAGTGGCTTGCTGCTGCTGCAACTCGGTCGGCGTCAGCTTCACCTGCTTGCGGCCGGTCACCTTGATGATGTGCCAGCCGTAGATGCTCTTGACGAGACCGAGCTGCCCGACCTTGAGCTTGTACGCCTCGTTCGCGAACGGAGCAACCATCTGGCTGCGCGGGAAGAAACCGAGGTCGCCTCCCCTACGGCCGCTGGCGATGTCCGTAGAGTACTGCTTGGCCAGCGCCGCGAAGTTCGCGCCCCGCTGGATCCGCGCCAGAAGCTGCTGGGCGCGTGCCTTGGCCTGGGCCGGCGTCAGCTTGCTGGTGCAGCTCTGATCCCCCTTGCCGCAGATCAGGATGTGACTGGCCCGGACCTCCGTCTGAACCGACTTCACGGTCTTGGAGAGCTTGGCGGTCAGCTTGTTCTGGAGGTCGTTGCCCACGATCAGAGCCTTCAGCTCATCGAAAGTCATGCCGGAGCTGGCGACGAACTGCTGGAAGTGGCGCGGGCCTCCGAAGTTGTTTTCCTCGCTCGTCATGATCCGTTGCACGTCTTTCGGCGTGTCCACGATGCCGGCGTACTTTGCCCGCTGCAGCACCGTCTGGGTGTCGATCAGTGCGTTCAACGAGCCGAGGGCCAGAGTCGTCAGCGTCTGCTGAATCGAGGTGATCTGGCTGGTGATCTGTTGCAGCTGCAGCGCGTACTTCTTGGGGTTTGCCTGGTACTGTTGCTGCTGCGCCGTCAGCTGCTGCAGCTGGGAGTTGAGCTGGTTGCTACGGAAGTTCTCGAAGCGCAGAAAATAGCCGCGCCGGATGACGTAGTTTCCCACCCTGGCGATGGGAGTGGCGTTCTGAGAAGCCACCTGATTGGGATGGATCACGTTGTCGTACAGGACGCCCCATCCGAGGAGAGCGGCGACGGCAATAGCCAGCGCGATGCCGGCGATCAGCGCAATCTTCTCCTTGAGCGAGTCGCGCTCGCGCTGCGTGAGGTCGGCTCCCCACCCGAAGATGATGGGTTTCTGCTGCCGTCCTTCGGAGACGGTCGGGATACGTCGCGGTTGCGGCTTGCGCCGTCGACGCGCGACCTTTTCGGGTTGCGCTTCCACTTAGAATCCGATCCGATTGGCCTGGCTGGGTGTGTACGGCAGCAGCGCGAGGAAACGTGCTCGCTTCAACGCGGAAGTCAGGCGACGCTGATGCTTCGCGCAGTTTCCGGTCTTGCGGCGCGGTTCGATTTTGCCGCGGTCGGAGATGTAGCGGCGCAGGCGGCCGAGGTCCTTATAGTCGATCTCGGTCACGTGGTCGACGCAGAACTGACAGATCTTCCGGCGGTTGTAGCTGCGGTAGTCACGCCGGGGTCGTGGACCGCCCGGGCCGTGCGATCGTCCGCCTGGCCCGCCGCCGGTCGTGGGCGCGGGTGGTGTGTTCATTGCCATGGGGTCCTCCTGCCGGCTGGATAGTCCGGCTCAACAGTTCTCGCCGTCTCCTAGAACGGCATATTGTCGAATTCAGCGTTTTCGGTAACGCCCGGGGCGCCGGCCGGTTCCGACTCGTCGCGCCGGCCGAGCATCTGGAAGGTCGAGGCGATGAGCTCGGTGCGATACCGCTTCTGGCCCGATTGCTGGTCATCCCACGATCGGGTTCGAAGTCGGCCCTCAACGTAGACCTGGCGCCCTTTGGCCAGATACTGGTTCGCCGTCTCGGCGAGCTTGTCCCAGCACTCGACGTTGAACCACTCCGTCTCTTCCCGCTGCTCCCCGTCCTGACCGGCCCAGCGCCGGCTGACCGCCACGCTGAAGCTGGTGACGGGCTTGCCGCTTGGCAGATAGCGCATCTCGGGATCGCGGCCCAGATTGCCGATAATCATGACCTTGTTCAGACTGGCCATTGTCTCTACTCCTGCGGCTCACTTGCAGCCGCAACCGGCTGCGGCTCTTCTTCGACCGGGATCGCGGGGTCGGGCGCGGGAACGGTCTCGGCAGCGAGCTCGGGTTCCACTACCTGGTCGGTAGCAGGCGCTTCGACCTCGATCGGGGCTGCCTCGCTCGCCGGCTGTTCGGCCTGCGCGGGCTGCTCGCTCGTCGCGGCCTGGTCGGACATGGCCGGCTGGTCGGACGTCGCCGGCTGCGGGCGTGGCGCTGCTGCCTGCTGCTGCTGGATCAAGCGCTGCTGAGCCTGCCGGATGTTCAGGTCGGTCGCCTGCACGAGCAGGAAGCGCAGCACGTTCTCGTTGAGCCTGAGGGCATTCTCGAGTGGCTTGAGGATTGCCGTCTCGGCTCGAAATACCGTCGTGACGTAGAAGCCGTCGCCGAAGTCACGGATCGGGTACGCCATGCGCCGGCGGGGCGGGTTCCAGGGAATAGCGGCGACGATCTCCGCGCCGAATCCCTGCAGACGACTCGTGACCCCCTCTAGCGCGGCCCGCGTCTGGTCCTCTTCAAGGTCGGGTCTGATGATATACGTGATCTCGTAGGCGTTCAAGGGCCCTCCTTCCCTCGGTTAAAGTCCTGAGTCAACGGCGAGATTCCGGCTCAGAACAGGAAGTAAGCCCCACGGCGTGGGGCCTGCGTAGTATAGCACCGGGAACAACTTGACGTAAAGTTCAGCGGCGCCCGAACTCGCGCTCCAGCTGCACGTGGCTGAGATGAATCATCGTCGGGCGCCCGTGCGGACAGGTGGCGGGTCGGGCCGTGCGTTCGAGCTGGCGTACCAGCTCCCGCATCTCCTGGAGGTCCAGCGTCTGACCGGCTTTCACCGCCATCTTGCAGGCGGTAGCGGCGAGCGCCCGCTCCCGTGCGGCGCTCGGGGCCGGAAGTGAAGCAAGCTCCGTCAGAACTTCGCCGACCAGCTCGACCGGGTGCGGCGTGCGATCGATGGCGGGAATGGCTCGAATCAGGCAGGCGCCGGATCCAAAGGGCTCGAGCACGAACCCGGTCCGGCGCAGCAGCTCGCGATTCTCCTCGATGGCCAGCAGTTGGGCGGCATCAAGCTCGATCGTTGCCGGCTCGAGCAACGGCTGGGCCGAAACCTCGCCGTCCTCGAACTGCCGGTCGAGCCGGTCGAAGAGCACACGTTCGTGCGCCGCGTGCTGGTCGATCATGTACAGCCCCTGTGGGCCTTCCGCCACGATGAACTCGGCATTGGTCTGGCCGAAGACGCGCAGCACCGGAAGATCGGGTACCAACGGCTGCGGGCTCGGCTCGGCGGCCGGCGGCTCGTCTAGGAGGGAGGGAGTGGAGGTGACGGCGTCGCTCGAATCAAGCGCAGCCGTGGAGTGGATCTCGATCTCGGCGAGTCGAATCTGCAAGAGCGTGTCTGACACGGCGCGATGCAGCATCCCGTGTACCTCGCGCTCGCGGGCGAAGCGCACCTCGCTCTTCGCCGGATGGATATTCGGGTCGACATCTGACGGTGGCAGCACGAGGTTGACCGAGGCCAGCGGATGGCGACCTGTCATCAGCCGGCCGCTGTACGCCTCCTCGAGCACGAACGCCAGGTTTCGATTCTGCACCGGCCGGCCGTTGACGTGCAGATGGATGGCGGAGCGGTTTTGCCGTGTGAAACCGGGGGCGCTGACCATCCCCCGCAGGGCGAGCCCGCTCTCCGCCATCTCGACATCGTGCATGTGCCGCGCTGCTTCGGGCCCGTAGGCGGCGGCGATCACCGCTCGCACGTCGCCGCTGCCCGGAGTGTGAAAGACCGGCACGCCGTCCAGCGTCAGCGAGAAACGAACGTCCGGTCTGGCGAGCGCGTATTGCACGACGATGGACCGAAGCTGGTTCGCCTCAGCCCGGAGCGAGCGGACGAACTTGCGCCGAACCGGAACGTTGCCAAAGAGATCGCTCACCGCCACCCGCGTGCCCGGCGGAGACGCGTGCGGGCTCTGCTCGACAATCTCGCCGTACTCCAGACGGATGTGGCTGCCGACTTCTTCGCCTTCCAGCGCGGTGACCATGTCCAGACGCGACACCGCGGCGATCGAGGGCAGCGCTTCACCGCGAAAGCCCAATGTGGTGAGCCGCTCGAGGTCCTCGAGTGTCGACACCTTGCTGGTGGCGTGCGAGTCGAAGGCGAGATGCAGATCGTGAGCCGGGATGCCGCAGCCATTATCGGTCACCCGAATGAGCTTGAGGCCGGCGTCGCGCGCCTCCACCGTGATGTCGGTGGCGCCGGCGTCGAGGGAATTGTCGATCAGCTCCTTGACCGCCGACGCGGGACGTTCCACTACCTCACCAGCCGCGATTTTGGCCGCAACGTCGGGCGGCAGGATCCGGATGGGGCGGCGATCGCTCACGCTCCCGGTCCTTCCAGTGGAGTTTGAAGCACCGCCTCGGTCATGGCGACCACGCGTTTCGTGGCGCGAACATCGTGGGTGCGAATGATGCGGACACCTCGCATGACTCCCCAGGCGGCCACGGCCAGCGACCCTTCGAGTCGCTCGCCGGCGTCGGTACCGAGCAGATCACCCAGAAACGTCTTGCGGGAGACGGCCAGCAGAACCGGGTAGGGAAGCAGAGTGAATCGCTCGAGCGCCCGTAGCAACGCGATATCGTGGGCGCTGGTCTTGCCGAAGCCTGGTCCGGGGTCTATGACCAGCCGGTCTGCGGAAATGCCGGCGTCGAGGCACTCCTGGGTACGTCGGCGGAGAAATGCAACCACCTCGTCGACAACATTTCCGTAGACCGGGCTGGGGTTGGCGACGCGCGGGCGCCCCTGAATGTGCATCACCACCGCCGCTGCGCCACTTTCGGCCGCGACCCGGCGCATCTCAGGATCCTCCATGCCGCCGATGCTGTTGACGATCGCCGCTCCGGCGGCGACGGCAACACGCGCAACCTCCGATTTGAAGGTATCCACCGAGACGACAACCGGAAGCTCGGCGCGGATTCGCTCGATGACCGGCGCCACGCGCTCGATCTCAATCTGCACCGATACGGGATCGCCCGGTCCCGCCTTCTCGCCCCCGACGTCGATGATATCGGCCCCCTCCTCAGCCATCTCCACCGCCCGTTCCAGTGCCCGGTCACGATCGAAGAAGCGGCCGCGGTCGTAGAAGGAGTCCGGGGTGATGTTGAGTATACCCATGATCCGCACGCGGTCGAGGGACAATTGACCGGATGGGAGCGCGAGAACCGGGGTCGGCTCAGCCCTTGATGGCGTCAATCTCGCGGTCGATCCGTTCGAGATCGAGGTACTCCTCGTTGTAGAGCTTGTAGCAGCGCTCGATGTGCAGCTCGGCCAGCCGCTGACCGCGCTCTCCGGGCACATGGGCCGCCTCGATCAGCTCCTGCACGCGGTACTTGGGCGGCAACTGCTCCGCGATCTGGCGAAGCTCGCGCTCGACCTCCAGATCGGCCGGACCGGGCAGCGTGACGCGCACGCGGCCAACCAATGCTGTCAGCTCCTGCAGCAGCTCTTCCTGGCTGAGCTGAGCGAAGCGAGGTGTTTCGGCGGGTGTACTCGCGGGCTCGCCGACGGCGAGGTCTCGAATCGACTGCTGGTACAGCTCACCGTACTCGCGCGCCGCTTCCGCCGTCTCGGCGGCGAGGCGCATGGGGTCGGCGTGCGTGGTCGAGCCGGCAAAGATCAGGTCGTCCTGGCGGCGGGCGGCGAGCGCCTGGAGGAAGGCGGTGCTGTCCACCTGCTCGGGGATGGGCGGCATCGGCGCCGCCACCGCGGCATCGGAGATGTCCATGCCCTGCAGCGCCTGCGCCATGAAGCCGGGTACGTACTTGCCGAGATCGAACTGAATGGGCGGCACGCTGACGTAGGTCGCCAGGATCGCGCCGTCGGCCCGGAAGTAGATCAACGCATGTCCCACCGGGGCGGCGCGATCGCCACGCTCGAAATCCAGCGTCATGCGCATCCATTCCGCAAAACAGAATTGGAGCGGGTGATGGGATTCGAACCCACGGCTTTCTGCTTGGGAAGCAGACACTCTACCACTGAGTTACACCCGCTCGCCGGCATTCCCAGTTTAGCGCCTCGTCTAGTACCCGGCAAGCTGCAGAAACTCGGCGCGGGTG
>DATGJB010000077.1:0-19839 GCA_035295425.1 Chloroflexota bacterium | reverse complement strand
CGCAAGACCGCAACCGCGCTGTCACCGCAACCGATTCTCGGGCCGGCTCGTCCGTTGTCGCCGACCGCAATGTAGTACACGCGGAGCATCCTCGTGGCCCGCGTGGCCGGTATCTCGCGCGCGTGCCGGCGCGAGATGCTGGCTGCGTTCGTAGGGACACAGCTAGCCGCGACGAGCCCCAGGAGTAGGCCCGAGAGAAGAACTGTCCGTAAAGCGTGACTCGATCTCATGGCACACCACCTATTTGTTGAATCTGGCTACGAAAGCGGCCGGCTGCTGGGTCTGCCTCCGCGCATGCTCCCACTCGAGTCGTGTCGGTCGATGTAGAGCATCAGCGTGAACACGACCATGAACGGAAACCAGAAGAGGCCGCCAACCATGATGAGGAAGGCGATCCAGCCGACCAGAGTGTCATTGCCGCTCGTGATATCCCCTCCTCCGGCGAGCTGGTACAGCCCGAAGCCGAACGGGATCGCTGCCAGCGAGGCAAGCGAAACGTAAATGACGCCCTTGTATAGGCGGTCCAGCGCCGAAGGCACAGCAAGGAAGCCCAACAGGAGTGAGCCAATCGCCAGGAACAGCGCGTACCAGCCGTAGAAGCCTTGCGGATCACCAACCAAGCTCGAGACAGTCAGCGCCGCTAGAAGGAAGAAGGCGCTCGCGAACCAGAACACAAAGCGATAGCGATGCGAGAGCCTTTGCTCGAGTCTGTTTTCACCATTGCTCTTCATAGGTCTACCCTCTCGGGTCGGAGTCTGGATTCCTCCCACCCTCACCCTACGCACGCGCAAGGTCGCAGCCTATCCGGCGGAGGACTGATTTCTCGGTGAGCGCACACTGAGAATCGGCCTCTGGGATTCTGAGCCGGGCGCCATGTTCGACCTGAGCTGGGTGTTCCGGCCTGGTGGGACCCGGAACAGCCCCTGGGATCAGCCGCGAGCTACCTTCGCACCCGACGCGTCAGGAAGTGTGAGTCGATACCCGACCCCGTGCACGGTCTGGATCAGACGAGGATGAGATGGATCCTCCTCGACCTTCTGGCGTAGCCGGCTGATCGTCGGCTTCAGCAGCTCGGTGGCGTCACTGTATGCGAAGCCCCAGACGGCGGTCAGCAATTGCCGGTGGGTCAGCACCAGGCCGGCATTCTCGAGCAGGTGCTCGAGGAGGCGAAACTCAAGCGGCGTCAGCGTAACCGGCTTGCCGCGCATCGTGACGGAGTGTGCTGGTACATCCACCACCAGCGGCCCGATACGATAGTGGCCGTCATCTTTGCGTTGCGCCTTCGTCCGGGGCATCTCCGCGCGGCGCAGGGCGGCGCGAATCCGGGCTTGCAGCTCGACGAAGCCGAAAGGTTTGGTCAGGTAATCGTCTGCGCCCAGATCGAGCCCCCGGGCCTTGTCGGCCTCGGCATCGCGGCCCGTCAAGACGATGATGGGTACATCGGAGACCTCCCGGATTAGCCGGCAGGTCTCCCAGCCGTCGAGCTTGGGCATCGTGATGTCCAGCAAGACCAGATCCGGATGCTCGCGCTCGAGCGCCTGCAGCCCGGCGATGCCGTGGTGGGCCGAGACCAGGCGGTAGCCTTCCTTGACGAGGCTCAGCTCCGCCAGCCGCACCAGCGCGGCGTCATCGTCAATCATGAGAATCGTTGTGTTCATACAGCCTCTCGTTCCACCGGCGCTTCGGACAGCTCATCCCGTGCCACGGGCCAGAGGGAGAAGGCGAAGCACGCTCCGTCGGCGCGGTGCTCAACCCAGATCTCGCCGTTATGCGCGTGTACCAGCTCACGTGCGATATAGAGTCCCAATCCGTAGCCTCGATGCCAGTTGTACGACGACTGGGCGCCGCGCGAGAAACGGTCAAAGATGTGGTCGATCTGATCCCGTGGGATACCGGGGCCATGGTCGATGACGCGCACCAGCACCCGATCTCCCGAGTCGTCGGTTGTCATCTCGATCTCGATTGAACTATCTCGTGGGGTGTACTTTCGAGCATTGTCGACGAGATTCCTGAGCACGATTTCCAACATGTTCCGATCTGCCCACACGACGGTCTCCTCGCCGGTTTCCACACTCACGACTCGAGCGTCGTCTCCCCACTCGTCGCGCATGGTCGCGACAATGCTGCGCAGATAGGCAGCCAACGGCAGCGGCTCGAGTCGGACCGGCATCTGGCGGGCCTCCAGGCGGGTGACCTGCAGAACTTCTTCGATCACATTCCGCAAGCGCCGAGTCTGTTGCTCGAGAATGGCCACGACCTCACGGTACGCATTCATGTCGGTCGATGGGTCGACTGTCGCCAGCATTTCTACCGCTCCGCCAACCGTGGTAAGCGGCGCTCGTAGCTCGTGGGACACCATGGCGACAAAGTCGGACTTCAGGCGGTCGATCGCCTTGAGGTCTGAAATGTCGTGGAAATTCAATACGGTGCGGCGTGTCGAGGCATCGCCGTTCCATGCCACCGGCGCCGAGCTCACCGCCAGCCAGCGTTCCTCTCCTCCTCTGGAATGGATCAGCAGCTCGGTCTGAACGGCTTCTCCGACTCCGTGGCCGTCGGGTTCGGCGGTCTCCTGTTCGGGTGGCGCTACCCCGCCTGCAGTCGCATTCCCGGCAGCCACCGCGCTTCCGCCAAGTATTCCCGCGGCAGTCTCGGTGCTGCAACCAAAGACAGTCCACCATGTCTGGCCGACGGCGTCGGGAGCCAGCCAGCCGCTGAGATGTTCGGCAGCCGGATTCAATTGGGTAATCTTCTGGTCCTGGTCGACCAGAATGACGCCATCGCTGCTCGCGTCGATGATTGCCTGAGTCCTTTGGCGTTCCAGATCGAGTGCCACGATCATGCTCTGCAGGTTCGAGCGCATCGTGTCGAAGGCGGTGGCCAGCTGCCCGATCTCGTCGTTAGAAGCGACATGCGGGCTCGCCTCCAGGTTTCCGGCAGCCAGCTCGCGAGTAGCCTGGAGCAGCGCTGAGAGTGGTCTGGTGAGCGAGCGGGTCAACACCGATGCCACCAGGACCGACACGGGAATCGAGAGCAAGGTCAGAGCGAGAACCAACCACGTAGCAGTCCGGCTCTCGCGCTGCGCTTGGGCAGCCGCTGCGGTCGCTTCGTTCTGCTCCAGCGCGCGCAATTGGCCGGTGTCCGCGATCAGCGCCAGGAGGAGTGGGCGCTCCTCCTGGCGGTACAGTGCTGCTGCCTGCCTGTCCTGGCCGTGTACCCGCAGCGCTGCGGCACGCTCGGCCAGGGCGATGCTGCGAGGGACGTTGCTTAGCAGCGTTCGCACGAGCGGTGCGTCGTTGGTGCCGCCGGCTGTGGCATTCAGCGGCTCGAGAGACTGTATATCTTTTCGTTGATCACGCAGGATCTTGCTCAGGGCGGCCTGAGCCGCTTGGCTGCCCATTGCACTCCGCTCGAGATTGAGCTGTTCGTAGAGTAGACCCCGCAGGTGGGTGACGGTGAAAACCTCGGGCAGATCGAGCGCGGTCAGTTCCGTTGTGGTGGTCGTCAGAGCCGAGAATCGTTGCACGGCGACGAAACCGATTGCCCCGGTCAGGAGGATAGGCAGCACGAAGCCGGCCAGAAGGCGCGGAGCAATCCGCGCCCACCGCCCGTGAAACCGTGAGGCCGTCACGACCTGGCCAGCTCTTTGGTTAGGCATGAGGATCCATCACTACGCTACGCCGGCGGCGAGACCGCGTTCCATCGGGCGCGGAGCCGATATTCGTGGAAATTGAGGCTGGAATGTACAGTCATTGAACGGTGAGACGCCCCCTTCTCTGCGTCATGCCACACCGGCGACGACGGCATGCCTGCTCGCTGCAATTGAAACCGGGCGCCTCTCTACCTCGAGGACCACGGCGCGCTGCCGGTCCTCGATCATGGCGCGCAGAGCGGTCACGATACCGGCGGCGACGGTCTCAATGTCCTCTCGCCGGTAGGCATTCTCGTGGTAGTTGAGACGCAGCTGAAGCTTGCCGTGCTCGATGTATCCTTTGATTCGCACGTCCGATGTCATCTCAACTGCACGCCGGTGTTCCGGCGCGAGCGCATGGTTGGCCTGCCGAAACATGCTGCGCTCGGTGCCAGGGGTCACACGACCGAGGAAGTTCAGGTGAACCTGAGGAGTGGGGATGGCGCTCATCTGTTCCCTCACCCCAGCATCGTCGGAGATGTGGCGGAGAAGGCCGTAACCCTGACCGTGGGCCGGCACCTGGCGCAGCTGAGCTGCCACCGCCCGGACGGCCTGCATGGGACGGGATGCGCCCCCGACATCGAGCAGCACCGGGAAGGCGCTGGTCAGCCAACCGACGGTGCGCGACAGATCTACATCGTCAAAGATGGGATCCCGTCCGTGAGTGATGATACGTAGCAACAGCCGGTCCGTGCCGGTCCACAGTCCAAATGACTGTGCCAGCGCGGTTACCAGGAGGTCGTTGAACGAGGCGGCTGAGCCTGGTCGCGCCTCCGAGGGGGGCAGGCTGTGCATCAGCAGCGCGGTCTCATCCGAATCGAGCTCCACATCGACGTGATCGATGTGCCCGATAGCCCCGCTGCCCGAGGTATGCCCTTCGCCGCTCTCGTCCCGCGCCGGCAACCGCGGTGCCAGGTCCCATCTCATTGTGCGCCAGTAGATCAGCTCACGGCGTAGTTCCTCGGAGGCGGCGTATCCTGCCAGCCGCGCCGACCAGCGGGTAAAGGACGTCGTCTTCCTGGGAAGGTGCGCTGATTCGCCGGAGACGAGCTGACGGTAAACGGTCTCGAGGTCCTGCACGATGATCCCCTCGGAATAGGCGTCCACGGCGATGTGATGAACCAGCAGAACCAGGAGGTCCGGCGCGCCAGCCCGACCGGTTACGTAGGCGGCACGTATCGGCGAGCCACTAAAAGGATCGATGTCTGCTTGCAGGTCTTCCAGCCGCGCGGTGATCGTCGCCTGCTGTTCGGCAGGAGCACGTCCTGATACGTCTATCTGGTGAAGCCGTATCGGGGCTCCGTCCGTTACGGCGGTGCGCCAGCCAGACTCGTCACGAACGAGGTGGAGTCGGAGCGCGTCGTGATGCTGGACGACATGCCGCAGGGCATCCGCCAGTGCATTCGGCTCCAGTCCTTCCTCGATCTCGCACGCGATTGCCTCCACGCCGTTGGCGGACAAACGATGTGGCGCTTGCGCATAGCGGAGCAATGGCGGCGTCAACGGTGCTGATGTCGGGCTCGGTTCGTCCCCGGTCGGGGCTGGTGGCTGCCGCCTGTCGGCCAGGCGTGTCACCGCCGCCAGCTCGGCGATCGTCGAACAGCGCAGGAACTGGGAGGGAGTGAAGTCCAGCCCGGCATCGGCCGCCGCCGCCATCATCGTGACGGCCAGCAGCGAGTCCCCGCCAAGATCGGTGAAGGAGTCGTGGATACCAACGTCGTCGACGCGCAGGATGTCCTTCCACACCGCGGCCAGTGTCTCTTCAACACGGTTGCGCGGCGGTGCGGAGTTACCACCGAGGTCCCACGGGGCGCCGTCCGGTACCGGCAGAGCGCCATAGTCGATTTTGCCGTGCGATGTCACCGGCAGACTCTCCATTGAGACATATGCCGATGGCAGCATATATGCAGGCAAGGTCTGCTGGAGGAAGCTGCGTAACTCCCGCGGCGTCACCTCCCACTTCGTGGTGAGGTAGGCTGCCAGCCGCTTGTCGCCCGGGACATCTTCTCGCAGCACGACCGCGGCCTCCCGCACCGCCAGATGACGGCTCAAGCGTTCCTCAATCTCGCCGAGCTCAATGCGAAAGCCACGAACCTTCACCTGCCGGTCCACCCGGCCAAGGAATTCGACGGTGCCATCGGGGAGGAATCGGGCGAGGTCACCGGTCCGGTACAGGCGCGAGGTGGGTTGGCGGTCAAAGGGATCGGGAACGAAACGCTCGGCTGTGAGCTCCGGCCGGTTCAGATAGCCACGCGCCACGCCTGAGCCACCGATATACAGCTCACCTGCCGCGCCCTCCGGAACCGGGTTTCGCTGCTCGTCCAGGATGTACATGGTGCGGCCCGGTAGAGGCCGGCCGATTGGGATGCGCTCGGGAAGTGCCTCACCCCGCGGTGGGTTGGAAGGAATCTCGTAGATCGATGCGGTGACCGTGGTCTCGGTCGGCCCGTAGCCGTTGACCAGGCGGATCCTGCGCAGGCTACTGCGTTGCCATCGGTGAACCGATGATGTCCGCACCGCCTCGCCGCCAATGACAATGAGACGCAGTGCGGACAGGTCGTATCGACCAGACTCAACGTGTCGACCGCCGGTGTACTCCTGCACCCACTGATCCCAGTAGGCGGTGGGCAGATCGGCGACAGTGAGTCTGAGCTCGGAGGCGCGGCGCGTGAACTCGACTGCACTCCAGCCTTCCATCCCCCGCAGAACCAGGGTGGCACCGCTGAATAACGTGGGGAAGATCTGCTCGACGGAAGCGTCGAAGGTGAACGATGCAAATGCGAGCACCCGGTCGGTCTCGCGGAGATTCCAGAGGCGGTGGATCGTCGTGAAGTGACCAACGGCGGCCTCGTGCGTCACGGCCACCCCTTTCGGTTTACCGGTTGAGCCCGAAGTGTATATGACGTAGGCCAGGTTGTCCTGCGCGGCTATGTTCGGCAGATCGTCGTCTTCTTCCGGCCCCCCGTCCGGTTCCGCGTCCGCGCTGATGACATGAAGAGGCTGGCCGGCGGGTGCTGGAATCCGGGAAATCAGGTGTTGCTGGGTGAGGATGACGGGGGCGCCGGTGTCGGTCAGGATGTAGTCGAGGCGCTCGGCCGGATAGAGTGGGTCGATCGGCACGTACCCGCCGCCTGCTTTGAGGATGGCGAGCATTCCGGTGATCGCGTCGAGCGAGCGCTCCATGAGCAGCGCCACCGGGACTTCCGGACCAACCCCGGCGGCGCGGAGGCGGCGTGCCAGCGCGTTGGCCCGGCGGTTGAGCGCGTCATAGCTCAGGGACCAGCCGTCAAGAGTGACTGCGGTTGCATCTGGGGTCCGGGCAGCCTGTGCCTCGATGAATTGGTGGATGACCGGGGTGGACGGGACGTCCCGATCGGCGTCGTGCTGTCTCATCGTGGGTGTCGCTTTCTTACTGGGCCCGCAGCAGGCGCATCCTGCGCGTCCTGCGCGGCTCGAGGTAAATCACTGTGCTGGTATCCCGCTCCGTGGGGCCGAACTGTAGCTCCAGCAGGCGGTGGTAGTAGCCCCGGCGCGCCACCAGCTCGGCGTGCGTACCGCGCTCGATAATGCGCCCGCCGTCCAGGACAACGATCATGTCGGCGGTGCGAATGGTGGAGAGGCGATGGGCGATGATGAAGGTCGTGCGTCCCTCGCGCAGCCGGTTAAGCGCCTCGAGCGTCAGGGCCTCGGATCGAGCGTCGAGCGAGGCTGTCGGCTCGTCGAGAATCAGGATCGGGGCGTTGCGCACCATGGCACGCGCAATCGCGAGGCGCTGGCGCTGGCCCCCGGAGAGCGTTTCGCCCCGCTCCCCTACGACCGTCTCGTATCCATCAGGCAGGCGCATGACGAAGTCGTGCGCGTTGGCCGCCTGAGCAGCGGCGACAATCTCCTCCATCGCGGCATCGATCCGGCCGTAGGCGATGTTCTCGCGGATGGTCGCGTGAAAGAGCACCGACTCCTGGGGAACGAGGCTGATGGATCGGCGCAGCGATGCGATGGTGAGCTGACGGAGATCCACGCCGTCGAGGAGAACGCTTCCCACTTGCGGATCGTAGAAGCGCAGAAGGAGGCTTGCCAGAGTGCTTTTCCCCGCTCCGGTCGCACCAACCAATGCCACCGTCTGGCCGGGTTTCACGCTGAGATCGATCTCCTGTAGCGCAGGCCTGCCGTCCGCATACGAAAACGAGACGCCTTGAAAGTCGATCGCGCCCTGAACGTTGGTCACGTCGACGGCCCTGGGATGACTGACGAGTTCCGGGGTGATGCGCATGATGTCGGCCACCCGCTCTGCGCTGGCTGTGGCGCGGCTGATGACCGAGCTGAGCTTGGAGAGCTGGCGCATGGGACCGTACATGAGGCCGAGGTAGGAGATGAAGACGATCAGACCACCGGCGGTCAACCGGCCGTGCAGTACCTGCTCAGCGCCGACGAAGGCGATGAGGCTGGTACCAAGCGCCACCACCAGCTCAACCAGTGGGGTGAACTGTGCCTGGAGGGAGCTGGCCCGGAGCGATGCCGAGAGACTGGCTTCATTCTGGCGGCGGAAGCGCTCGTTCTCGTGGTCCTCGCGGCTGAAGGCCTGAACCAGGCGCATCGCCGAGAACGTTTCCTGCGCGATCGAATTCAGCTCGCCTTCCTTGCGCCGCGCCAGTCGAGACGCCTGCTTGATCCGTCGGGTGTAGAGATAGACGATGGCGAAGAGGAGGGGCGTGACGCTGAGCGCCAGAGCGGCAAACTGCCAGTCCATGATGGCCATGATGACGATCATGCCGACAAGTGTGAGGCTGTTTGAGACGAGAGAGAGCAGCCCGACGGTCACCATGTCCTGCATCGACTCGATGTCATTGGTCACCCGCGACTGCAGATCGCCGGTCTGATGGGAATCGTGGAAGCCGAGAGAGAGGCGCTGGATGTGACCGTACAGGGCAGTACGCACCGAGAAGATGATGCGCTGTCCCGCTTGGCTCATCCAGAGAGTCTGGACGAACTCGAAGAGGCCGCTCAGGGCCGCAACCAGCACGATCAGCAGTGAGGCGGCGACCAGGATGTGCATTGGATCGTGGCCGAGAAAGGCCAGGAATGACATTGCTACCTGATGGTGGGCATGTGTGCTCAACACGTTGTCGACGATGAACTTGAGCGGCCAGGGCCGCAACACGTCCATCACCGAGCCGGCAATGCCCGCCAGCAACGCTAGCGAAAGGCGCCTCCAGTGCGGCAAAACAAACGGGGCGATCAGTCGGAGGGTATTCATGCAGCATCTCCCAGCTATCGCAGGGCCGGTACTTCAAGCCCTACATCTCCAGCCTAGAGAGCAGACGTTGCCAGAGCGCTGCAGAAAGGTTGTGAAATGGTTGGTAAACGAGCCCGTCCGACACGGGAAGCGGGCGGAAGCGCCCTCTCAGGCGAGGGCGGCGAGCGACGCGCTACGCAGGTGGCCGGTATCTCCGAGCCGCTCCAGGACCGCGCCGTCCTCGTCAATCCGCACCATGGATATGGATGCAACCTTGAGCTTCAGTCGGGGGACGAGCCCGAGCCCCATTCCCAGGAGATGAGACAGCGCGACCCGGCCGATGACGGAATGAGTCACGAGGACTATCGTCTCACCGCGATGGCGGGATGCAAGCAAGGTAAGTACCGGCGCCACACGCTCCAGCCCCTGAGCGAGCGACTCGCCTCCCGGGGCCTGCATTGCGGGATCGTCGGGTGACTCATCCTCCGGCGCTTCGGCGGTCCAATCCGGCCTGGCGGGGAGCAGCTCGCCAACTGACTGGGAGAAGGGAAGCCCCTGCCACTCTCCGAGATGGATCTCCCGCAGAGCAGCCTCGAGCCGCGGCTCCAGCTCGTGAGGCGCGGCGATCGCCGCTGCCGTGAGATGAGCGCGCCGTAGGGGACTGCTGTAGACGGCGCTGATCGGACGCGGACTCAAGACCTCGGCCAGTGCCTCCGCCTGGCGCCGGCCTTCCGGCGACAGGGGCGGGTCTGCCTGACCCTGGATCCGCTGCGCGGCGTTCCAGACGCTCTCGGCGTGGCGAACGATGAACAGACGAGTGCTCATGCCCTGCCTCCGGCTGTGAGGTGCGAAGCGTGCCGGAGCTCCCCGGTACGGAAATCCTTGATATGACCGGCAATCTCGACCACCAGGCGGGCATTTGCTTGCCAGGTGTGTCGCTCGGCCTCGCTGCGTCCAACTGCGCCGAGACGTGTCCGCAATTGGTGGTCGGCGGCCAGGTGGCGCAGCTGATGGGCGAGTGCGGCCACGTCGGCCGGAGGACTCAACAGTCCGGTCTCACCGTCACGTACCAGGGCCGCGATGTCCCCGGCATCGCTCGCCACCACCGGCAACCCTGCCGCCATGTACTCGTATACCTTGAGGGGGGAGAAGTAGAAGTCCGGCAGCGAAAGATATGGCGCTGCGCCGACATCCATTGCGGATAGGATCGCCGGCATCTCGGCATGAGCCACTTTCCCGGTGAAGACGACGGCGTCGTCCAGGCCACGAATCCCTGCTTGTGAGCGGAGCTCGTTGCCCATCGGCCCCTCTCCGGCAATTAGCAGTCGTGCCTGCGGCGTCTGCTCGTGGAGTAGCGCAAAGGCGTCGAGCAGAACGTCTACGCCGTGCCAGGGCTTGAGCGAGCCGGAGAAGCCGATAACGAAGGCATCGGGCGGAATGTTCCATATCGAGCGCACGCGCCGCCTCTGCTCCGCGGCGGACGATGTGGCGTCCCACGGCACAAAGCGTCGGGTGTCTACTCCATTGGGCAGGACCGCGATGCGGGATGCATGCGCTCCGCGCGCCTGTGTGTAGTCGCGAAGGGCGGTCGAGACCACCAGGACTGCATCGCTTCGCGAGAAGACCCGGTGCTCGACAACGCGTGCCGGAGCCTCGAGTACCAGACCGTTGTTCCGCGCTCGCTCCAGGCGAAGCGGCGCATTGACCTCGAGCAGGTGGGGAATGCCCAGGCGGCGGGCCAGCTCGATACCAGACAGGTTAAAGAGACTGTACCGCTCGTAGATCGCGTCGGGACGCCAATCTCCCCACGCCTTTCGCGCCGCGCGATACAGTGTGGCGTTGTAGGCCAGCTCACGCGCTTCCTTCACGACCCGATCCCGCCGGCCGAATGCGTGGGAGAGAGTGCGCTCTACCACGTCGGGCAGGTGACGGGGCTCGATGACCTGCACCGGGGCCGCAACCTCGTTGTCGCCATCGCCGTTGGCGGTGAGGGTGCGAACGTCATGGCCCTCGGCAGTGAGCGCTCGCACCATCTCACGCACGTGCACCGAGGCTCCCTTGTGGCCGCGGATAGGTATGCCGAAGTCGGCGCAGAGATAGGCGATCTTCATGCCGCCACCGCCTCCGCACCGAGGAGCAGGGACTTGAGCTGAGCCGCATTGGCCGCGAGATCAAACTCCCGCGAAACATGGCGTCGCGCGCCCTGTCGGACATGCTCCCGGAGCGCGCCATCAGCGAGCACACGGGCGATGGCAGCCGCCAGCGCCGGCGCATCGCCAGGCGGCACGAGCAATCCCGTCTCGCCGTCGATCACCAGCTCCGGGATCCCCGACACGTTGGTCGAAACAACCGGACAACCAAGGCGCATTGCCTCGACGAGTACGTTGGGAATCCCGTCGCGGTCGCCGTCCTCCGTCACGACCGAGGGCAGAACCATCACGGACGCTGACCGGTAGAGCTCGATCACCTTCTCCTGCGGCAGCGCGCCGACCAGCTCGGCCCGACCCTCGAGCCCGGCGTCGACGATCTGCCGCGTTAGCTCGTCTTTCAGCTCGCCGCCGCCAACGATCTTCAGGCGGACGCGATGACCGTCCGCAATCAGGAGACGGGCCGCTTCGACGAGGTAGGTGAAGCCCTTCTTCTCTACCAACCGGCCGACGGCAAGGATCGTCGGCTCGTCTGCGCCCGCGGACGGCTCCGCGGGCGCAGGGTTCTCTTCGAACAAATGAAGGTCGATGCCGTGATAGATCCGGTGGATGCGATCTGTGTCCGCACTGCCGGAGAGGGAGGCGAGGAAGCGCGCGTTGTACTCGGTACAGGTCACGACGAATCGGGCAGCGCGCAGCTTCCTCGCCAGCAGATCGGGGGGCGACGTGTAGATGTCCTTGGCATGAGCCGTCACACTGTATGGGATGCCGGTCAGGCGATGGACGAAGTAGGCGACCGCAGCCGGGCCATGCGCGAAGTGGGCGTGCAGGTGGGTAACATGCGCGTCCTGGAGCTCGCGTGCCAGCCACCCGGCACGGATGAAGTGCTTGATGGCTGCTGGGTGGTGCCAGTGGAGCAGCAAGTGTGAGGCGGCACGTGCGTACCGGCCAGGACTGCGCTTCCACAGCGCCGCGTGCGCAGAGAACAGGGCTTTGACGCCACGCAGACCGGTCGGAAAGTAGCGGAGGGGCGCACGCACCTCATGGACACTGCGGTGCACGATGCTCTCGCCGGGATCCATGATGGAGTACAGTCGCAGAGCAACTCCCTGGCGTTCCAGCTCGAGTATCTCGTGGAGGACGAACGTCTCGGAGAGCCGCGGAAAGCGCTTGAGCAGGTACGCCACGCGTCCTTCAGCAGCGAGCAATGGGCTCATGATGCGGCGCTCAGCAGCGATCGGGTCACGCCGTGGCCGTGTCCGGGGAGCAGACTGGCGATCTCGCGAGAGATGCGTGCCAGGCCGTTCCCCTCCCATCCAGATGACACGGGGCTAGAGCCGGGGAGATTGTGCAGGGTGCGCCAGATCGTGACCGCCAGCCGGGACGGAGAAAGCTCGGCGGCGGGCAGCATCTGAACCAGACCGCGAGCGGCGAAGGCCTCTGCCCGAATGTGCTGCTCGAGCCGTGGGTGCGCGCGGGGGACGACAATGGCGGGGGAGCCTGCCGATACGATCTCACAGAGTGTGTTGTACCCGCCCATTGAGACCACAACCGAGGCGGCTCGCATGAGCCCGGGGAGGTCGTGGTGGAATGGAATGAGATGGACGAAGGGGCTCAGCGCGCGAGCGCGCTCCTCGAGACGGGTCCGCTGTGCGGAGTCCATGAGCGGTCCAGTGACGACAACAGCCTGCAGCTTTTCCTGATAGCCCAGGAGCTCGATCGCTTCCAGGCTCGTCTCCTCCAGCACGACTCCATCCCCGCCGCCGCCGGCCGTCACCAAAACGAATGGTCCATCGTCCAGTCCCAGTTCGGCTCGGAGCTCCGGTGCCAGGTGAACCGGTTCCTCGCGCTGAATGTAGCCGGTGAATTGCGTCCGCGCCGCAAGTGTCGCCGGGAATGCGTAGGCTTCGACCGGATTGAAGATGTCGGGCTGTCCGTAAATCAGGATGCGGTCGTACAGTTCCTCGATCTGGTCGTACACGCCCTGCATCTGCCACTGACGTCGCACCTTGGCCGGCTCATCGAGCACGTCTCGCAGACCGAGTACCAGTCTCGTTTGGGGAAAGGCGTCACGTACGGCCTTCAGCGCGGGAAGCGCTTCGCCTTTCATCCCGATTGGAGAATGGTCGACCAGAATGACGTCGGGAGCATAGTGCAGCGCGACATTCTCGATGAGGGAGGCACGCAGCGAGATGATGCTCTCCGGTGAGAGATCGATGTCGCGCGCTCGGTACTGCTCGTCATCGGTTTTGACCACCGAAGGAAGCTTCACGTAGTCGGTGCGAGGTGGCAGCTCGAAGGCATGAGCGACCGGTGATCCGGTCACGAGCAATGTGCTGAGGCTGGGTATAGCGCGAGACAGGTGGCCTGCGATGGCGAGGCTCCGTCGAAGGTGCCCGAGGCCGTACGTATCGTGCGCATACATCATCAGCCGTGGCGCCGGAGCCGGTTGCTGTACTCGGCGATCGATGCCGGCTGGTTTCCAGGTGGAGTTGGCGGTGACCATAGTTTCCTCTCCTTAGCCGGCCAGGGCGAGCTCATCGCCGAGTGTCTGCCGGTGCCAGACAACCTGGCGATACAGCCCTTCGGCCAGATCGACCGATGGGGCGAAATTGAGCTGTGTACGTGCGCGCTGAGAGTCGGATGCAGTGTGCCCGACGTCGCCATGCTGGGTACCAGCGTGGACGACGTTGGCACGCCGGCCCGAGATGCGCTCGATCAGTGCCAGAAGATCGCGGACGGTGATGCGTGTCCCGCCGCCGATATTGAAGACTGTCTCCTCGGTGGGTGTGAGTGCGGCCAGGATATTGGCCTCGACGATGTCCGTGACGTAGGTGAAGTCGCGGCTCTGCCGGCCATCTCCGTAGACGGTGATGCTCTTGCCAGAGAGGATGGCGTGTATGAACTTGTGAATGCCCATGTCGGGTCGCTGGCGCGGCCCATACACCGTGAAGTAGCGCAAGGACACGGTAGGTAGGCCGTGGTTCACGCGGTAGAGATGACAGAGGTGCTCGGCGGCCAGCTTGGTGACGCCGTAGGGCGAGACGGGTTGCGGCCGCGCTGTCTCGCGCATTGGCAGCGCCGCGTCGCCGTAGACCGACGAGGAGGATGCGTACACGACCTTGCGAGGACGATGCTCCTTGAGCGCCTCGAGGAGTCGCTGCGTTGCCAGCACGTTGTACTCCGTGTACCCGGAGAAGCTACTGCCCCAGCTGGCTCGCACGCCGGCCTGCGCCGCTTGATGGAATACGTAGTCGGCACCCGCCACGATCGGTTCGAGGTCGGCAGTGGCCAGATTCGCTTCGATCAATTGAAAGCGCGGCGAGTTCAGCAGCCCGGCGACATTGGCGCGCTTGATGGTGGGATCGTAGTACGGGGTGAACGAGTCGATGCCGACCACATCGTGACCCAGGGCGATGAGGCGCTCGGCCAGATGAGAGCCGATGAAACCGGCCGCGCCGGTCACGATGCTTCGGGTGTTTTCCATGGTTTGGTGCTCCGTGTGTCTCTCCCAACGCTGGTGTGATGCCGGGAGAGTGAGGTCGTCTGGCGAGACCTGTATTGCGGCTCGCCCTGGGTGATTCACTCGATCACCCTTGGTACCCACGATATGAGGCAGGGTTTGCCAGAGTAGTGCGAAAAGGTTGCAAATTGGTTGGGATTGCTCGCCCGCGGGAAGTGTGTCCCCGCGGGCCGAAGTCGGATCAACTCCGCACTTCGCCCGTCGCCCAGAGGGCACCCAGGAGCCCGATCCCCATGATTCCCGCGTTGAACTGGGTCAGGATCAGAAGGCTCAGCCACAGAATGGCGGCGGCGAGCGTGGTGAGGGTCAGGAGTAGCGTGTTCATGGCAGTGTTGCTCCGCGTCGATTGCCGGCGCTCCGCAGGCAGTTCTACGCTGAGATCTCCTCTGCATCAGTCGAAGGCTCGACGGTGCGGCGGCCGATGCCGACGTAGCGCAGGCCGGAGCGAGCGATCTCTTCCGCGTCGAGGCGATTGCGGCCGTCGAAGACGAGGGAGCCCCGCATGCGGTAGGCGACACGGTTCCAATCAACCGTCAGGAATTCATCCCACTCGGTCGCCAGCAGCAGTGCATCGGCGCCGGAGGCTGTGTCGTAGGGAGAGGCGGTGACAACGCCCGGGAACCCCAGATTCCTGGCATGCTGGCCGCCCATGGGGTCGTATGCTCGAATCGTCGCTCCTCGATCCGCGAGCTGGCGCGCGATGTCGAGGGCCGGGGCCTCTCGCACGTCGTCGGTGTTCGGCTTGAAGGTCAGGCCCCACAGTCCGATGGTGCGTCCGGCCAGACCGCCCAGCTCCTCGGAGATTCGCTCGACAACCCAGCGGCGCTGGTCGCTGTTGACCTGAGTCACTGACTCGAGCAGGAGCGGCTCGATGCCGGCACTGGCGCCCATGTGAGCCAGAGCCAGCACATCCTTGGGGAAGCAGGAGCCGCCATAGCCAAGACCGGCATTGAGGAACGCCGGGCCGATGCGTGGATCGAGCCCCATGCCGTAGGTCACGGTCTTGATGTCGGCGTCGAGCGCGTCGGCGATGCGAGCAACCTCGTTGACGAAGGAGATGCGCGTCGCCAGAAAGGCGTTGGACGCGTACTTGATCATCTCGGCGGTGTTGAGATCCGTGGTGACGATCGGGCAGGTCATTCCGTCGTAAAGGGACGCCACATGATCGGCGGACTCCGGATCGCTCGCGCCGATCACAACGCGCGCCGGATTGAGACAGTCGTGGACAGCGGAGCCTTCCTGCAGGAACTCTGGATTCGAGGCGACCCGCCAGGGAGCGAACTCCGGGCGCTCGGCGTCCAGGATTCGGGCAACGGCGGTTGCCGTTCCGACCGGGCTGGTGCTCTTGTTGACGACGATTGCCGGCGAATTGAGCGCGCGCGCGACGGATGCCGCGGCGGCGTAGACGTACTTCAGATCGGCCGACTTACCGTCCGGAGCAGTGGGGGTGCCAACCGCGAGGTAGACGATCTCGGCATCGCGCAGACCGTCGGTGTAGTCGTCCGAAAAGTGCAAGCGCCCCTCTCGAACGTTGGTGTCGATCAGCTCGTTGAGGCCGGGCTCGTAGATGGGAACGTCGCCCTCACGAAGACGGGCGATCTTCTCTCGATCGATGTCGATGCAGGTTACGTCATGCCCGAGGTGGGCGAAGCAGGCGCCCGTCGTCAGCCCTACGTATCCGGTACCGATGATTGATACTCGTGCCACTTGTGTCACCTTTGCTAGCGTGCCCCGTCCGCGGTGGGGGAATAAGTCAAGAGGGGAGCCCGATCGCGGTTGGAGTGGGGCGCTGTTTCATCGGGTCCCATATTTCAACCCTACGAACCAAAGGTTGCAACGCGGCTGCGAAAAGGTTGTGAATTGGTTGGAATTGGGAAGATCAAGGTCAAGGCGACGAGGCCATGAATGAAAGGTCCCGGACGGACGAATAGCCGGACCTGTCGCACGCCGGCGCCGCTCGCTATCCAACCGTGTAAGATTGCTCGGAGCCCGGGATGAGACGCGCTTTATCGATCTCCGGCGCTGCCGCCGTTGTGGCGTGCGCGCTTCTCCTCGCGAATGTGGCCATGTCCAGCGCTGCTGGACCTTCTGCTGCACGGGATCTGCGGTTCGCGGGCATTGTTCCGCCGCGCACCTCAGGCCAACAGTGGTCCAAAGGAAGCGGTGATCTCACCTATCACGGCGGCCCGGTCATGTACTCAGACACGCTCTACGCCATCTTCTGGGACCCCGGAGGACAATTCGCTCCGGCGTATGAGCAGCTGATCGAGGGGTGGATACACGACGTCGCCGCCGACGACGGCAAGCCGACCAACGCCTTCGCCATCGCCACGCAGTACGGAGACGGTCACGGTGGTTTCGGCTACGGGATCTCGTACGGCGGCGCCGCCGTCGACACCCAGCCCTATCCAGCCAACGGCTGCCCGCTCTATCCCGGTGTGAGCCGCTGTTTGCTCGATTCGCAGTTTGCCCAGGAAGTCGACCGCTTTCGCCTATCTCAGGGCTGGCCATCCGACCTGACCCACGAGTACATGTTTTTCACCCCGTCCGGCATTGGAAGCTGTTTCTACTCCAACGGCACCAACTGCGCGTATTCCACCTACTGCGCCTATCACCTGCCGACAGCGCAGTACGGCACGGTGTACTCCAACATGCCCTATCCCGAGAACGGGAGCTATCCAGGCGCGTGCGATGCGGGCCAGCACCCCAACGGGCACAAGGGGCAGGGCTCGGCAGCGGCCGATGCGGCAATCAACCTCAGCAGTCACGAGATCATCGAGAGCGTGACCGATCCCGGCTGGCAAACCGCCTGGTTCGACAGCGTGCACTACGAGATCGCCGACAAGTGCGTCTGGCTGTTTGGGACGCTGCGTGGCATGCCGGGGGCCGAGTACAACCAGGTGATCAACGGAAACAAGTACATCATGCAGGAGGAGTACAGCAACCAGATCCACGACTGCCCGCAGTTCTCGCCGTTTCTGGCCCTGAGTCCCTCAAGCGGCCCAGCGGGCCGCACCGTGCGCATCCGGGCGACCGTGGGCGGTTTGAGCTGGTCCGGACAGGTCACGATTGCCATGGGGAGCCACCCGGTCAATGGGAGCTTCGTTCTCGATGCGTACGGCAATGCGTGGGTGAGGCCGCTCGTATTCCACCAGGACAGGACGCTTCCGCCCGGTAACTACACCGTGACGGTTACGGACGCCGGGACCGGCGTCCAGGTATCGGCGCCGTACACCATCACGTAGCTGCTTCCCTATCGGGCGAAGCGCTGCGATTGCGCGCCGAGCGGATCACGGGGCGGCCTGGAAGTCGAGGACGGCATCGGTGTAGGGATCAAGGTGGAATGTCGCCTGGCCATGGCCAATGCTGACCGAGCCGCTCTGCGGGCTGGAGTCATTCTTCTCGCCGATCCAGGTTGCCGTTCCTGACTGAGGAGTGAATCCGTTGAAGCTGATCGTGGCGTCATAGGCTGTAGAGGCGGAACGATTCAGCAACACGGCTGTGACGTGCCCGTTCGCCAGCAGGGTGCTGTAGACGACCAGGTCACTGGTACTCGTCGTCGCCGCGACGAAGCGGCTACCCGGCTGGAGGGCTCGACCGGCCAATGCCAGTCCCCAGTAGTCGGGGAAGGGTGTACCTACCGGGGGCTCCGCCCAGCCGTAACGCTTGAACACGGTGCCACTGGACAGAACACCGTAATCACCATAGCTGCGGCTGCCATAGAGCGAGCTCGAGTGGTTGTGGACCTCGCCACCGTTGTAGAGATTCCACCAATCCACCGACTGCAGCCCACCCTGTGCCCAGGCCATAGCATCGACACTGGCATAGAGCGCGTTGACCAGATTGGTCGTCTGCTTGCCGGGCTGGGAGGACACGGAGTTGGTCTCGGTGACATAGGTCGGTGGCTGGCGGTGTCCGGGACAGTACTGCGCGAACTGCTGCTGCAGCGTGGCCACGCGAGCGGCAATCTTTTCCGGGCTCTGTAGCAGCTTGGCGTCGTCTTCGTGGTACGGCTCCTGCGGATAGTAGTGGATGGTATAGCCATCCGCCCAGCCGCAGGTCTTGGAGAGCACGGTTGGGTTCCATGCCTGCACCGTCTTGCCGTGCACCGACCTCGTCGTCGTGTCGAACCAGGAATCGGGTCCTGCGAGCACCAGCAGGACCGTGATGGACGGATCGACAGCTTTCATCGCTGTGACGAAGGTGGCGGCATTGGTGGCGTACGCGCTCGGCGACAGTGCGGGGTTGGCTTCCTTCTGCCGGCACGGGATGTCGCCTGCCCAGCGATCGGGCTCCCAGCAGATGCCATAGTAACCGTTACCGTAAGTCTCGTTGCCTACCTCCCAGATGCCGCCATGGAGACCGCGGGCCTTGGCATCGGCGACCCAGGCGGCGGCAAAGCTCGCGTTACCACCCCGCGTCCCGTCTGGCGAGGTTCCGTAGTTCACGGTGACCATCGGCTGAGCGCCGGCCGGCAGGATGAGCCGGCTCAGAGTGTTGGGCCAGGTGTTATTGGGGTCGATGTAGCCTTGCTGGCCGGGGACCAGGCGGTTGTGGACCCAGTCATAGGCGTCACTATAGCTGCCCGAGGGAAACCGAACCAGCGAGGCGCCCATGGTGGCGAGCTGCGTCGGATTGCCGCTATCGAGATTGTGGCTGCTCCAGGGGCCAAGGTTGATGCCGATGGGCTGGGTCCCAACAGTCGTGCCGGGCTGCGTTGTGTCGATGGAGACGCTGGCGGTCGTGGCGTTCTGGAGTGCTGCAGCGGGCCGGGTCAGGCCACTCGCGTCTCGGCCAAGAGCCGTGGTAACGGCCAGAAGGGCGGCGAGAGCCATGGCGATGAGTGCGCGTGACATGCATCCTCCGTGGGTATGGCGCGTTCCGCATGTTTGGTTGCGGTGTTGTTCTCTCTGCAGGGAAGGACCTGAAGCGTGGCTCCAGGGGCCGGTGCTCGGGACAGAGGTCCACTTTTCTAGTGGCTCCCCAGCACCGGGAAAATGCAGCGCACTGCTGTGGCGACATGTGATGCGTCTGGCGACCTGTGCCGGCTCGATCCGCTGCGCCGCTGAGAGCCTGCGTCAGTCGATGCGCACCGGAGCACGGCCGCGCTCTACAACCCGAGCACCGGGACCTGGCCGCTGACCGGCCGCGCGAGCACCACACGGAGGTGCGCCACCGCCAGGATGAGATGTCGAGGCCACCGAGAACGTTCCTGTAGCCGGTGGGCGTCGGAGCTGCGGCGCCACTC
>DATGJB010000076.1:0-3620 GCA_035295425.1 Chloroflexota bacterium | reverse complement strand
CCCGTGGCCGGGCGAGAAACCGGCAGTGCGGAGGCAAAGAGTGAGTGACCCAGTGCGGACCGACGTGCCGCTCAACGGCGACGAGCGCGTCATGTTGAACGCCTTCCTCGATTCACAGCGGGACACACTCCAGTGGAAGTGTTCCGCCCTGACGCCGGCACAGCTGATGGAAGCGGCAACGCCTCCGTCGCGGCTGACCCTGCTGGGACTCCTGCGTCACCTGACAGAAGTCGAGTACTTCTGGCTGGAGCTGATACTCACCGGCAACGCGGCGCACCGCGGCCTGTATTCGGGCGAGACGAACCCGGCAGACGGAGACCGCGCGTGGACGGACCTGAATAGCCAGCCGGCGGACCAGGTGATGCAGAACTGGAAGGACGCGTGTGAGACGTCGAGATGCAACGCCGGATCTCTCCCCGATCTCGACACTCCGGCTGCCTACCCGTGGGACGGGCAGCCAGTCACTTTACGCTGGATTACCGTGCACATGATTCGGGAGTATTCACGCCACATCGGCCACGCCCACCTTCTGCGTGAGCGGATAGACGGCGCGACAGGGGAGTAATCGAGGAGCCGGCCCAGGAGGTCGACCCGTCTTACTCCGCCCTGTGGACAACGCGCCCGTCGACCATCGTCAGCGCGACAGGAACGCTCAGCACCTCACGCGGTGTCAGGCGGAAGAGATCATGGCTGAAGACCGTGACGTCTGCCAGCATTCCGGCGCGGAGCATTCCCTTATCGCCGTCCTGGCGCTCGGCGTGGGCCGCGCCGCGGGTATAGGCATCGAGGGCCTGGGCGAGAGTCAGGCACTGCTGCGGCTGCCAGCCACCTTCCGGCTCGCCATCAACCGTAGTCCGGGTGAGGGCAGCGTGCAGGCCGGCACGCACGTCGGGTGTGACGATAGGCCAGTCACTGCCGAACGCGAGCGTCGCTCCGGTCTCGGCGAGGGTACGCCAGTTGAACGCATGCGGCTCGCGCTCGTGACCGATGAGGCGCGTCCACGGCGTGAAGCGCGGATCGGTCGTGGGCGCGGCGTGGAGGGGCTGCATCGAGGCGGTGATGCCAAGCCGGCCGAAGCGCGGCAGGTCCGATGGTGGGGCGCACTCGATGTGCTCGACGCGATGGCGCCGCTCCCGTCCCGGTCCATTCGCTTCGGCGGCGGCCTGATAGGCATCGATCGCGGTCCGGATTCCGCGGCTGCCGATAGCGTGGGTGGCGACATCCAGGCCGAGCCGGTCGGCTGCCAGCACGATCTGCCGGTATGCCTCCGGGTCGATATCTGGCATGCCGGTATCTGCGGAGCCGTCGGCATAGGGATCGAGCATCCAGGCAGTCTTGCTCTCGACCACGCCGTCGATGAACAGCTTGATCCCGCCGGTGCGATTCCAGGGACCCCGGAACCGCCTGGCGTACCCGGCGCACTCGCCGAGGTAGTCGCGCGGTGTTTCTTCCCGCACACTCATGTAGTGGTAGGCGCGGATCGAGAGGTCGCCGCGGCCGAGCAGTCGCTCGTACTGTTCGAGGCGGTGCAGATCCCCGTCCATGTTCTGCACCGAGGTCATGCCGAGCCCGTTCAGGTATCCCATGGCACGGCAGAGCACGGCATCGAGTTCGGCCTGGTCGGGTTTCCCGATAGCGGTAGCGATGATATCGTCGGCCAGCTTCTCCTTGAGCATGCCGGTGGACTTCCCGGTTGCGCGATCGACCACCACCTCGTTCGGCAGCGGGATGTCCGCGCCGCGCTCGATTCCGGCCCGCTGCAGCGCTGCGGTGTTGCACCAGGAGCTGTGGGAATCGAAGGCGCGCACATACACCGGACGATCAGGCACGACCGCGTCGAGCACCTCGCGCTCCGGACGGTCGATCCCGGTCAGCGGCTCGTAGGGCAGGCCGTAGCCCTCGATCCACTCCCGTTCCGGATTCTCGGCCGCGTAGCGGCCCAGTCGCCCCAGCAGCTCCTCCACGGTGAACGCGCCCTCCAGGTTCAGGATGGTGAGGTCGTAGCTCCCCATCGTCATGTGGATGTGACTGTCGTTCAGGCCGGGCAGAGCCAGGCCACCGGGCATGGAGATCTCCTCGAGGTTCCCGAACGCAGCGTCACGCGTTTCGTTCTCGCCGCCGACAAATGCAATGCGGCTCCCCCTGGTTAGGACGGCTTCGGCCCACGGTCGGGTCGGATCCGCGGTGTAGACGCGGGCTCCTGTGATCAGATAGCTGCGTTCGGGTGAGTTATCGTTCACGCTCTCGTCGCGCCCCCTCCGTGATCGACCAGGATGGAGCTATTGTGTCACCCGTGTGGGCTCCAGCCAGTACGCTACGCGATCCGTCCGTGCTGGAAAGGCAAGCGGGGGCGCGGTGGTCATGAACGCGATCTACCTCGGGTTGACAGGTCACGAGTAGTGCATTACAGTAAACGCATCTAGGTGGTGACTGGGCACGAGCCCAGGACCTATGCGTCGGGTCAACTAAAGGAGAGGGACTTGGATCTCACGCAGCCGCGAATAACCGCACACCTGAGGCGCCTCAGTCGAACGGGAGTTGCCGTGGCACTTGGAGGATGCCTCATGGCCGGCATGTCTCCGCGAACCTTGACGGCGGTCGCCGCCCCACGGACCGTTTCCATCACGTCGGTGGTGTTCACCGGCAGTGTGAAGTCTCCTACGATCACGGTCCATGGCTCCGGCTTCGGTCCAAGCGCGCCGCCAGCCGATCCGGCGTACACACCGGCTGGGAACACCGCGCCAGGGATCACGTACACATGCCCTTCGACCAAACGCAATGACGGTTTCGATTATGGTCTGAGCGGTTTGTGGATTCTCGACCAGAGCGCGACGGGCTTCTCGGCCGGCCGGTACGACGAGTCCCTGGATGAGCTTGATTGCATCGGCATTCGGGTCCTGAAGTACAAGGACACGCTCATCAAGTTCCGCCTGGGCGCGGCCTATGCACAGTATCGGAACCAGTACAACTGGGCTCTGAACTCAGGTGACTCATTCACGCTGGAGGTCCTGGGAACCGACTACACCGGAACTGTCTCATACGGGTAGAGCCCCGCGGGCCGACGGCCGAATCCCCTTCGCTTGGGGCCGCCACGCGGCCAGAGTGCTGAGCACTGTAGCGTAGGCGCCTGGCACGAGGAAGTCGACGTAGAGCTTTGGTACAGAGTACCGTCAGCGAACTGCCTCCGCCGGGCGGCCGACACTTAGCCTCACCATCTCCGGACTCATACCCAGCGCCTCGAACACCACGCGGTACGCCGCGAGTGCGTCCTTCTGGCGCTGCGCCACCTGTAGCGCCTCCTCATCCAGGCGACCGGCGATCTCGTCGATGAATCGCCACTGCAGCAGACTCTGGCGCGCCGCCCCGATCTGATCCTCGGTGTACGGATAGAGGTCCATACCCAGCCGCTCGCCGGCGCGGCCGTAGCCCACCTTGCGCAGAGCGTGGGCGATCTCGAGTGTCTCCATGAAGCGGGTGGCGCCGACGATGTTGTCGTCGTCGAACATACCCCAGCCGCTATTGGCATGCTGGTGGCCGAGAAGACCTTCCATGGCCAGAAGCTCCACGTACTCGGCCAGATTCTCGCCATTCATGATCAGGTGCTGCCAGTCCATGTTGAT
>DATGJB010000075.1:0-4706 GCA_035295425.1 Chloroflexota bacterium | reverse complement strand
CCGTACCGGATAAAGGGGAGAACAGAAATGGCAAGTGGCGAAGAGGACCGCGGCGTTCTGGTGAGCGTGCTCGCCGGAATCGGCATCGGAGTGCTCGTAGGCGCGGTAGCGGGGCTCCTCCTGGCGCCCAAGTCCGGGCAGGAGACTCGCGATGAGCTGACCAAGCAGCTAAACGATCTGAGCGACAAGGTGTCCGACCTGGGCAAAACCGTCGGCACCAAGGTGTCGGCGGCAGTCGATCGGACGCGGGCCCAGATGGCTCAAAAGCTCGGCGAAATCTCCTCGGACAACGAAGAGACCGCCTCCTAACTCGATGACCGACCTCCGTCCCGGTGCAGACATTTCGGAGAGCGTTCCCGACTCGACCGGGGAGATGACACAGGCCGCGCTGGAGACGGAGGCGCTGCTCGCGCCTCTCGAACCGGAGCCGCGGCCACCGATGATGATGCGCGCCGTCTACCCCTTCGGCCTCTCGCTGCGGGGGTGGCGGCGCATCATCGTGACTGGCCTGTTCGTGCTGCTCGCGCTCGCATTCTTGTGGCGAGTACAGGCGATTCTGCCCCCTTTCATCGTCGCCTTCTTCCTCGCCGCGCTGCTCGATCCAACGGTCCGGTATCTGGAAAGGCACCGGCGTTCCCGCGTCCAGGCGGTCCTGACGATCTATCTCCTGGGACTGCTCTGCGTCGTGCTGACGGCGTCGCTGGTGGTGCCCGCGGCCAGCCGCCAGATCGAGGAGCTGAGCGGAAACGCCAACACGTATTACAATTTCGTTCGCACCAGCAGCGACGCGTGGATGGCCCGCAACGCGAAACTGCTCCGCTTCTTCGGCATCCGCCAGCGCACGCTGAACGACCTGGTGACGCAGAAGTCCGGGCCGATCCAGGCGCAGATCACCGAGGCGATCGGGACGGTGACGGCGATCGTACAGGGCATCGCGTCTCAGGCGATCTGGCTGATTATCATCCCCGTAGCCACCTTCTTCGTGCTGCGCGATTACACGAGCATCCGGGCGCGCGTAATCGCCCTGTTTCCGGCGCGCCACCACGCCGTCATAGACGAGGTCTCGCGGGACATCGTCGACGTCTTCAGCGCCTACATCCAGGGGCTCGCGAAGATCTGCTCGCTCTACGGCGCCGTCGTCTTCCTCATTCTCTGGCTGCTCGGGCATAAATATGCCCTGTTCCTCGGGCTCATGGCCGGCGCCTTCTACGTGGTTCCGCTCATCGGCCCATGGATCGTCGCGGTGACGGCGGGGCTACTCGCCTATGGCGACCCGCACCGTGCGCTTTTCTTCGCCCACGTGCCCTCGAATTCGATCGCGTACGCCGCAATCGTCGTGCTGTGCATCGTCGTAACGCAGACGCTGTTCGACCAGCTGCTCTATCCGCGTGTCGTTGGGGGCTCGGTCGGCCTGCACCCCGTGGTGAGCATCTTCGCCCTGCTGGCCGGCGCGACCATGTTCGGCATCGTGGGCATGGTGCTCGCCGTTCCGGTCGCCGGATCGATCCAGATCGTGCTGACTTACTTCTTCCCGCGGCTCGCTCAGCCGCCTCCGCCGGAGCTGCTGCACGATCCGCCGCCGATCGCCGCGCCCTGACCGGCGCGCACCCAGCGCGACTGTACTTCAATTCTTGCGGCTCGGTCCCCGCAGCTCACCGACCCGCCCAATGACCTGAAAGGACGCTCGCTCCCTATGAATGCCACGATGCAGGCGATCGTGAAGACGGAGGCCGGCCCCGGCGCCAGGATCGTCACAGTGCCGGAAGCGACCATCACGCGGCCGGACCAGGTTAAGGTACGCGTTCAGGCCACGTCGATCTGCGGTACCGACTACCATATCTATGTCTGGGATCGCTGGTCGGCCAACCGCGTAAAGCCGCCTCAGACCATGGGCCATGAGTTTGCCGGCGAGGTCGTCGAGATCGGCTCCGCGGTGGACAGTATCCAGGTGGGCGACTACGTGAGCGGCGAGAGCCACTGGGTCTGCGGCCATTGCAAGCAGTGCCTGATGAACGAGCGGCACGTCTGCGCGAACACGCGAATCCTCGGCGTGGACGTGGACGGCTGCTTCGCACCCTACGTCGTGGTCCCGGCCGCAAGCGCCTGGAAGAACGACCGGTCCGTGCCGCCGGAAGTCGCCTGCATCCAGGACCCGCTGGGAAACGCCGTACACGCCACACTCTCCGGCGAGGTGATCGGACGCACGGTGGCAGTGCTCGGGTGTGGCCCGATCGGCGTGTTCGCGGTGGCCGTCGCCAAGGCAGCCGGCGCTTCCGCGGTCTACGCCACGGACACGCGCGACTACCGGCTCGATCTGGCGCGGAAGCTCGGCGCCGACATTACCGTGAACGCGCTTACGGCCGACGTGGAGAGGACGCTGCTCGGCGAGACGCGGGGCCTCGGAGTGGACGTGGTGCTGGAGATGTCCGGCGCGACCAGCGCGATCCGGCAGGCGATGCGCACGTGCCGGAGGGGCGGACGTGTCTCGCTCATGGGGATTCCCGTGCAGCCGGTCGAGCTGGACATGGCGGAGGACATGATCTTCAAGGGGCTGACGATCCATTGTATCGTCGGCCGGAGGCTCTACGAGACCTGGGACACGATGCGCGCGCTGCTCGCCTCCGGCCGGCTGGACGTTACGCCGGCCATCACGCACCGCCTCCAGTTCTCCGATTATGCGCACGGGATGGATCTGATGCGCGACGGCCTGTGCGGCAAGGTCGTCTTCGACATGCCGTCCTAACCGCGGCGGCCGCTTGTGGTCTCGATGCTCGAGAGGGGTTGTCGGGTCGCCTGGGCGGGATTGGTGATTTTTCCCCCATTATACACCGGCCGAGAAAATTGCCTGGGCGACCGTGTAAACGCCTCCGGCATCGGTCCTCCGGACCCGCCCGCGGGTACCCGAACGCCATCTATTATACGCCCGGCGGTAATAGCCAAGATCATGATTCCCGCCAGTCATAACTGCCACGCCCGTCCAGGCGGCGCCGTTGTAAAGCATTTGGTTTGGCGCTCGTCCTTGGAATTACTGCAAGCTTAAGCCATACACCCGCCGCCCGTGTAATCATCCGTCTGGATGCGATGTCCAGTGGGTGCCGTTGGCCTACCTTGATTGGTACTGGGGCGTCTCAGGCGCCCTCGGGTTCGACGGGACGTGGGATTTGACGGGCAATGTATTTATGCCCGGCTACTTATTTGCAAACACGCGGCATCGAACCTACGACCATCCGACCTGGGAACGCAGGTGGGTTAACCATCAATAGAGATTGGTGTGCGCGTAACGCTTTCACGGCTGGTGCATCAACCCAGAATGGTGCGGGCGCTAATTCGGGACCAACCCGGTAATGGACCAATAGCGGGCGGGGCACTGCGAATATCCTGCTGCCACGCCCACTTGCGGAACTAACGACTTCGTGGCGCGGTCCAAAAACACCAGGAGGCGGTGGTGTGCCAGACAATGTTCAGAAACTAACGGCGGCGGTCTTTGTCTTGGCTCTATTCGCATTTGTCGCTGCGGCTATGCATCCGCTTTTATACAGGCCTCGGACTGGCGGCGGGCCGCACGGATACAGACCGATGGCGCGAAGGAAGGTGCTGGCGCGCGCTGCGGAATTGGTTTCGACCGGGCAGCGTGCTGTCGAGGAAGGATATATTGCGGACGGCCGATCGCTTTTCAACCAAGCCCTGGCAATCGATCCGCATAATGCAATGCCGAGGCTCTACATCGCGGACTCGTTTGAGCGAGCCGACAACTGGAAAGCTGCGGTGGACGCATGGGAGGGGCTCTACGGCTCGTGCGCGGGCTCGAGTGTCGCGGTCGACCCGGCTACTCGCCTCAGGTATGCTCTCGCGCTGAAGATGAGCGGGCGGCCCGTCGATGCTCGGTTGCAATACGAGCAGGCGATGGAAGAGATACAGCAGACATACGCTCACGTCCTGCCGGACGAGGAATTCCGGTCCGCGGGCATGCCCGACTCGCGACTTGCGCCGGCAATCTACGTCGCCATTGCAAGCTGCCTACCGCTTTACGGCTGGACCTATCCGCGCCTCGAACAGAAGGATCGCCGAAAACAGCTTGAAACCGCCGTGAGGTTGGATCCAAAGTGGGCATTCGCACGTCTGGCGTATGTTCGGGAGCTTGTTCGTGAGCACGATAATCAGGAGGCGCTCAAACAGTACGCGGAAGCGGCCAGACTCGCTTCGGGCAGCATGAGGATCGCTATCCTTCGGGAGGAGCACGCTCCTCTGGCGCCGCACCGAATTGGGCCCACATTTTAGGTTCTGCCCTGCCAGACGCTCCGCAGGCCGGTTGGTACACCTCAATCGCCAGCGCGGTCGCATAGGTTGGACGCCCGGCCAGCGTACCGCTGCGGGCGTACAGGCAACGACGATCTTTTCGTTATCGCCGCAGGGCGTACAATAGGTAGTATTGTGCTCCGGAGGGGCAACGGGCCGGAGGCGCCGTAGCGAAGGTGTTTACGCTGTCGCCCTGGCAATGTGCTCGGCCGGTATCTAATGCGAAACGATCGTTAACCCGACGGCCAGAGGGCATTCGAACTTACGAAGGCCTTCCATACGGTACTGCGTCCTTCGAGGCCTCGATGCCGAACCCGCGACGGCGGATTTCGTTAGCCGAGACCGGTATTTCAATGCCGGGTGAGCACTGGCGGGATTCGATTACGGCGATTTCCGCTTTGCCGGATCGA
>DATGJB010000074.1:0-38704 GCA_035295425.1 Chloroflexota bacterium | reverse complement strand
CTGGTAGTAGACGACGGTCGCAACCTGGATGCCGACATTGTCGGAGGTAATCACCGACTGGGGATCGAAAGGAACCACTTGCTCCCGCAGGTCAATAGTGGGGAGGATCCTGTCGATGAAGGGGATCACGAAGACCGGTCCACTCCCGGCGGTCTTCAGGTACCGTCCCAACCGTTGAATGACCACGACTCTTGCCTGGGGAACCAGCCGTATGGCCCTCAGACCCACCACCAGGACGAACAAGACCACCACGGCCACAACGATAAAGGGAGCCATGCTCATGATTCGCGACCTTTCACCCGGACCACCACCTCGACCCTCGGTGGATCAAGGCTCTGCTCAGTGATCGCGGCGGTAGATGGCTGAGTACGGTCGCGATGACGCCGTGTCCGGGATCACTCCCACTCCACGACCTACCTCAGTATACACCATAGAGTATGAAAATGGATATTTTCGGGAGGAATGTATCGATAACAACCCTGCGCTCGCCCGCGGCTCCGCCACCACGGTAAGTACCCAAGCAGGCGGTGCCTCTCCTCACTGCTCCACTCCCTGCTCGCGCCTACGCTCTAACTCCCGTAGTCTGCGACTCTGCCCGCATCGCTAGAATAGGGACAAAAGTGGGCGAGTGGGCAGCGTGCGGATTCTGCTGAGTGGGTTATCCGGAACCGGGAGCACGACGGCGGCGAAGCGGATCGCCGCCGATTTCGATCTGCAGTACGTCTACGGCGGCCAGATCTTCCGCAACCTGGCCGTGGAGCGAGGGATCTCCCTCGAGGAGCTGGCCGAGTCGCTCGAGGGAAACCCGGAGGTCGAGCGTGAGATCGACCGCCGCCTGATCGAGGCCGGCATGGAGGATGGCGTCCTGATCGAGAGCCGCACCATCGGCTGGCTCTTTCCCCGGGGCGTCCCGGCGCTTCGCATCTGGCTGACCTGCGATCTCGACGAGCGCCTCTACCGGGTTGAGCGACGCGAGAACCATCCGCGGTCGCGTGAGAACCTGCTGCGCCGCGAGTCGAGCGACAACCGCCGCTATCGCCACCTCTACGGGATCGAGCCCGAGGACTTCTCCCCGTTCGATCTGGTGATCGACACGACGACCATGAGCGTCGATCAGGTGGTTGAGCGGATCGAGGTTTTCGTGCGCGAGCGGGTGGCATCGGAGGTGCGCGTTCCCTCCTGACAGTGCGTGGTAAACTGGTCGCGGCGGGGAGGGGTCGCATAGTTCGGTTTAGTGCACCCGCCTCGAAAGCGGGCAGGCCCGCGAGGGTCTCGTGGGTTCGAATCCCACCCCCTCCGCCAGGAAAGTCATTGGAAGACTCACCATGCGCCTTATCCTGGTGCGGCACGGCGAGACGGCCTGCAACGTCCGCGATGTCTGGCATGGCTGGGACGATTGCGCGCTGACCGAGCGCGGTCTGGAGCAGGCGCAGGCCATTGCCGCGCGGCTTGCGGACGAGCCGATCGACGCCGTCTACTGCTCGGATGCGCCCCGCGCGCTGCAGACCGCCCAGGCCGTTGCCGGGCCACACGGGATCCGACCGATACCGGATCCCGGCCTGCGCGAGCGGAACGCCGGCGCGTTTGAGGGCGTTGCCACGACCGAGGTGGTGGCACGTCATCCCCGCATCTGGGAAGAGCGCAACGCCGATTACTGGGGCTGGAGTCCACCCGGTGGCGAAACATTTCGGCAGGTGCTGGAACGGGTCGAGGCCGTGCTGGAGCGCATCGCGGCCCAGTACCCCGACGGCACGGTCGTTCTGGTGACGCACATGGGTCCGGTGCGGGTGCTGATCAGCCGGCTGGCGGGAATATCGCTGGCCGGAACCTACGAGCTGTCATTTCCCTCGACCTGTCTCTCGATCTTCTCGATCGGCGATGGAGCGGGCACCGTCGAGCTTCTCAACGACGCTGCGCACCTGCCTCAGTGAGTGAGGTGGACCAGGCGGTCCACCGCCGTGACCAGGTGATCGATCTCGAACGGCTTTCCCAGACAACCGTCGGCGTCCATCTCCCGGCACACCGCCGAGGCCCGTCCGGTGGCGGTCATGGCGATGATCGGGATCCCCTGCGTCGCGCGATCGGCACGCAGCTCTCGCGCGATGGTGACACCGTCCATCCCCGGCATCTGGTAGTCCAGCAGGATCAAATCCGGCCGGTTCCGTTTGGCTTCCATCAGGGCGTCCGCGCCGACTGCGCCCGCCACCCGGAACCCTGCGTCCTCGAGCACATCACGCACCAGTTCCAGGATGTCTGAGTCATCCTCGGCGACCAGGACGAATCGTGGCACAGCCATACCAACCCTCCGCGAGTGCATACAGGCCCTGCTCGCAAAATCCGTTCCACCCCTGCGCGGCCATTGCCCCAACGTCAAGATGGTGAGTACTCTAAGGAATGGTTTCGTCCGATTCCACACCCGATGCCGGGTTGCAATGCCCCACCTGTGGCGCGAGCATGGACGACGTGACCGAGAGCTGGCACACCTTTACCGAGGCGGAAGGAGTCGAGTACCTTGCCGCCTACGTGACCATCTGGCACTGTCCGGCCTGTGGCACCGTCGCCGGCGCCCAGGATTCAGGAATCGAGTGGACCATGCGGCCGGAAGAGGCGCTCCAGGAGGAGTGACCCGCTGCTCCGCGGGGCCTGTAACAGAACCGCAACCGGTAATGCTGGACGGCGCCGGCCGGTTTCGGTACAGTACCTCTGGAATGTCTGCGATACCATCGTGCCGGGGTGCCGCGGTATGAGCGCGCTCTGGCTGGGGCTGGCTGATACCCGGCTGATCCGTACCTTACTGGGCCCGATGCTGCTGGCGCTTGGCATCGTGGCGGCGACACTCCTGACCGACCGCGGCTACGCCTCCTATCTGCACAGCGAGCTGGCGCCGGCCGTGGTGCTGACGAACGGTGTCTCGATCACCCTGACGACGCTCGTCCAGGACACTCCATCCGACCTGCGGAGCGCGTCCTACGTGGTGCAGGTGCCGCGCGGCGTGTCGACCGGCGCGATCCAGTACGACGGTTATGGCTATCTCGAGCACCTGCGCGTCGTCGCGAACATGCCCGCGTCGTCCTACCGGGTCACCGTTACCGTGCGAACCGCGACCGACCCGCATGCGGTGAGCGCCGACCTCACGCTGCGCGGCGCGCGCTGCTCGTCCGGAACCCCGCCGCCCGCGGGCAAGACCGGTTTCCTGCTCTGGGTCGCGTTCTCCTGCTCCTGACTCGCGCATGTCGCCATGGCGGCACCATCCGCCAGAGAGATACGGAGCCGGATCGCCAGCTGTAACGAAACCGCAACCAGAAGCGGTAGACGGCCAGCCGGTTGGCGTCTACAGTGAACGGTACGCAGCCGGTCACAACGAGGCGTCGACGGAGTAATCCTCGATCCCTTTCCACCAGACGTGCGGTTGAAAGGGGAGGAAGAGGCGGGTCCGAGCTCATGGAAAGGCGAGGCGGGCCCGCCTCGAATTGACACTATGCTACACGACCGACGTAGCCTCGCGCCATTTTCCCCCGATTTTCCGGGGAAACGATCCGGGGAGCGGTCAGGCGACCTTCGCCAGGCGCTGGATCCTGGCATGCTGCACCTGGGTGTTGACCCAGCTCAGGAATGCCGGGCTCTGCTCCGGCAGGGGCTGCGCGCACTGTTGAGCTGTGGCCCGTCCGCGCGCCAGCACCTCGAGGATGTGGTAGCCAAACTGGCTGTGAACCAGCTGCGGCGTGTGGAGCGGTCCGGTAAAGGCGGCATGGTCAAAGGGCGGCACCATCTGACCCGGACAGAAGACGCCGAGGTCTCCGCCCTTCTGTGCGCTGTATGTGTCGTCCGAGTACCGATGTGCCAGTGCCGCAAAGTTCCCGCCCGCTCTGACCTTCGCCAGCACCTGCACGGCGAGGGCGTGGGCCGCGGCATCGCTGCGCGGCGGCTTGTGATGGGTCGTGGCAATCAGGATGTGCCGCGCGCGCGCGTACTGCACCGGTCGTGCCGGCGCGACACGCTGCGCGACAATGTGACGTCGCAGGTCGGACACCGTGAGCTGCTGGTAAAAGGCAAAGCTCACGCAGAGCTGCGTGAGCTGTTTCTCGAGTCCCGCCTTCCCACCTAACCGCGCCTCGTCCTGCGCGATGCGCGAGTTGATCTGGGCAGTGCTGACCTGCAGGTGATGCGTGACGGCGTATTCCCGCACCACCTCGTCGTCGACGAGCTGATTCAACACCTCGCGCGCGAGCGTCTGCTTGGTGACGCCGGGTTGCCGGGCGGTCTCGCGCTGCGCCAGGCAGAGCAGCTTGCGGTAGGTAGACATCGGAATAGATGTTCCATTGACAATCGCGGCGTACTGGCCGCCGGTGACGACGAGTGTCGGGGGGACAGGAGCGGTCGGGACGGCGGTCCCGGCGCCCGGCGACGGTCCGGTGGTTGCCGTGGCGGACGCCTTGCTTGCCGAGCTGCCCCCGCATCCCGCTACAAAGATGGCGAGGAACAGGCCGGCCGCGGCTACCGACCAGCCACGACGAGTGGGAGCGGAGCCGCCACGCGGCTGCGGGTGATCTGTCACGAAAAGGCCTCACTTCCGGATACATCAAAAAGCCTCGGCAACCCCCAACGGATGCCGAGGCAGTCAGATTATAGTCCACCACCGGCCACCCGGAGGTGCCCCGCTGCCCGGGCGAACTGTAACCAAACCGAAACCGGCGTCGCTAGACGGTTCCATTGGCCACGGGTAGAGTAAGGGTCGAGCAGTCGCCCGGCCGCGGGCGGGCGGTGGATGGGGATGAAGAAGGATCGGCAGCCCGGTCGTCCGGGTGAGACACGCAGTACCGTTGCGCTAGCCCTTGGTCTGGCGAGCTTTCTGATTGGGGCGGGCGCTGCCGCGTGGTACACCCTGCCCCGGCACGGACATCTCCCCACGCCCTCGCCGATGGACCTCGGACTGCTCGTCTCCTATCCGTTGCTGGCCGCCGGTGTTCTCTTCCTTCCGGCTGTGCGCTCGGCGGTACGGCACACGCGCATCGTGCTCGATATCCTGCTGGTTCTCACCGGGCTCGTGGCGTTCGTGTGGTATCTCGTGCTTGGGCCGCTTCTGGCCCGGGGCGCGGCCTCGCCGGACGGTGTGGTGAACGTCGCGTTTCCGGTGCTCGATCTTGTCCTGGTGGCCGGTCTGCTCCTTCTCTGGGTGGTGGCGGGCGAGACCAGGGGAACGCTGTCGCGCCGGACAGCGTTGCTCCTGGGCGCTGCCTTCGCTCTCCTGCTTGCGACTGATACCGTGCGTGCCTACGGCGTGCACGCCGCCGGTCAGGTCACGTCACCATTGCTGAATCTTGGGCGCATCCCCGCCTACATCCTGGTCGGGCTGGCGCTCGCGGTGAGGCCCAGGCAGCGGGGCGAAGGCGCGACGCCGGTTGATGCCTCCGCCGTCCAGCGGCCCCCGGCCGGCCGGCGCGATGTGCCGCGAATCTGGCGGTACCTGGCACCCTACTCGTCCTTTCCGCTGGTGGTAGCGCTGATGATTCATGCCGCGAGGAGCGCCGGCTACGCGCCGCGGGCAATCGGCGTCTATCTGGCGGGAGGCCTGCTCATCGAGCTGGTCTTCTTTCACCAGTTCCTCGACTATCGTGAGCTGATGACCTACGCGAACCGAACGGCCCGGCTCGAGACGCTGGCCGCGGCCGATCCGGTAACCGAGCTGGCGAACCACCGCACGCTGGCCTCGATTCTCGATGTCGAGCTCGAGCGAGCGCATCGTTACCGGCATCCCTGTAGTGTCCTATTCATTGATCTCGATCACTTCAAAGCGCTCAACGACAGTTTCGGTCACCTGACCGGGGACGCCGCTCTGCGAGAATTCGCCTCCGTGGTGCGAACCGGACTGCGCGGCATCGACGTGCTCGGCAGGTGGGGCGGCGAGGAGTTCGTGGCCCTGCTGCCGGAGACCGGAGGCGAGGCCGCCTATCAGGTTGCGGAGCGGATCCGCGCCGCGGTGGCCGGTCACACCTTCTGGGCGGCCGGCGGCACGCACATTACCTGCTCGATTGGCATCGCCGGCTATCCGGAAGATGCCGAATCCCGGGATGAGCTGATCGAGATGGCCGATCGCGCCATGTATGCTGCGAAACGCCTCGGGCGCAATCAGGTCCGGCTGGCCGGCGAGCCGGTCGTGGCCACTCTCGACGTGGAGGGAGGCGTTCCGGGAGCGCGTGAGGAGGCGGCGCTCCTCGGGACGGTGGAAGCCTTCGCGACGATCGTCGAGGCGCGGGCCGATACCGTGCCCAGTGCTGCCGGATATCCGCATGACGCCGCGGCGCTCGCTACCAGGCTTGCGCTCGAGATGGGACTCGACACGTCGGAAGCGCACCTCGTCGGCATGGCCGGGAGGCTCTACGACATCGGCAAAGTTGCCATACCCGATGCCGTCCTGACCAAGCGTGGCCACCTGACGGAAGAGGAATGGGACGTCGTGCTCAAGCACCCGGTAGTCAGCGCCGGCATCGTCAGCCGCGTTCCGGCGCTCCGCATCCTGACGTCCTGGATCCGGGCGCATCACGAGCAATGGGATGGAAGCGGCTATCCCGACGGGCTTGCCGGCGACGCGATTCCGCTGGCGGCGCGGATCCTGGCGGTGGCCGATGCCTACGAGGCAATGACCAGTGGGCGTCCCTACCGAGGTCGCAGAACGAGCGCGCAGGCGCTCCGCGAGATCGAGCGCTGCGCCGGCAGCCAGTTCGATCCCGCCGTTGTCGAGGCATTGCGCCGGGTTCTCTCCACCGACTCGGTCTCCAGCGTCGCGTGAGCGCGATCAGCCATCTCCTGGCTGAGAGCTACTCTTCCACCAGGCGGCGCGCCTGGGCGATGATATCGGACACCTGCGGCAAGACGGCGCGCTCACCTTCCGGCCCGTAGGCAACCCGACAATCCTTCGCCGCTACCCGGGCAACCAGTACTCCGGGCAGCTGCTCGGCCGTCCGTGCCGCCACGACCGCCCCGAAGCCGCCCGTCATCCGATCCTCTTCCGCCACCAGCAGGGAACCGGTGCGGTCAACCGAGGCAAGGACGGTAGGCGCATCCCAGCCGGCGTCGACTGTCCGGAGATCGATGACTTCGGCCTCGATCCCGTCGCGTCCCAGTGTCTCCGCCGCCTCCAGCGCCCGCGGGACGAGATTGCCCCAGCCGACGATGGTTATGTCGCTGCCGCCACGCCGCACCGCGGCCACGCCAAGCGGCACGCGATACTCGTCACCGGGGTACGGAGCTTTTCGGGCGTAGAGCGCTTTGGGCTCGAGGACGAGCACGATATCGCCGCTTTCGCACGCGGTGCGCAGCAAGCCGGCGGCATCGGTCGCATTGGAGGGGCAGACAATCCGGATGCCCGGTATGCTGGAGATCATCCCGACGCCGGCCTCGCTGTGCCACAGGGCGCCGGCGCCCCCCAGGTACCCACCGTACGCCATCCGAATCACCATGGGGCAGCGCCACTGATCGTTGGAGCGCCAGCGAAGTGTCGCTGCCTCGTCGACCAGTTGCTGCCAGGCGGGATGGAGGTAGTCCCGGAACTGGATCTCCACGACCGGCAGCAAGCCGGCCAGTGACTGGCCCATGGCCGTTCCGACGATAGTCGCCTCGGCCAGCGCGCTGTTCCAGACCCGCCGCGGGAAGGCATACTGCAGGCCGCGCGTGACATGAAAGACACCGCCTTTGCCCGGTAGATCGGGAAAGTCGCTGTCGGCCACGTCCTCTCCGTAGACCACGATGCGGGGATCCGCCTCCATCGCGGCCTTGAGCGCCCGGTTGACCGCGTACCGCATCTCGACCGGCTCACCGCTCTCCCCGGGCACCGGCTGCGGCGCTCGCCGGTCGAGCGGCCGGGCCGTCACGTGGTCGAGGATGGTCGCGGTATCGGGCCGCGGAGCGCCCTCGGTGCGTGCCGCTGCCTCCCGCACCAGCCCGCCGGATGCCGCATCCAGCTTCGCCTGGCGCTCGTCGTCCAGGATATGTGCCTCGCGCAGCAGAGTGGCGAGCCTGAGCAGCGGGTCGCGCGACGCTTCGTCCGCCAGATCCTCGGCCGTCCGGTACTGGTCCTGGGTGTCGGTGGACGAATGCGACATGGGACGCGTCACCAGGGCATGGACAAGAACCGGACCGTTCCGGGCGCGCGCGTACTGAACCGCCCGGCACGCGGAACGGTCCGCATCCACCGGGTCGGTGCCGTCGCACTGCAGCACCAGCATGCCGAGCGCCTCGTAGTGCCCATAGAGACGGGCGACGTCGGCGCCGGGCACAGCCCAGGTCGCAGGGACGGAGATTGCGTACTTGTCGTCTTCAACCAGGAAGATGACCGGGGCCTGCGCCCGGACCGACTGGCGTATCGCCTCCTCGACCTCGCCCTGCGCCGTCGTCCCGTCGCCGATCGAGACGTACACTACCGAATCCGGTTGCCACGGCTCGGCCAGTGGAACGCCGAGCTCGACCGCTCGGACGATGCCCTCGGCCAGCCCCTCGGCCGGGATTGCCTGGGAGCCGGTTGGGCTGGACTGGGCGACAACCCCGGCCGGGCGATAGCCCCAGTGACTGGGCATCTGCCGGCCCCCAGATTGGATGTCGCTGGCCGCCCCGACCGTCGCCAGAAACATCTCCTCGGGTGTCATGCCGCTGCAGAGCAGCAGCGTTCGGTCTCGGTAGTACGGCATCTTGGGGTCGTGCGCGGTCAGATGGCGCCCAAACGCCCAGCCGATAACCTCTTTGCCGGCGCCGGCGATCGAGAACCACGCGCGTCCCTGCGCCTGAAGCGATCGCTCTCGCTGGTCGATGTCACGGCTGACGCGCGCCACGGCATAGGCGCGCAGCAGTTCGATGCCCGTCAGATCTCCAGCAACCGGCTGTGCTTGCTCGATTACCCCCCGGATGACATCCTCGCCCAGTGCCTCCCGGAGGAGGTCATCGTACAGTCCAGAGGCCCAACCGGAGGGGGCGGTCCGCTCGTCTTCATCGTCCCGCTGGCTCCTGGCTACCGTTGTTGTGTCCATCCGGATACCCCCCTGGGTGCGACGTCACGCACTACCGTATCCTACACCGCGGTAGTCGAGGGGTAAGGAGCGGCTGCTCCTGCCGCTACCATAGTCAGGAACCATGCACGATACAGCCGTTCAACCCGATGACCTTTTCCGACTACGCCTGGTCGGCGACGCCCAGGTGTCGCCCGATGGCAGGCGAATCGCGTACGTCGTCAAATGGCTCGACCGCGCCGCGGACGAGTACCGCAGCTGCATCTACCTCTGGGAAGCAGGATCGGCGGAGGCCGACGGCACGCCGGGGGTGTCGGCCGCCAGCCGGCAGTTCACGGCGGGCGAAAGCGATTCCACACCGCGCTGGTCCCCCGATGGCCGCCGGCTGGCGTTTCTGTCGCGCCGCGGCGAAAAGCAACAGGTCTACCTGATGACGGCCGGCGGCGGTGAGGCCGTTCCGCTTACCGACCTACCGCTCGGCGCCGGCACGCCGGTCTGGTCACCGGATGGACGGTGGATCGCCTTTGCCGCCGCGGTGTCCACCCGAGAGGAGCCGGCCGACACGTCCCAGGCGGCGCCGGCGCACGTCATCGAGCGCGCCGTCTACAAGACCGATGGTCGCGGTCTCATCGACGACCGTCGCACCCATATCTTCGTCATCGCCGTTCCCCCAGAGCGTGGGCAGCGGGCGCCTTCTCCCCAGCCGGCAACCGCCGTACAGATCACGTCCGGTGATTTCAACGACCACGCACCCACCTGGTCGCCGGACAGCATGCACCTGGCCTTCCACTCGAATCGCGATCCGGAGTGGGATCTGCAGGCCCGGTCCGATATCTGGATCGTGCCACGGGACGCGGATCCGGCACACACCTGCCCGCGGCGGGTGACCGATGGCCATGGTCTCTGGATATCTCCCGTGTTCAGCCCGGACGGAAGCCGCATCGCGTTTATCGGCTTTGCCAGACAGGAAGGAGCCCTGTCCACCTACTTCACTCAGCTCTGGACCGTGTCTCGCTCCGGCGGGGAGCAGCGCAATCTGCTGAATGGCATCGATATCGCCGTCGGCGACTCGCTGAGCGGCGACTGGAGCACCGCCGGCGATGAGGCGTTGGTCTGGCGCGAGGAAGGCATTTACTTCCTCGCCTCCGAGCGCGGCTCATCCACGGTCTACCGCTGGCAGGAGGGATTGCAGGCGATAACGCCGCCTCCCCGGCTCCCGGACCACGCCGGCCGGCATGTCATGGACTTTTCAGTCGGCGGCGGTATGGTGGCCTATACCGTGGCAGACACCACGCACCCAGCCGAGGTCGCCATCCGTCCGGCCGATGCCGCGTCGCCGGAAGAGCGCGTGACGCCGGTCTCCGGCCACAACGACGCGTACCTGTCCGAGAAGCGGCTGGTCCGGCCGGAGCGCATCTCTTTTCGGGGTGCGGACGGAGCGTCCATCGACGGCTGGGTGATGAAACCGGTGGACTGCGTCGAGGGGCAACGCTACCCGGTGATCGTCTACATCCATGGCGGACCGGTCGCCGCCTACGGCGAAACGTTCTTTCACGAGTTCCAGGTGCTGGCCGGCGCCGGCTTTGGCGTCTTCTACTGCAATCCCCACGGCGGCTCGTCATACGGCCAGGCCTTCCAGGTGAGTATCAACGGCGGCTGGGGAACGCTGGACTACCAGGACATGATGGCGGCTGTCGACCGGGTCACCGCGCTGTCCTGGGTCGACGACCGGCGGCTTGGCGTGGCCGGCGGAAGCTACGGAGGATTCCTCACCAACTGGCTGATCAGCCATACCGATCGCTTCGCCGCGGCCTGCACCGAGCGCTCGATCTGCAATCACGTCAGCCAGGGAGGGACGAGCGATTGGGCCGCAACGCGGGGCGAACGTCTGGGCGCTACCCCGGAAAGCGATCCCGAGCTGCTGTGGGCAATGTCCCCGCTCAAGTACGTGAACCAGGTGGTGACGCCGACCCTGATCATTCACAGCGAGCGAGACGATCGTTGTCCCATTGAGCAGAGTGAGCAGTGGTTCGCGGCGCTGAAACGACGCCGCGTGCCGGTGCGTTTCGTCCGCTTCCCGGAGGAGAGTCACGGCCTCTCCCGGACCGGGACCCCGTCGCGCCGCCTCGAGCGGCTCGACCACATCGTTCGCTGGTTCCGGGAGCACCTCTAGCCAACAGCGCGGTCGCCGGCCCGGCGCCGCCGGTCAACGCCTCGTGCGGCACGCCCCGGCGTGCGTTGAAGCGTGATGAGGCGATGCTAGACTCGGTTTGGCGAGAGGAATGAAGCGACGAATCGGGCTGGGCGTCCTGTGCGGCGTGGTAGCTACTACTGCCCTGCCGATGCCAACCCGTGCGGCCGCGCAGCCGCCGGCCCACCCACCGGCACTTCATCTCCACCTGTGCATGTCCTTCCCCTTTGGCGTGGCAACCCAGTCGGCGCTGGTCAACGGCATACGCCGCGGCATTCAGATGGCAAACGGGCAGTGGAAAAGCCGAATGGCCGCGGTGGGGATCGCGCTGGATCCCCCGGTGGCACTCGACAACACCGGCCCGGATGCGCTCGCCTACGGCCCGGACCAGGAGCGTCAGGACGCGGAGAAGTGTCTGGCCGACAAGCATGCCATCGCCTACATCGGGGGCCTGCGGGGAGGCGCGGCGGTGGTGTCCGAGCCGATTCTGAACGAGGGCGGCATGCTCATGATCAGTCCCGCCGATCCCACGCCGGCGTTGACCGATCCGGCGCTGCGCGCCACCCACGAACCTGCCACCTTTGCCCACCGGACGAAGTACCTCACCTTTTTCCGTACGGTGACCTCCGATGTCTTCGTGGGCCCGGTCGCCGCAACCTTCATGAGCAGCGCGCTCCACATCAAGAGTTACTTCCTGGTCGACGACAAGCACTCCGTGCCCGGCGAGCTGGCCCTGAGCTTTAGCCGGTTCGCGCAGCGCCGTCTGCGGATGCGGCAGCTCGCCGCCGGTCAGATCGACCCGACGAGCGCCGCCACCATTGCCGAAACAGCGGATGCCGTGACCCAGCAGGTGGCCTCGCGCCGCCCGCCCAGCCTGTTCTACGGCGGCAATCCGGATGAGGGCGGCGCGCTGCTGCGCCGTCTCCGCGCGCGAGGCTGGAGCGCCCCGTTCGTCGGGGGCGACGCCCTGTTTACCCAGCAGTTCCTCACCGCTAACGACACCGCGGCGACCAATCTCTTCGTCGCCGGCGTCGGCCTCGATTCGGCCGAGGCAGCGGCGACGTTCCAGACGGCGTACCATCGGTACTTCCCGCACAAGACGCTGCAGCCCCTCGACGCCAGCGCCTACGACGCCACCGGTATCATTCTCAATGCGATCTACCAGGCGCGGCACGGTGGGACGCTGCGGGGCAGCATAGCGGCCATGCGTCGCAGCCTGCTTCCGATCGTGGCGGTCATGCGCTATCCGGGAGTGACCGGTACAGTCGCGTTCGACAAGAACGGCGACACCGTCAACCGGGTAGTCACCGTGTACCGCGTGCGGAGCAGCGGATGGCAGCCGGCCGGAATCGCACATATCCTTGGAACCGGTGGCCCGCAGCAGGTCACAGTGTCGGTCTCGACTGTCGCTTCAGTCCGAGCACGCTAAGACCCCCGGACATCACCGGCGTTGTGCAACCGGAAGATGGTCCGGGGGTCTCGTCATTGCACCGTCACCTCGCGATCGAGGTGCGAGCTACTCCCGGTGTTACGGGGTAGGTCGGATCGATGCGGGGATGTCCTTGCTGTAGAACACCTTGAGCAGCGACCAGGTGCTGCCTTTCCAGTTCCACACCGACAGCACGCGCACCGAAGTGTCGCCGTTCTTGTCGAAGTGGAACGGACCGATACCCGGCTCGTTGAAGTGGCCGCCGCCGATGTACTTCAGGATCGACGAGCGCCGCTGGAAGGCGTTCCCCTTGAGGGTGCCGGCCAGCTTCGACTTGTACACGGCGCTGAGGATGATGTCCGCCGCGTCGTACGAGAAGGTGTCGTACGGCCCGGGGATCCAGCCGGGATAGTACTTGTGCTCGAGCTTCAGGAAGGACTTCGGCGTGGCAGCCGGATTGCCGACTGTCGTCGAGTAGGTTTTGTACAGGTTGGCCACACCGCCGGCGTACTTCGTGCCGAACGACACATCGTTGATGGCGTCGCCGCCGAAGTAGTATCCGGTGAAGCCCTGGCGGCGCGCCGCGGCCAGCATCGGGCCGGAGTACGGCTCGTCGCAGCCACAGTAGATGGCTTGCGGCTTCTTTGCCACCACCTGGCGCGCAACTGCCGCTGCCGAGGTAGCGGTGGCCGCCGTACTGGAGGTGTCGAGGTGGCCGCTACCGACCTCGCTCATGCCGAGGTGGCCGGTCGCCCAGGCCGCCATGTGCTGCGCCAGGCCGGCGCCGTACGTCTGCTGGTCGTCGACCAGGTAGAAGTTGGTGATGCCCAGGCTCTTCATGTAGATGGCGCCGACCGGGCCCTGCAGGGCGTCGGTGGTGACCACCCGATAGTACGTCGGGTACTTGAGCCGGTGGCTGGCGTAGAGCGGCTCGTAGGTGCTGCGGACCAGCGGGTTGGTCAGGATTGGATTGGTGTTCGAGGGGCTGATCATGGCCATGCCGCCCCTGTTCAGGATCGGCTCGGAGACCTGAGCCATGCTCGAGTTCAGCGTGCCCACGTAGCCCATCGCGGCGCGATCGCCCAGGCAGGTGCGGGCGTTCGAGGCCTCCTTGGCCGGATCGACCGCGCTGCCGTCCGACTTGGCGTCATCCAGATCCAGCGGAGCTACCAGGTTCAGGCCGACTCGCTTGAAGCGAGCTCGCCAGGAGGCGGTTGCCACCGAGACACCGTGCCAGATGCCCTGGACGATGTGGGCGTCTCCACCGACGCCAACCGGTGCCGACGAACACAGTCGCACGCTTACCAGCGGCGCTTGCGAGCTCGCCGCCTGCGTCTTCTGATAACCGACAAGCGAGAACGAGCCGATGAATGTGATCATCGCTCCGAGGTACAAGAGTTTCTTCATCCATTCCTCCGATGTTGTGGAGCTTCTTTCAAAACCCGTAGGCCGGCGCCTCCGTGCCCGGCTTCGCTGGGTTTTGAAAGCCTCACCTAGACAGCTATCTCGAAAGACAGTACTGCTACTCCTCCTGACTACGCCTCCTTCTGTGTGAAAATCGCCTCCTGAACATAGCCTGGGGCTCATGCCCCAAGGGCATCATAAAGGGCACGCCACCACTACACAACCCAACGAGCAGAGCCGCCGCCGTGCAACACGGCCGCCGGTCGCCGATTACTCGGTGCTCACGGTATAGAGCTCGGTGTTTTCCTCCTCCAGGATCTCCTGCGTCTCCGGCTGCAGCTCCCGCGCCCTGGTGCGTGACGGCCACAGGCCTTGCGGCCGCAGCAGCATCGTCCCCACCAGGATGATGCCGAACAGCAGCGGGCTCGCGGTGGTGAGATTGACGTTATGCATCCAGTTGCCGAGCGAGCCGATGAATCCCGGGCTGGTCTCCAGGCGCGCTCCCGTCGAATTGATCCAGTTGCTCAGATCTTTCAGCCAGAGCAAGTTCAGGTAGGACATGATGATGGCGCCGAGAATGACACCAGGGATACTCCCCATGCCGCCAAGGATCACCATGACCAGAATCGTAATCGAGACGTTGAAGCTGAACGAGGTGTAGAACACGCTGCCGAGGCGGGATGCCTCCAGCACGCCACCGAAGCCGGAGAATGCCGCGCCCAGACCGAAGGCCAGCAGGCGGGTGCGCATGATGTTGATCCCCATGTGGGCGGCGGCAATCTCGTCCTCTCGGATGGCTGCCCAGGCCCGGCCGAGCTTGCTTTCCCGAAGGCTGCTGATCACGAGCACGCTGAAGACCACTATGGCGAGGCCGAGATAATACCACGGCAGAAGCGAGCCGCTACTGAAGTCGGCATGGATGCCAAACATGTTGATGGCGGGCGGCGATTCGATGCCGACGATGGCATTGACGCCCCCCGTGATATCCGGCCAGTTAAAGGTATTGTTCGGACCGAGATTCTGCATGACCCGGGGCACGATCTCGCCGAATCCCAGCGTAACGATGGCCAGATAGTCGCCGCGCAGACGGAGGGTCGGGGCGCCAAAAAGCACGCCGCAGAACGCGGCGGTTACCGCTGCCACCGGAATCATAAGGAAGAAGTTGACAAATATGCCGTTCGGTCCGAAGCTGACGAACGGACTGCTGAACGAGTGCGCGGTGACGGAAAAGTGGGGCGACGCCAGCCACGCCATGGTGAGAGCGCCAATCGCGAAGAACGCTGCGTATCCGAGGTCGAGGAGACCGGCATAGCCCACGACGATGTTGAGCCCCAACGCCAGCAGCACGAATACCTCGGCCTCGGTGGCGGCATCGACCTGGACCTGATCCACCAGGTGCGGGAACACCAGCAAGGCAAGCAGCAAGAGCACGATGAGGCCGAGGCGCACCTCCCGCCTGGCCAGAACCCGGTTCCGGACGGCACCAAGCGGCGCCGTCATCCGGTTCAGCCCCTGGCGGGCGTCGACAATGAGGCGGCTCATCACACTTTCTCTGGAATCTGCGCCCCCAGCAGGCCTGACGGGCGGAAGACGAGGACGAGGACCAGCACGGCGAAGACGACCGGGTCGGACCAGGCCGTCCCCTGGCCGTTGTCGAGCGTATTGACGAACTGCTGCACCATGCCGATCAGCAGCCCGCCCAGCATGGCGCCCCGGATGTTCCCGATACCGCCGAGGACCGCGGCGGTGAAGGCGTAGAGGCCGAGGGTGAACCCCATGTTGTAGCCGATGCTGCCCAGGTCCATGCCGTAGATGACCGCCCCGGCGCCGGCCAGCGCCGAGCCGACGATGAAGGTGACGGCGATGATCCGGTCGACATTGATGCCCATCATCAGGGCCGCCTCGCGATCCTGCGCCACGGCGCGCATGGCCTTCCCCAGCTTGGTGGCGTTGACGAAGCGGTCAAGCAGCACCATCATGACGAGCGCGACGACCATCGCGAGAATATCGACGTCCGAAAAGGCCGCACCGAAGAGCGTCGGGTGGGTCAGCGGCACGATTTGCGGATATGACAGACTGGAGCCCCCACGCCACTGCAAAAGCAGGTTCTCGATGATAAAGGACATGCCGATCGCGGTGATGAGTGGCGCCAGACGGGGAGCGTTGCGGAGCGGACGATAGGCGATGCGCTCGACGGCGACGCCCAGGATGGCGCAGAGAACCGCGGCGATGACCATAGCCAGCATCACTGTCCAGATGGCCAGGACCATTCCCGGGACATGAAATTGGATGCCGAGCACGTCGAGAGAGTGCTGTCCCAGGCTGTACTGGTAGTTGACGTCGGCCATCTGGCTGTCCATCTTCTCCATCAACCAGAGGGAGGCAAAGGCGCCGAAGGCAAAGACGTCGCCGTGGGCGAAGTTGATGAGCTCGATGATGCCGTACACCATCGTGTAGCCCAAGGCCACCACGGCGTAGAGGGAGCCGAGCGTGAGCCCGGAGATCAGCACGCCAAAGGCATTTGTGCCCTGTGCCACCGCGGCAAACTCCATGAGCAGCACGAGCACAACGGCGATGAGGGTGCCCGAATAGCGGGTGGCCGCCTGTGCGATCGTCCCGGCGCCAGCTGCCTCTTGCACTGCCAAATGCGGGCCTCCGTCCGGACCTGGAGTTACCAAGTATATGCCGTGGGCGCCTCGGGTCAGTGTATCCGATGCGTGTGGCCCCATATGGGAAACTTGCGGGAAAGGGGCAATGAGGAGCGATGCCGCACCCGACACGGGGCCGGCGAAGAGCATGGAAGAGGTGGTCTCGGCCCGCACTTTGGGGATGTGCGGTGGTGCTGCTCGCCGTCCTCCTGGGAGCATGCGGGAGCAGCGGCGCGTCGCCTCCCTCTCATCCCGCGGCCGCTCTCCAGGTGATGCAGCTGCGTCCGGCGGAGGTCCCGGGCGGGTTCTACCTCGCCGGGCGGAGCCTGCTCGGCCCCGACCAGAGCGCCCGCTCACAGGGACTTGATCCCGGCCAGTACAGCGCGCATGGCGGCCAGGAGTCGCTTGCCGTGCGGTTTGTCCAGCGGCATCCGACCGGGCTTGGACTAACCTTTATCTTCAGCCAGGTCTTCGCGTTCGCTTCCGCCAGCGATGCCGCCTGGGGATTCCGGCAGATCGACCAGGCACTGGCCCACTCCGGCACGATCGGGACGGTTCAGGAGCCGGTTGACATCACCGCCACGGCCACCCCGCTGCCCACCACCGTGAAGCTGCTGAAACATCCCGTCGGCTCGCCTGCCACGCCCTACGCGGCGATTCGAGTGCCGCCACTCGGCAACCAGGATGCCGGTTTCACCAATACCTCTGCCGCCTATGCCGGGGAATACGTCTTCACCAACCAGGTGGTGCTGTTCCGGCAGGGCAGCTACTGCGGGCTGATCCACATCTCGGGGAACTATGGTCAGGTGCCACTCTCGGCCGCGCTTGCGCTGGCGCGTCGCATCGATACTCGCGCCCGCCGCGCGTGAGTACTGGCGCGCCGGCGCTCTGAGCGTCCGCTCGCATCGAGTAAGATAAGCAGTGGCTCGGGCTGGACGGAGCCACGCTCGTAGCCTGGAGGAGCCTCTGCGCGCCCGTTCCGGCCGGGTGATTCCGGCCGTCTTCATCGTCGTCGCTATCGTACTCTCGTTCCAGACGTTGCCGCGGGCCGCCGGGCATGCGGCAGCGGCATCGACCAGCAGCACGCCAACGCCAGGGCCGGGCACCCCCACGCCGGGCACCGTCACCGCCACGCCGCGGACGAGTGGCACCGCGACCGCCACGGCGACGGTCTCGCCAATCCGGCTACCGACGGCTTCCCTCACTCCGCGGCCGACCGCGACTGCAACCTCCGGCCCCGTTCAGGAGCCGACTCCGCCGGCCCACTACGTCGTCATGATCGTGATCGACGGCGGCCGGCCGTCGTATCTCTCGCTCGCGCCATTGCCCCACATCCAGGCCTTGATCAAACACGGCGTGATGTACGACCGGGCATGGGTTGGCGAGCAGGAAAGCAGCACGCCCGATGTGCACGTTACATTCGGGACTGGCACGCTCCCTCGCGAGAACGGCTTCCTGGGATTCGGCTGGGCGGCCACCGACACCCGCAAGTGGGTGGACTTTCGCACCCTGCTGGCGGATGGCCAGATCGACCCGGTGTTGAAGTCGCTACCGACGCCCAGTGTCGCGGCGCGTCTCCATCAGTTCATGCCCGGCGCCGTCTCGGTGGCGGCGAGCGGACATAAGGACTACGCGACGGTCGGGCTGGGCGGCGGTGCGGCCGATTACGAGCTCTACGGCAAGTTCGTCAACAAGATGTTCGTGCCCGATTTCATGCATGCTCCACCGCCGCTGACCACCGCCGAGCAAAAGAGCCTGACGCTGAAGACTCCGCTCCCGCTGGGCGCCGAAGATTCCTGGGCCTTCAGCTATGCCTCGATCGTGGCGCATCACGTGAAGCCGCGCCTCCTCATGATCAATCTGCCGGAGACCGACACCTGGGGACACTGGAAGGGCCCGGCCGATACGCCCGTCTTCGCCTATCTGATGCGGAACATCGACCGCGGTATCGGCCAGATCGAGTCGACCTATCGGTCGCTTGGCATCCTCGGCCAGACCGACTTCATCATCACCGCCGACCACGCGATGATCGAGTCACGGCCCGCCAGAAACTGGAACCTGGTGCAGGTCGCCGCCAGGCAGGTTGGAGCGCAGGTGGCCCGGGCCGATGGCACCGGAGGCGCCATCTGGCTGCAAAACCCGGCGCAGGCCAGGGCGGTGGCCGAACGGCTGGTGGCAATGAAGCCGGATCATGTCGAGGCGATCTTCTATCGGTCGAATCCGGGGTTGACCTACTCCTTCGTGCAGGCCTCGCCGATGAGCTGGCTGGTGAAACCGGCGGTGAGCGCGGCGTTGAAGTACCTCATCGAAACCACCGCCGGCATTCACGGACCCGACGTGTGGGTGCTGTATCGCGAGAACTATACCGTCCTGTGGACCAATGTCACCGGCACGTGGAAGGGGACGCACGGTGGCACCAGCTGGAAGACCCAGAATGTCCCGCTGATCATGTCCGGCCCGGATATCCGTCAGGGTGTCCACTCGCAGTTTCCAGCCCGCGCCATCGATATCGCACCAACCCTGGAGCGGCTGCTGGGGCTGCCGGCGATTCACCGCGACGGCGTGATCCTGGCCGATGCCTTCAGCGATCCGATGCCCGGCGAGGAACATGCCCAGAAGGCAATAGCCGGCCAGCTCGACGCCTACGTCAGCGCGCTGGCCGCCCAGTCGCAGGCGGACGGCACGGGCGTTCCTCACCCCTGGACGCAGCTGCCCGGCCTGGTGAAGCCGTGCGACCCGAAGGGAAAAGGCCCAACCGCCTGCACGACGACAGCCGCCAACGCCACCAACGGCTAGGCAAGCAGTGCGCGATGAGCAGTGAAGTGGACGTTTCGCCGGCCGCGCCCGAAGACGACAGAACGCGCCGCATGCTGACGGTTACCGTCTGGGGTGAGTACGTGCACGAGCGCCAGATGGAGAACGTCCGTGCCATCTATCCGCGCGGTATGCACGAGACAATCGCCGCCGGTCTGCGCACGCATCTGGACGGGCGGGTGACCGTCCGCACCGCGACGCTCCAGGAGCCGGAGCACGGCCTGACCGAGGATGTGCTGGCCGGTACCGATGTCCTGAGTTGGTGGGGACATGCCGCCCACGACCAGGTGAGTGATGAGGTGGTGGAACGCGTGCTCCGCCACGTACTGGCGGGCATGGGACTGCTGGTCCTGCACTCCGGGCACGAATCGAAGATCTTCCGGAGGTTGATGGGTACCACCTGCTCCCTTCGCTGGCGCGAGGCGGCGGAGCGCGAGGTGGTGTGGACGGTAAACCCTGCCCACCCGATCGCCGCTGGTGTACCCGAGGCATTCATCATCCCGCACCAGGAGATGTATGGCGAGCTCTTCGACATCCCCCAGCCCGATGAGCTGGTGTTCATCAGCTCCTTCGCGGGCGGTGAGGTGTTCCGCAGCGGCTGCTGCTTCGCCCGCGGCCGGGGACGCATCTTTTATTTCAGCCCCGGCCACGAGACCTACCCGGTCTACGAGCGGGCCGAGGTGCAACGCGTGCTGGCCAACGCGGTGCTCTGGGCCTACAACCCGGGCCGGCGCGCCAAGCCACCCCGGAGCGTGAACTCGCCGATGGGCTGGTTCGAGCGGCTGAATGGCGCCGGCTGAATCGGGAGGCGGCGCGCCGCCCCGCCGCGCCCTGATCGTGGGCGCCGGCGGCTTTAGCCGGGGCTGGGCCCGCACACTGCAGGACTCCGCTCGCGTGACAGTCGCCGGCTGGGTGGATATTCGGCCAGGCGCGGCCGAGCAGGCCGCGCGGGAGCTCGAGTTAGCCGGAATCCATACCGGAACGGATCTGGAGAAGGCGCTGTCGAGCGTCGGCCCCGACTTCGTGCTCGACGTCGTGGCGCCGGCTGCCCATCATGAGGTCGCCGTTCAAGCGCTGGAAGCCGGACTGCCGGTGCTGTGCGAGAAGCCCATGGCAGACAGTATGGAGCACGCCCGCGCCATGATTGCGGCCGCCGATCGGGCCGGCAAGCTGCTGATGATCAGCCAGCAGCGAACCTATAATCGCGGCTTTGGCGCCATGCGCCGGTTGATCGTCGAGCAGCTCGGACCCCCCGCCATCCTGAACTCGGATTTCTACATCGCACATCCCGAGGCCGGCTTTCACCAGCCGATGCCCGACCCGCTCTTGCTGGATATGGCCATCCATACCTTCGATGCCGCTCGCTTTGTCTCCGGCGCCGATCCGGTCGCCGTCTACTGTGAGGAGTTCAACGCGCCCTGGAGCTGGTTCTCCGGCCTGGCCTCCGCCACCGCCCTATTCGAGATGACCGGCGGCCTGCACTACACCTACCTGGGCAGCTGGACCAGCCAGGGGCGCCACACCACGTGGGAGTCGGAGTGGCGCGCGGTCGGCCCCAACGGCACGCTGACATGGGACGGGGAGAGCCCCCCGGTCGCCGAGATCGTGACGGTGCCGGGAGAGTTTCCGCACAGCGGCAGGCCGCTTGGGCTGACGCGGGTCGAGGGCATGCTGGATCCTTCCGCTCCACAGTGGCTGGAGGCGCCGCTCCGCGACTTTCTGCGGGCCCTGGATACCGGTTCGACGCCCTGGGGCGAGTGCCACGACAACATCAAGAGCCTGGCCATGGTCTTCGGGGCCATTGAGTCGGCACGCACGGGGACGCGTGTCAGTATCGAGCCGTGAGGTCGGAACGGTAACTGCGAGACGTCAAAACTATCCGCATCGGGCGACAGGCATACGATCCGGTAGCGAATCCCGGCAACGAGCGAGCGCTCTGAGGTCGACCAGATCCGGACGTGGAGTACACGAAGCTCAGCGCCCCCCGCTCACTGCTTCAATCCACCCACTGCAGGCCGGTGCCCTGGCGGCGAACCTGGGCAATCGCCCACGCCAGCCCGACTCCGGTCCCGAGGATGATGGCGGCGCCGGCAATGGTGACCGCCCAGCGGCGCTTCCAGTGGATGATCACCTCGTCGGCCGGGATCTCGTTGGCAATGAGCCCTCGCGCTTCCAGCGAAATATCGCTCTGGGCTCGCCCCGAGATGGCGCTGACGTAGACGTTCTGCATGACGTCCGACTGATTCTGGCGGGTGGTGTCGACGGGATTGGGATTCTGGAAGGCATCGGCCAGAACCAGGCCGTCGCGGGCGTTGGGCGTGATCCCCATGAAGCGCTCGATGGTTGGAGCGAGATCCACCAGCCGCGCCGGATGCTCCGAGCGCCCATTCTTGACGCCGGGACCGGAGATGATCAGCGTGACGTGCTGCGAGCCCCAGTCGGCCCCTCCGTGCCGCCCGTACATTGTCGGCAGGCCGCTGTTGCCGGTGTTCTCCCGCAGCAGGATCGCGATGTCCTCGCCGGTTGGGCCAGCCTCGGTGCTCAGCAGGTAGTTATACGCCTTGATCAGATTGGGGGAGCAGGACTCGCAGCCGGCCAGCCGGTACTGGTACTGGCCGTTGGTATTGGTCAGGTAGTAGACCGCCGAGACGTTGTCGTACTTGTGCTGGTAGATGGCGGTTGCCATCTTCTGGTTGTTCGCCGGGTTCTTCAGCCAGATGGACGTCATGCTCGGCCCGCCCTTGCCGCCGCCGTTGAAGAGGATCGTGGAGTGCTGGCCGAGTGTCGAATTGATCTGATCCTGTACCGCGGTGCGATCGAGCACCCGGTGGTTGTACTGGATCATGCCGTGGTCGGCGGTGATGACGAAGAGCGTCTTGTTGTAGATGCCGGCCGCCTTGTAGGCGGCAACCAGCCGGCCCAGGTCCTTATCGAACGATAGGTAGAGCCGGCGCTCCTCGGGATACCAGCTGGATGACCAGTGCCCGGCGGTGTCCGGCTCCGGCAGATTGATCATGATGGCACGCGGCCGGTAGAGCTGCAGCGACCGGATCGCGCTGCTCACCACCAGGCTATCCTGCTGGCCGAGGACGACCGGATCGTACGTGAGGGGAAGGGTGCTGTTATTGCTGGCGGGAAGCTTGACGCGCAGCGATGGATCGTTGAGGATGGCCGCCGGAACCGGGTTCTTGCCGAGCGTGCGCGGCGCCCAATTGCCATTGACCCGGTCGTAGTAGAAGATCCAGGAGGCGTCGGGACCGCCCATCGGACCGGCGGCATGGAAGTGGGCGCCACTCCCGGCGATCACCAGCCCTTTGGGATACTTCTTCCGGATCATCCCCGAGAGTGTGGGCGAGCCGGAGTTCTGGATGACGCTGAAGGCGTACCCGTTCTGATAGCTGGCAAGTGCCTGAAAGGTGGGAGAGATCTTGCCGGTGCTGTGGATCCCCCAGTCCCAGTTGACGATACCGCCGTCATCTTTGGGGAAGGAGCCCGTGCCGATGACGGCGTGGTCCGGTGGAGTGATGCTCATCAGGCTGCCGACCCAGGCGCGATCGTACCAGCGGGCATGGGTCAGGAACTGCCGCATGTTCGGCATGGACTTGAGGTTGTTCGTGATGTAGTCCGGCCGGCCGGCGTCCAGCACAATCAGGCATACGTACTTGGCAGTGGCAGCTGGCTGCCCGGCGCTCGCGGCCTTCGTCGTCATCGGAATGGCCCCGAGAGCAACCGCAGCGAACAGAAGGGGGAAGAGGAGGCGCTTCATTCGTACCTTTCTATGCATGCCGAAATAGCCGGACCGCAGCAAGGCCCACCGCACGCTATCGCCCCTGCCAGATGGGAGGCAAGCGAATCTTAACAAATCCGTTTCATCAGGTATTCACGTACAGGCCTTTGCCGGTCTTCGCGTCGACCAGCACCACGGCATCGCCGGTGAGGACGATCCCTTCGTCGGGCGGGAGGGAGTTGAACGTCCCTCGCAGAATTGCCAGGCCGACTCTCCGATTGGCGCCGAATCGCCGGATGAGATCAGGCACGTTGACATCCTGGCGAACACGTGCCGGAACCGCGGCGCTCAGGGCCGGCCCGAGGTCTCGCAGTGCGATGACCCGGATACTCTGCAGCACGGGCCCGGTCTGCCAGACCATCTCATGCCGGCCGTAGGCGAGTGCATCCTGCGCGAGCGGCGACGGAGCGGAGGAACCGCGGGTGGCAAGAACCAGCAGCAGCGCTCCACCGGCGATGAGTGCAAGCGCCAGGAGCGGGATGCCCCAATGAAGGAGACGGCGCGCCGCGGCGCCGGCGGGGCGGGACCGGGCTACCGGGATCGCGGCTGCCCGCTTATCGACTGGACTTTCCATTGAAGTACGCCAGAATGCCCTCCGTGTAACCGCGGGCGAGCGCGGCGAGTCCCGACGGCTTGCGCATGATGGCGTCGTCGTGCGGGCTCGACATGAAGAGAGTCTCGATCAGCGCGCCGGGCATTGCGCTCCCGGTGATGAAGCGCTTGAGCGACGGGCCAAGCACCAGGAACCAGGGGTAGTCGGCCCGGGTCTGGGGGATGACGTCGGCGACATCGGTTTGCACCCCAAGGTTGGGATCGTCCAGTGCCGCGGCGTGCAGTGACGACGAGAGAGAGGCGGTCAGCAGGTCTGCCAGCCGCCGGCTGTTCCGCCAGAACGGTCGCGCCGGGCAGTAATAGCCGTGGGTTCCGTGAACCGATGAATCGCCGGAGCCGTCGAAGTGAATGGAGACGAACAGGTCGGCATGGTGCCGGTTGGCGAAGAGGTTGCGGGCATCGAGCTCGTCGACGTGGTCGATCTTGCCATCGTGGTTCAGGTCCCGCGGCGGCGTGTTGACCGCCTGATCGCGCGTTCGTGTCAGATAGACGCGGAACCCCAGCCGCTGCAGGTCCCTGGCGGCGAGCCGGGCGACGGCAAGCGTCATCGTCTTCTCGAGCAGCGTGCCGTCGGCGCTTGCCGCGCCGGAGTCATCGCCCCCGTGGCCCGGGTCCAGCACCACCACCAGCGGTCTGGTGTGGGCGTGGTGCGAACCGGCGACGGCCCTGCCGGGAAGCGCCAGAGCCAGGGAAGCGGCGATCGCCAGCAGGATGTTTCGTGAAACGGAAAGGCGCATAGAGAGTAGCTGAGTTGACGTCGGAGTCTAACACGCACGTGCCGGTCGCCCCGCTGCTCGGCGGCACAATTTATGCACCGGTCCAGGCTGCCGCCTCCGCCGAGGACGCGGCGGGCGCGCTCATTCCGCCGGAACCGCGCTGGCTCGGCGCCAGCGCGGTAGCCGTCATCGGAGGACCCGACCCATGGCACAGGCAGACCTTCCACGCCCCGACCATCTGAGACCCCCCGGCAGAGGTCCGGCGCGGTCCGAAGGCAGCGCCGGCTGGTTGGCAGCGGTGACTCGCATCAAGCCGATGCAGGTCATCATGCGGCAGGCCGACGACGCCGACCGGCGGCTGGAGCGGTCGATGGGCACGCTGAGTCTCACCGCCTTCGGTGTCGCCGCTATCGTGGGCGCCGGCATCTTCGTGCTGACCGGTGTCGCCGCCGCGAAGTACGGCGGCCCGGGCATTATCCTGTCGTACGTCGGCGCCGGTATCACCAGCGCGCTGGCGGCGCTCTGCTACGCCGAGCTGGCCAGCTCGGTCCCGATCGCCGGAAGCGCCTACACCTACTCCTACGCCGTGCTCGGCGAGCTCATCGCCTGGATCATCGGCTGGGATCTGATTCTCGAGTACGGAGTCGGCGCGGCGGCGGTTGGCTCTGGGTGGTCGGGGTACTTCGCGGACTTTCTGAAGAGCACCTTCGGCTGGGCGATTCCGAAAAACCTCACCGCCACGCCTTTCGCCGGCGGCATCGTCGACCTGCCGGCGTTCCTCATCATTCTGCTGATCACCGCACTGCTGATCCTCGGAACCAGCCAGAGCAGCCGGATCGCCAATGTCATGGTGGCGATCAAGCTGGCGATCATCGCCTTCTTCATCGTGGTCGGGGCCTTCCATGTGCATCCCGCCAACTGGCACCCGTTCCTGCCGTTCGGCCTGGGGGGCGCGTTGACGGGGGCCAGCGTCATCTTCTTCGCCTACATCGGCTTTGACCAGATCTCGACTGCCGCCGAGGAGGTGAAGGATCCGGATCGCACCATGCCGCGCGGCATCATCTTCAGCCTGGTGATCTGCACCGCGCTCTATCTGCTGGTAGCCGGGGTGCTGACCGGCATGGTGCCGTATACCAGGCTGAACAACTCCTCGCCGGTCTCGCATGCCATGCTGCAGATCGGCCTGAACTGGGCGGCGACGATCATCTCGATCGGCGCCATCATCGGCCTCACCACCGTCCTGCTGGTGCTGATCTTCGGCCAGGCGCGCATCTTCTTCTCCATGGCACGCGACGGCCTGCTTCCTGAAGTCTTCAGCCGGGTACATGCGAGCTTCCGCACGCCCTACATCTCGACGTTGCTGGTGGGTCTCGTCGTCGCCGGCCTCGCCGGATTCATTCCGATCGACACGCTGGCCGAGCTGACCAATATCGGCACGCTGACCGCGTTCGCGCTGGTTGCGATCGCAGTCTGGCGGCTGCGCTACACCCAGCCCGATCTGGAGCGCGGCTTCCGCGTGCCCCATGTCGGCCTGATCGCGCCGCTTGCCATCGTCGCCTCGGTGGCGCTCATCGTCAGCCTGCCACATGCCACCTGGCTGCGGTTCGCGATCTGGCTGGCGGTGGGGCTCGTGATCTACTTCCTGTACAGCCGGCGGAAGAGCAACCTCGAACCGGTCGCCGGCGAAGCGGTCAGCCGATACCCCTCCCGCTAGCGCCGCTCGCGCGCCCCGTGGCGCGATGAGGTACCCTTGGCCTGGCGCGCCTCCGCGGGGGTTGAGAAGCCGCGGCCAGAGCGCCACTCTGCCCTATGTCAATCACCGGTACAGGAATCCGCTGCCGCCACGAGTGGGGCCGCCGCGGCGCCCGCGAGGCGGCCGCGCGCGGCGATATCCTGGTCGTCGTCGACGTCCTCAGCTTTTCCACTACCGTCATCACCGCCGTGCAATACGGCGCGACGATGTATCCTTGTCTACCGGAAGAGGATCCGTACGCGCTGGCGGCGCGCGTGGAGGGTGAGGTAGCGGCGCGCTGGAGCGACGTGCCGGCACGAGGACGGTTCTCACTGTCGCCGCTCGGCTACATTGGCCTCGAAGCCGGCACCCGCGTGGTTCTGACCTCACCCAACGGCGCTACCTGCACGCTGCTCAGCCGGGAGGCTCCGGTTCTTCTGGCCGGTGCGCTGGTCAACGCGCACGCCGTCGCCGCGGCGGCGACGCGCCTGCTGAACGAGACGGACCTGAATCTGAGTGTGGTCAGCTGCGGCGAGCGCTGGCCGGGACCGGCCGGCGACGAGGGAATGCGGGTGGCGCTCGAGGATTATCTTGGGGCCGGAGCGATTCTGGCTGCCCTGGACTGTCCCGCGTCACCCGAGGCCCGGGTCTGTGCGAACACCTTCACCGCGGTGCGCGGCGAAGTCTCGACCCTGATCTGGGAGTGCGAGAGCGGTCGTGAGCTACGGGACGCCGGGTTCGGCGACGACGTTCGCCATGCCGCGCTGCTGGACCTCTACGATGCGGTCCCCGTCATGCACGGCGAGGCCTTCGAGCGCTACTCCGGCGCGATCGCTCGCTCCAGCATGTCCCGGAAGACCTGAAGGCAGTCGCCGTTCGGACACCCGGCAGGCGTGGTGCCTGCAATCGTCTCGTGCGGTCCCCAGGTCACCCCGATCGCGCCGGGATTGTGAACCTGCGCGCCGTTCGGCAACACAAAGGTCGGGCTACCCGGCACCTTCAGCTCTTCCCAACCGTGGTGACTATCGGCCACCACCGCGCGGCGATAACGGCCGCTATCCCAGTCTTCGAGAAAGCGCTCGACGTTCAGTCCCGCCTCGCCCGCCACCCTGGCCAGCTCTGACCGCAGGCAGATCGTGCGGCTGTGGGCAAAAAACGCGTGGCGCACCAGCCAGCCGAACTCCCAGGCTGCCTCGTCGCCCTGCTCCTGAGCCGCCTTGACGGCCTCGAAGGCCGGCAGCAGCGTTGCCACGAACTTCCATTCGGGAGCATGCCACAGCCGGATGGGAAGATCGGGCTGCTGCTCCGCCATCAGCGGAATCTCCTGATCGAGGATCGGCTTCGGGGTCGGCCGCCGATTCTTTAGCTCGAGGGCGAGCGATCGGAACACCACCCGCACTCGTCCCTGGTAGTCCGGCCAGACCACACGGAGCCGGAAGATCGCCATGTAGGCCCAGGGGCAATGGATGTCGGAGTAGAGCTCGATCGTGGGAAGTGGGGACATTGCAGGCTCGTTCTGCGGACACCGCAACCGGTGGCTGCCGCCCGATTGTAGTCCCGCAGCGAACCCTGCACGCGGTCCAGACAGCTATGGCTGCCCCCCCGGTGGACCCGCACCTCGCCGGCGGGCACTGCGTGGGCCTTGCCGCGCACGAACTGAAGCCGCACGGCGGCGAGCTCGCCCCGGCTGCTGGCCCGGCCGGTCCCGGCGTCACGGGTTCCCTGGCCCGCTTTCTCGCACATCAGCGCCCCGTGTAGCACAGGGGGTTGACAGGAGAGAGCGATTCAACTAATATAGAATCATTCTAAATAACTTGAATCACAGGAGTGCAGCTGGTGACTGAACGTCGTGGACCGCTCCGGGTTGAGGTCGAGGCCGCGGCCAGCTATGAGCTGGTTCTCTCCCTCTCGGTAATGAGCGACGTGGCAGGTCGGGCTGCCTACCAGGTCGAATCGGAGTGGCTGACTTCCACTCGGACCCGGGCCTCGGGTGACCTGGTGGCAGACATTGAGAGCTTTTCAGGCGGAAGCGATATGGTCTGGGCCCACCTCCTCAGCCTTGCGTACGAGTCCCCGCCGCCCCGCGACGTACCGACCTTCCTGGCCCACCTGGAAACCGCCGACCCCCTCGAGCTGCGATTGCGCCTGCTTGGCTACTACGTCCGCTACTTCCGCCGGTCCACCCGCCCAGAAATCATCGCAGCCGCGGCGCGGGGTGACCCTGAGGCGCAGCGGGAGTTCCGGCGCACCTCCAGCCCGGCCGACCGAGCGTGGCAGGCAGCCCTGCAGGAGCTCCTGCCGCTGGACCCGGCGGAGACGAAGCGCCGGCTGCTTGGCCTGCTGCGGCGCTGGTACACCGAGGTGTTCGAGGATCAGGAGCCGGAGATCCTGCCGATCCTGCGCCGTGACGCCGGGGCCAAAGAGGTCCTGGCCCGCGGCCTCCCGCCGGAGGAGCTGCTGGACGCTGCGATCCCCGGCTACGACTACGTGCCGGAGCCAGGAGTGCGCCGGCTGGTGCTCATCCCGTCCTTCGTGGCGCGTCCCCAGACCCATACCTTCGAGCACCACGAAGTCAAGTTCCTCGTCTACCCCGTGGCGGACGAGAGTCTGAGCGCGGACCGTACCCTGCCCTCCCCGCGCCTGGTCCGCACCCTCAAGGCCCTGGCCGACGAGCGCCGGCTAAAGCTTCTCAAGCGCCTCACCGAAGGCAGCTACACCCTGCAGGAGCTGGCCGACCACTTTGAGGTGGGGAGCACCACCATGTTCCACCACCTGGTCATCCTGCGCTCCGCGGGACTGGTGCGCCAGGCGCACGGGTCAGTCAAGCGATACAGTCTGAGTCTGCAGGAGATCTCCGACCTCTCCCGTCTGCTAGAGGATTACCTCCGCAATGACCACATCTAGCTCTCTATCGAAAGGAGTCCGGGATGGACGAGTACTCTCGCGTCGAGCTGATTCGGCGCCACCTATGGGACCTGAGGGCCGAGGCGGACGAGCGGCGCCGGGCCGGGGAGCTGCCCCGCTCCCGCCGCCTGCGCCGGTACGTCGGGGAGCTGTTGATCGCCGCCGGCGAGCTGTTGGTGCGCAACCCGCGCGCCGCTGCCTGCGCCGATTGCTAGAAGGAGGAAGTTGTGCGTTACAAACTGTTGGGCCGGAGCGGGCTGCGGGTCTCCGAGCTGTGCCTGGGCACCATGACGTTTGGAGAGGACTGGGGCTGGGGCGCCTCCAGAGAGGAGAGCGCAAAGATCTTTGATCGGTTTGTCGAAGCCGGCGGCAACTTCATCGATACCGCTTGCAACTACACGAACGGCACCAGCGAGCGCTACGTCGGGGAGCTGGTGGCCCCGGAGCGTGAGCGGTTCGTGCTGGCCACCAAGTACACCCTGACCGCGCGACCGGACGACCCGAACGGGGGCGGCAACCACCGCAAAAACATGGTGCAGTCGCTGGAGGCCAGCCTGAAGCGGCTGAACACCGACTACGTCGACCTCTTCTGGCTGCACATGTGGGACGCCACAACGTCGGTCGAGGAGATCATGCGGGCCTTCGACGACCTGGTGCGGGCGGGCAAGGTGCTCTATATCGGGATCTCGGACACCCCCGCCTGGGTTGTGTCCCAGGCCGACACCCTGGCCGAGCTGCGCGGCTGGACCGGCTTCGCCGCCCTTCAGCTCCCGTATAGTGTGGCCAGCCGTGACCCGGAGCGAGACCTCCTCCCCATGGCCCGGGCGCTGGGCCTGTCCGTGACCGCGTGGGCGGTGCTGGGCGGCGGGATCCTGACCGGGAAGTACAACCGCGAGACCGGCGAGCCCCGGCGGTACGAGAGCGCCTCGGAGCGGAGCCGCAGGCTGGCGGAAGTGCTGAGCGAAACTGCCCGGGAGATTGGCTGCACCCCGGCTCAGGCTGCCATCAGCTGGGTGCGCCAGCAGGGGCGCGGGGAGATCATCCCGATCCTGGGAGCCCGGACGGAGGCGCAGATGGTCGAGAACCTGGGGGCGCTGGAGGTCACGCTCGGGCCGGAGCAGCTGGACCGGCTGGACGCGGCCAACGACATCGAGTTGGGATTCCCCCACACCTTCCTGGACGACGAGGAGGTCCACGAGCTGATCTTCGGCAAGACGCTGGCGCTCATCGAGGGCCGTCGGAGCTAAGACTGCAGTGAGATCGCCTTCAATGCCAGTGCAGCAACAGCCATCACGAAGAACGGCATCGGAGCAGGCAAGCCCCAGCGGGCGCGAACGTGGGTGATGATCGCGCCGACGAAGAACAGCGTGACGCCGGCAGCGGCGGCGAGCCCAACGACTGGTACTGCCAGACCCAGCGGCAGGCCGGCAGCACCTGACCCGTCGATGACTCGAGCCGTCCGGCCGGAAGTGCCGACACCATCGCCTCCGACGCCCAACAGATCCCAGAAGTGGAGCGCGCCACCGAACAAGACCATACTCGTCACGCGTTCGGGATGGCGGGCAGCGTAGGCAACGGCGACACTGCACGAGACATAGAGGCCGAGCAAGGCGAACTGATGGACCCCAACCGCCTCCAGGTCACGGATCATCGTCTCCGGCGTGATGTCGTCCACGTCTCGCTGCGATCGACCGGTCCCGCGTCCGTCGTACCAGACGAGACGCAGGTGGTCGAACAGTGTGCGGTACGCCTGGTTGGCGCTCGGAACGCGCCACTCGGCCAGGACGTTACCGAACGGCACCCAGGGAAGGTGGATGGGTGTCGGCCCGGATCCGGTGACGCCATGGGCGAGCGTCACACCATCGGCGGTTATCGGGTGCGAGAATGGAAGCGGTTCGCCGCAAAAGGTTGCTCGTCTATTCCCCGGTGGCTCCATCGATCCGCTCCCGGAGAAGGTCAGCGTGGCCGGTGTGCCGGGCGTACTCCCGAATCATGTGGACGGTTATCCACCGCAGGGTGACCGGCTCGTTGTCCCAGTGGAGCGCGGCCGCGGCGTCGAGGCTGGGGAGAGACGCGGCGTTGCGTCTTGACGCTTCGCAGGCTTCCTTCCAATTCTGCTTCACATCGTCCACGGAGTGGCTGTTCACGTCCGCCCAGGCCCGGTCTCCTTCCGCCGGGTTTGCCTGACCTGAGTAAAGGCCGAGATGGTCCCGCTTGCCCAGCAGTATGCCCTCCAGCCAGAAGTACTCGACTTCGGTCAGATGCCGGAGGAGACCAAGTAAGGTTAGGGGCGAAGGCGGTGACGCTGCTTCCTTAAGTTGCTCCGGAGCGAGACCGGAACACTTCCACTCGAGCGTGTCTCGTTGTGCATCCAGGAAGGCATTCAGCATGGCGCGCTCGTCGCCACTCAGGGGCACCTCCGTCCGCCCTCTATTAGCCATGACGCACCTCCACAGCGGTGTCTCGCTGGACCTTGAATATACCCGGTACCCGTACGCGCTCGAGCCCATCGATCGTCTTCCTATCACCCGGTGAGAGCGATATCGCCCACCCGCGATCACCGCGGGAAGTCCTCACGGCAAACGAGCGCGCAGTGTCCCAGCCGGCCAGTTGAGGGCGTCACGGCGGAGCCTGGAACTGGAGAGCGTTGCAACGCCTTCCTTCCCGGAATTGCGTTGCGGTTTCTGGCACCTTGCGGGCTCGATTCTGCGGCGCGCTCGGTAGCGCGGTTTGTGTCATAGCCGCCACCCGCTCGTGTCCGCCCAGCGCTGCGCGCGTTCGAGGATTGTGACAATTACGTCGGTTTTGGCGTCGGTGTATCCCCACCAATCGTCCGGCCAATCGCGTAATGCCGCTTGCTTGGCTCGCGCATACGCATCGCGAGCGTCGGAATGCGTGCGAAGATAGTCCCGAAACAGCAAGTGGTCTCGCTCCCAGCCGGATCCAACTTCACAGACGTGGATGTGGAACTCGCGTGGCTGACCCACGAACGGCCGAAAATATCGGTGCAGATCGTCACGACTTCGCAGTTGCGCGCCGATCTTCGCAAGCGCCGGAACGTATTGCTCTTCATCGGCCAGTGAATCGACCGAAATCTGAATGTCGATGATTGGCTTTGCGCACATCCCCGGCACCGACGTCGAGCCGACGTGCTCGATGCGACGCGCGGTGTCGCCAAGCGCCGACGTGATCTTCGCCCGCCATTTCGTGTAATGGTCCGGCCAGTCCGCTGCATATCCACACAACTGGAGCTGGTCGTCGCGCTCACTTGTCGACGTCATCTCGAACGCTGGCCAGACATGCGTCATGGCGGCTCTCGCCAGATCGCGGCGCTCTGAAACGGATAGCTCCTGCGGCGTCACCCCGCACTGTCCGGCGGCGAAGCGGTAGAGATCAAGGACGGTGGCCCGACGCGGATCCGCAGCCCGAGTCTTTGCCCACTCTTCCACCAAGGTGCTGATGTGCGCCGCATCGGGTGGCCCGCCGGGGCCCTCATTGGATGTGCTCACGTGGCTTTCCTCCTGCTCCAGTGGCTCGCCGGCGCTAAGCGCTGCAACGTTTCAGCAGACTGGACCCCAACTCGGTACGGCCGTATCGAACCTCGTGGCCGTGTCGTGTGCCGATGACCAGGCCGGCATCCCGCAACGCGAGCAGGTGGCGCGAGGCGCCCGCGGGGCTCGTCTCCAGCAATGTTGCGAGCGTGGTGGTAGAGAGCGGTTGGTTGAGACTGGTGAGGACCCGTGCCCGGGTGCGCCCAAGGAGGCGCGCGAGTGCATCCGGAGGCGGAGTGGACGCTCGCCAGAGATCGCCGATTCCACGTGCGGGGTAGACAATCGTCGGCAGCCACGGCTCGTCGGCAATGATAGCAATGCCTGGCCATCCGTAGGCGGTGGGCATCAGCACTAACCCTCGTTCATCGACCTCGAGGGTGCGCCCGCTGCTGTCCCGACACGAGATCCCACGCGTGGTCCAGCGAACGCGAGTATCGAGTTGATCAAAGACTCGGCGCAATCCATGCCGCGCAAGGGTGCGGGCACGTTGCCCAATATCACGCTCGAGCAGTACTCGCACGCGGGTCCAAAACGGCGCCACGAGCTCAAGCCAGGCCTCGTGGAGCCGAGTCGCCAGCAGGTCACGTGCCGGCGCAGGATCAGCCAGCCAAGAGCCGACGAGCCGGCGATCCGTCTCGTCACGTACCGTGTCGAGATAACGGCCCAACTCGTGTCGTACCTGGTGCGGCGGTGTCGCACGGATCTCGGCGAGCTCGCCCTCGAGCCGCGGCGATGGGTTGCTTGGGGGCGGTGTCAGAAAGTCGGGCGCATAGCCGTGCCCCGGCTCGAGTGCCAACAGGTCAGACAGGGCAAGGAGCGCACCCCGATCGCGCACGAGTCGCAACCACGGTTCGTGGTACGAGTGTGTGCGGCCCTGCGCGAAGGTTCGAACCGCAGCTCGCGTCTCCCACACCGGCGAGTAAGCAAAGCGCACGGCGAGGATGTCGGCAGGAGTGCGTAGAGTGAACAGCGTCATACTCCCGAGATTAACCCAGGTGCGAATCATTTGCAGCCCAATCACGCGCCGTCTAGCCTGTGAACGTGGGCGGAACCCTCAAAGCGGCACTCCCGACACGCCGTTCCGAGTATACGTAATGGACGACAGGGCGCCGGGACCTCTGACGAACCCAAACAGCAATGTTGCCGCTGCACGGAAGTTCCTGGCTGGGCATCTCCGTCAGATGAGCAAGGGGAGTATAGGAAGCATGGAGATGCTGGGTTTCGCGGTGAGAGCGTGAGCCGGGATCATCGACCTCCGTCCAGGGTGGCGATCCTCTCGGACCCGCACGGTGACGCCGTGGCCCTGGACAGGGTGATCTCTCACCTCGAGTCATGCGAACCCGTAGACGAAGTGCTCGTCGGGGGAGACCTAACCCAGGGAGGCCCACAACCGGCGGAAGTGGTTGACATGATCCGGGCACGTGGCTGGCGCTCGGTCCGTGGCAATGCCGACGATCTCCTGTTCCGGATCGCGGATGGCATCTCACCCGTGGATGCCGCACGCCCTGGTGAGTCGGCCCACGGGGGGCCGCTGCCAGAGGCAACGGCCGCCCGCGCGGTATGGTCGGTCGAGCAACTTGGGCCTGAGAGAATCGACTATCTCCGTTCGCTGCCAATGTCGATTCAGCTCGGCCCCTACCCTTTTGGGAGGGTAGTGCTGGTGCACGCGACCCCCTGGAGCACCGAAGACGTCGTCCTCCCCGACGCAGACATCGAGGTGGCCCAGCGCATGGTGCAGGAGGCTGGGGCGCGGCTTCTTGTGTACGGCCATATACATACGCAGTACGTGCGGAAGGTGGGTGCAGCCGCGCTGGCCAGTGTAGGCGCGGTAAGCGGATCGAATGACGCCGATCCGCGACCGGCTTATGCGGTTATCGGCCTGGGTGCGACCATCTCGATCGAGCACCGGCGCGTGGACTGGCCGGCGGGGGAGCGGTTGGCGGCGTACCAGCGGGCCGGCGTCGAACCGCTGCCGGAAAGGGACCAGCCGGGGCCCTTTCCGATACGCAGTCAGCCCGGAATCGCCGTCACGATCTGGCCATAAGGTTGGGCTGGGCTAGCCTGCTGCAACGAAGGCGGATATGAGAGAGGCTACATTCGAGTACTACGATCGGCGAGCAGCGGAGTATGACGAGACCAGTTGGGAACAATCCAACGGCGCGGACGAGAGCGTCCGCCTGGTGCTGAGCACCCTTCCACCCGCCAGCACACTGGATATCGGCTGTGGTACCGGCTATGTGAGTCGCTGGCTGCCGGGGTCGCTGACGTTGATGGACGCCAGCTCCTCCATGCTGTCGATTGCGAAGCGCCGGCGCCCTGACGCCACCATCGTCCGCGCCAGCGCTCCATCGCTGCCCTTCCCGGACAGAACCTTCGGTCGAGCCTTCGCGGCCAACCTCTACGGTCACCTGCCACTGCACCAGCGAGTTCTGCTGGTTGGGGAGATGCGACGCGTCGCCGCCGAGCTAGTCGTGCTGGAGCAGGTGGCAGGCTCCGGGTCGTTCAGCGAGGGGCCGGAAAGGCGCCAGCTCCTTGACGGGTCGGAGTTTGTCATCCACAAGTGTTATTTCACGGTCGAACGGTTGCTGGAAGAGCTGGGCGGTGGCGAGATCTTGATGGCCGGCCCCGAGTTTGCAATCATTCGCCGGCTCTCAACGGAGTGAAGGATTGGCGATGCCTGACCTGAGTGCGTCGCGCCTGCCGCCCTCCTTCTTACGTAAGGCCTGCCCGTGAAGGAGTCTGCCAGCGGTGAGGCAGTCAAGGCGCACCACGCCCCGGCTCGGTGCAGGGTTCACGCCGCCGCCGAGGTGCGCCCTTCTGGCATCGAAGGGCACGGCCTGTTCGTACGCGAGCCGATCGCGCTGGGCACCATCGTGATCCGTCTCGGTGGCCGCCTGCTGACAGGACGCGAGCTGGCTGTGCTCTTACGAGACGCGGACCGCTACGTCGACTGCCTGGCGGTTGATCGCGACCTTCACCTCGTTCTCGAAGGCAATGAGCTGGCGCACTACGGGAACCACTCGTGTGACCCAAATCTCTGGCACGTAGGTCCATTCACACTGGCTGCGCGCCGCGACATCGAAAAGCATGAGGAACTGACCGTTGACTACGCGACGCACACCGAAGGCGAATGGACCATGGAATGTCGGTGTGGCTCCTCACTCTGCCGCGGGCTGATAACCGGGAATGACTGGCAGCGACCTGATCTGCTGGTGAGGTACGGCGATCACTGGACGCCCGCGCTGGCTCGCCTCATCGATGAACATGCGAATGAGGGGTGATCGCTTCCCCAGCAGGTTCGCGACTACCGGATAGCTCGCTTGTGGCGCCGCGTTTCGCGGCCCGGACTTCTTGACGTCGGCGACCAGTTGCCGACGGTGAAGGAGGTGGTCGCGGCCCTCGCCATCCCCGCCGGGAAGGTCATCGGGCTCGTCGGGCCGAACGGCGCGGGGAAGACGACGCTCCTCCCTGGTGAGGAGCCTCCACCGATCTCAAGACCCTCTACGGCGTGGGGTCGAGGGCCCTGCACGCGATCCAGGAGGCGATCCCTGAGCGCGGGGCCTTCGGGAATGATAACCTCCCAGAGGGAATGGCCCCATTGCCCAAGCTCAAATGCATGTGAGCGGCTTGCGCTCCAACGCGACCTGCAAACGGATGCGACATGCCGATCACAACGTGAAAGAGGGTAAAGCTAGCGTATGGCTGTGTCATTGAAACGAATTGAACTCGCGTTGCTGTTTGTGGCTGACCTGGAACGGTCCAAGGCGTTCTATCAGGACACGCTGGGCCTCTCCCTGACGTTCGAGGACGCATACTCCGCCTTTTTCCAGATGGAAGGGACGGCATTGGGCCTGCTGACGATCGCCGGCGCCCAAGATCTCCTTACCGCGGAGAGCGTTGCTACGCAGCATCCCGCGAAAGTCAGCGGTCAACTGGTCTCCTTTGTCGAGGATGTGGACGCGGTCTATGCCGACCTGGTGGCCAAGGGAGTCGAGTTTGTCCGGGAGCCGGTGGATCGGGCGTGGGGGATGCGTACCGCGCACTTCCGCGATCCGGACGGCAACATCTGGGAGATCGCGCGCGAGACTGGCGTCGAGTCAAACGAGGGATAGAGGGTACACAGATGACACAACCCGCAGAGACCGACGAAAAGGGGGTGCTCGTCGCCTACCTGAACGCGCAGCGCCGGCATGTGCTTGAGATCCTGGAGGGGCTCGCGGACGAGGACATGCACCGGGCGGTCCTGCCCTCGGGGTGGACGCCGGTCGGTCTGGTCAACCACCTCGCCCTGGACGACGAGCGGTTCTGGTTCCAGGCGGTGGTCGCGGGAGAGCAGTCCGCCATCGAGAGCATAGAGAACGAGAGCGACTCCTGGAAGGTTTCGCCTGATACTCCAGCTTCCGACATCGTTGACCTGTACCGCCAGGAGATCGAACGGTCCAACGCCGTCATCGCCTCCACACCGCTGGACACTGCGCCCGCCTGGTGGCCCGACTTCTTCGGCACCTTCCGGCTCGACAACCTCCGGGATGTCCTCCTGCATGTGATCACCGAAACCGCCTGCCACGCCGGCCATGCCGACGCCGCCCGCGAGCTGATCGACGGGAAGCGGTGGATGGTCCTCACGGAATGACGCAGATAGAGTTCAACAATGCGTACCGCTCGTTGTCTCGAACAGTCGTGCCGCCCGGTGGACTCAGGTCACGCATGAGTCGGTCCCGGTCACATCGCTGTTAATGCGCGAGAAGCCGAGCTCAGACGTTTGCGCTTCTGCACCGACGGAGTGCCGCGCCGATCGGCCGGAGCTCCTAGCCTCCTAGCCCTGCCTCGCTACTACCTTGAATCGGATCGTTCGGACCAGGCTGGACTGCCCCAGGCGCAATCGAGCAACCGCGCGAAACCACGTTGACGAGTTAACGGTCAGCCTCGTTGAGGCGCGCATAGGGTTCAACGTGTCTCCGTGGAGAGTAAGTACCCGCACGGTGTTCCCTCCGTGGCGTATCGTGATCCGTCCAGAGAGACTGGCGTGCCCGAATGGCTGCAGCACCGTTCGGACCGAGAAGACGATTCTCTGGCCGGAGTAAGTGGGGCGTTTGGACACGATGCTCAACGTCATGTCTACCAGTCGGGGAACCGCCGTCTCGAAGTAGATATCCCCCTGAATACCGTCCCGTACAGCGTGGAGATCCCAGCATCCATTGCTGGGGAAAGTCCAGCCTGATCCCCACTCATCTCCGGGGACCACACCGTCCAGGCTGGATCCGTCATGTGCCTCCAGCCAGTCAGGAGCCCGGACCTGCCCCCCCGGACCAATGGCGGTGATGGCTAGCGGCCCGTGCCCAGTGACGCGGAAGACGATCTTGGTTGGGTCGCTGGTCGCGATTACCTGGCTCATCAGGGCGAAGAAGCTACCGCCAGACGTGGTGCCCTGGAGTAGTCCGGTTCGCGGGTCGGCGGACGAGAGCGTGCAGGTCGGGCTCGTGGCTGCTCCTCGTTGAAGAGAGCGCGTTGCCGCATGCTCTGTTGCCGGGAGAACGAGAAGCGGGAGGAGAATGATGCATATCCGGCGCATAGCGTACGGCCCCATACAGACAAACAAGCCGTGTCTTCCATCCCGATCGTAGCAACGGGAAGGCGGTGTGCCGTACTATCAACGACCCCGTTGGCGAACCTCATTTCCCCTGGTGGGAATCCACACGATGGGCTCAACGAGATCGGTGTGGAGCGGTCGGGCGGAGAAATGAAGCGGGTCGGCCGGGTCGATCGCTACCTCGCACGTTGCCGGTGGTTCCGCCAGGTCCGCAGTAATGGCTACGTCCAGCTCGGCGGGCACGGGTAGTACCTCGGCAAACGACTGGCGGTATACGCCACCGTGGTGACCTTCGACCCCGACTCGCGGCACCTGCTCTGCAGGCCGGAA
>DATGJB010000073.1:0-15828 GCA_035295425.1 Chloroflexota bacterium | reverse complement strand
CGCTCCGCCACTGCTCGCGAACATCTGCACCGGTCCGGCGTCGAGTGCCTGGATCACGGCGTGCACGTCGTCGGCCTGGACCGTGGGGGACTGGTCGACGCGGCCGTCGCTACGAGTGCTGCGGCCGAGGCCGCGCGGGTCATAGGTGATCACGGTGCGGTCGGGGAAGTACGACGCCAGCGTGCGGAAGCCGCCGGCATCCATCGGCTGGCCGATCATGAAGAGCGGTGGACGTCCGTCGGCGGAGGGCAGCGGACCCTGGACGTCGTAGACGATGTTGGCCCCGTTAGTCTCAAGCGTGTGGGTCTTCAATCCAGTCTCCATTGGGTTCGTCATGCGGCGGTGCGCCTCCCTCTATTCAGACTGCCGAGCGGGGCATGATCACGGACCATGCCCTCCCGATCGTGGTACAGACTATCGCGCGGAGCGCGAGGTAGGCGAGGTTCGATGGGGAAGCTGGCCACCTTCGCCGTGCCCAGCACAGCGCTGTAGCGACGGCTCATGACCGGAGCCTCGGGCCAACGATCAGGTGGGCCATGAAAGAGAATGCCCCCCGTGCCGTGTCGACCGAGTGAGCCGTGCGTCGTGCTACCCTGCGTACATCGGAATCGCTTCAGGAGCCAATGATGACGGACACCACCTGCCACATGTCGATTTCGCTGGATGGCTTTGTCGCCGGCGCCGATCAGAGCCGCGAAAATCCACTCGGGAAGCGTGGATTCGAATTGCACCGCTGGCACCTCGGCGACGAGCGCGCCAACGATGCCGACGAGACGGCAACCCGCTGGCTCATGCGCCCCCGCGGCGCGTACGTCATGGGTCGCAACATGTTTGGTCCGATCCGCGGCGCGTGGGACGAGGACTGGCGCGGCTGGTGGGGACCGGAGCCGCCGTACCACGCTCCGGTGTTCGTGCTCACCCACCACGCCCGTGACCCAATCAGGATGGAAGGCGGGACGACCTTCCACTTTGTCACCGGGGGCTTCGAGGCCGCCTACGCGCAGGCGCGGGAGACCGCGGGTGACGACGGCGTCGACATCGCGGGCGGCGCGTGGACGGTCCGGCAGGCACTCGCCGCCGGTGTGATCGACGAACTGACGATCGATCTCGTGCCGGTCCTGCTCGGCGCCGGCGAGCGGATCTTTGAGGGCGAGGCGGACCTCGGGCTTGAGCCCGTTGAAGTGCTCCACTCGCCGCTCGCCACGCACATCCGCTACCGCCGGGTGAGGTGAGCCCATGTACCGATCAAAGGGCGAGCGCGCCGGGACTCCGTAGACTGGGCAGGAGAAGGTCAGCGCCTCGGCATGCGTCTCCATGATCTCATCGGCGAGCGCGTCAATGCGCGCAGCCATGTCGCCGGCCCGGAGCATGCGAATCTCCCCGGCCCCGTCGCGCTCGACGAGGACGTACGCGCCGGGAGCAAAGCCATCAGCCTCCCAGTCTTTGGGAAGGACGACCATATTGCACCTCCCACGTCGTCTGAGACATGCTGTCCCGACGGGGAAAGTGGCGGTGAGCCGTGCGTATCCGCTCTCCTTGGGCGACCTTCCCCGTCGCCCAAGGCACAATCAGGCACGCCGTATAGTGTTCATCCGGAGTTACCCGTGCCGGGCCACTCACATCGGTACATCGACACCGACACCCTCTGCTGCGAGCGGTAGGTGCACCGTCACGCGGAGCCCACCGGCTGCCCGAGGGGTGAGGGTAAGGGTTCCGTCGTGTGCTTGGGTGATGCTTTTAACGATTGCCAGGCCGAGGCCGACGCCTGCATGGTCCGTGCGTATGCGGTCGGTGCCGCGACGAAAAGGCTCGACAAGCGTGGACGCGAGCTGCGCGGTGAGCGTCTCACCGGTATTCTCGACGGTGAGCACCGCGGTCTTGGCGTGAACGCTGGTCGTGACCCATACGTCGCCCTGTTCAGGCAGATTATGGACGATCGCGTTGTGCACGAGGTTCGTGGTCAACTGCAGCAGGAGCGCGTGTGAGCCGATGGCAGGTACCATGTCGCCGGAGGTCTCGACGGTGACGCCGTGCCTTTCCGCGAGGGGTAGGAGCGTTTCCGTGGCCCCTTCCGCGATGAGGGACAGGTCAACGTGCTCTCGAGTGAAGGACCGTTGGTCGGCGCGGCTGAGCAGGAGCAATGCTTCGGTGAGGTTGATCGCGCGAGTGTTGACGGCGTGGAGCCGGTCGACGAGCTCGCCGGTGTCGCCGGTCGGATCCTTGCGGGCCACCTCGAGAAGAGACTGCGTGATCGCCAGCGGGGTGCGCAGTTCGTGGGAGGCATTGGCTGCGAATCTCTGCTGTTCGGCGACGTGTGCTTCGAGCCGCGCGAGCATGGTGTCGAAGGCGTCGGCGAGCTCGCGGAACTCATCTCGAGGGCCCGATAGCCGGATTCGGTGGGAGAGCGACCCGGTCGCGGCCATGCGTGTGGCATCGGTGATGCGGGTCAGAGGGGCAAGCATGCGGCCGGCGAGAATCCACCCGCCCAGAAGTCCGAACACCAGCAGGAACGCCAATACACCGGCTGCTGTCCGAGCGAAGGAATGCAAGAGGACGGAGCGGCTCAGCACCCCCGCGGGGCTCACTCCCATATCGGGCATGAATTGCAGGACGACCACCCACACGACGGCGAACAGCAAAACGCCTGCGACCATGAGGAAGCCGGCGTAGCTGAGCGTGAGCTTGAGGCGCACGCTCAGACCAGGGACCCTATCCACGGTCTCCTCCCTCGCGTCCGGTGTCTGGTTGGGTGTCGATGCGATAGCCAGCGCCGGGTACGGTCGCGATGATCCAGGGCTCGCCGAGACGCTTACGTAGTCCCGAGACCGTGATGCGCACAGCGTTGGTGAACGGATCTGCGTTCTCATCCCACGCCCGTTCCAGGAGCCCTTCGGCGCTGACGACACCGCCTTCGGCAGCGACGAGGACTTCAAGCACGGCGAACTGCTTCCGCGTGAGCGCGACGTAGCGGCCGTTGCGGTAGACCTCGCGGCGGAACGGATCCAGACGCAGACCGGCGATTTCTCGCACAGGCGGCCTGGTGTGGGCGCGCCTGCGGTCGAGCGCTCTCAGACGGAGCACGAGCTCCTGGAGTGCGAACGGCTTCGTGAGGTAGTCATCTGCGCCGAGCTCGAACCCGGAGGCCTTGTCGTCGAGCCGGTCGGCAGCGGTGAGCATGAGGATCGGCATGCCGCCGCCGGAGGAGACGATCCGTTTGGCGACCTCGTCACCGGAAGGGCCGGGGATATCGCGGTCGAGGACGGCGATATCGTAGGCGTTGATGCTCAGCAGCTCGACGGCGGTGTCGCCGTCACCGGCGATATCCGCCGCGATCGCTTCCAGGCGGAGGCCGGCGCGGATGGCTTCTGCCATATAGGGCTCGTCCTCAACGATCAACACACGCATATTCTCTATGTTTCCAGCCGGAGCATATCGTGGGCATATCGAAAATCCCATACGTGCCGGCAACGCCACGCTGCCTAGGCTGGGGACATGACCTACCAGGATCCGGCACGAACCACAACCCGTCGTCCCACACGACCAACGACCTGTCGGATACAGATTCGCAGTACTCGTGTCCCCGGCCTCGTCGTAATCATCGCGATGATGGTCGCAGCACTCGGCTACCGAGCTTTGGCGGCCCTTTCCTCGACGGTCGCATTACCCATCGTCGTCCCTCGCGGTGAGCATCGTGGTGCGCGCGCCGGGGCGCTGCCCAGTGCGGTATCGCCGGCAGGTGGCGAGTCCGCCGTCCAGATAGGACACTCACAGATCCAGGCCGCCCCGAACCAGCACGCGGCTGCAATCGCCAGCGTTGCGAGGGTGATGACGGCCTACCTCGTGCTGGGTGCCCACCCGCTATACCGACCCGAGTGGCTACGACGATGCAACCGTGTCGACTGCCGCCGACCAGGTGCGGACCGTCGATCGGGCGATGCGCCTCCCCTTGTTCGCGAGCATCGTCACCACACCGAGCGCGACGGTGCCGTGGCCGGCACCGTGCATAACACCGACACGTTGCTCGGGCACAACCGGTTTGTCGGTGTCAAGACCGGCTCGGACAATGCGGCCGGCGGATGCTTCGTGTTCCGGGCCATCCGCCGGATCAATGGCAAGCGGACCACGATCACCGGGGTCGTGTTGGGCCAGCCCGGCAACGACCGGGTGGAGGCGGATCTCGCGGTCGGTGTCGCCATGGTCGACCGCATTGCCGGTAACCGGGCTACGCCAGATCGAGGACAGCGAACCCTGCCACCGCTGCCTGCGTTCGGAAGCCTGCCACCGCAGCCCGCACCTGGCAGCCGTCGATCACGGCTGCGTTTCCATGTGCGCCACTGTTAGACCGGTGCGGGAGTGCAGCAGTGACCAGCTTGATCGGTCATTGAGCCATTGCCAATCCAATCAGCACACGGGAGAGAAGCTATGCGTAGAACCCTCTGGCGTCTGGCCGCCCTTGCCATGGTTGCCGTCGTCGTCGCGGGCTGTGGGACCAGATCTGCCGGCACAGACAACGGCACCGCCGCAAGCGGGGGCAATGGCACCGCCTCCATTCACGAGCAGGCAGTGAAGTTCGCCGAATGCATGCGCACCTATGGCGTCAGCGGATTCCCCGACCCGGCCGCTTCGGGCTCGTTCACCATCGATCAGGCAGTCAACGGCTCGTCGCTGGACCCGAACAGCATGACGTTCAAGCAGGCCATCGGCGCGTGTAAAAGCCTGGAGCCGCCAGGGTTCACGGGCGCCAAGGTGACGCCCTCGCAGAGGATGGCACGCCTCAAGTTCGCCCAGTGCATCCGCGTCAACGGCGTGCCCGACTTCCCCGATCCTACTCCCGACGGGCCCCTCATCGACACGAATCGCATTCCATCCGCCGCAATGCCGGGTGGTATGAGCATTCTCCACGTCGCGATGCAGAAGTGCCGCGACTTCGCTGCGGCGGCAGGGGTCGCAGGGGGACACTGATGCAGAAGCGATGGGTGCTGGCCGTCGCGGCAGTCCTGGTTGTCGCGGCCACTACCGGCGGCGTGGCCGTGACGTCCAGTGCGAAGCAATCGACTGCGGCCACACAGGGGCAGCCAACAAACACCGCGAAGGTGGAAAAGGGGGAGGTCACGGCCATCGTCTTCCAGTCTGGGACCTTGACCTACCGCGCACGATCGGACGGCTCGCCGTACGACGTATTCAACCGCGCCCGTGGGACATACACCGAGCTGCCCGCCGAGGGCGACAGGATCGCCTGCGGCGACGTGTTGTATCGCGTGGACGACCATCCGGTTCTGCTTCTTTGCGGCTCGACGCCGGCGTACCGGTCGCTGTCGCAGGGTGACAGCGGACCCGATGTCGCCGAGCTCAATGCCAATCTGGTGCACCTCGGGTACGCGCGCCGAGCGCGGCTCGACGCGTCCTCTGACCGGTTCAGTGCCGCGACGGCGTCCGCGCTCGAGAAGCTGCAGTTCAGACGGGGCGAGCATCAGACCGGATCGCTGGCTCTCGGTCAGGCGGTGTTCCTTCCCCAGTCGGTACGAATTGCCACAGTGACCGGCGCGCTCGGTGGATCCGCCCAGCCTGATTCCAAGGTCCTGTCCGCCACATCTGACACGCTCGAGGTGCAGGTGGCCCTCGATCCGTCGCAGCAAGGTGAAGTGAAGAAGGGCGAGTCTGTGCAGATCACTCTTCCGGGCAATAGATCGGCGATGGGAAGGGTGGACCGGTTAGGAAGAGTCGCCCAACTCCCTGCCGGGCCGAACTCCAACGCCTGGGTTGCCACCATCCCGGCCTACATCACCCTCGACGATCCAGAACAGGCGCGCGGGCTCGACAGATCCCCGGTGCAGGTGCAGATTACCACCGCAGGCGTCAAGAATGCGCTGATCGTGCCGGTTACCGCGCTCGTCGGGAAGTCCGGCGGTGGGTTAGCGGTCGAGGTCGTTCGCGCGGGCGGACGACGCGAGCTAGTCGCCGTGCGGCCTGGTCTGTTCGACGATGCCACCGGGCTCGTTCAGGTCGAGGGCAGTCTGCGCGCAGGCGATCGAGTGGTGGTGGCGTCGTCATGAGTGGCGAATCGGTTCTGGAGCTGGAGGGGGTGACCAAGGTTTATGGTGAGGCACCGCCGGTGCCCGCCCTGCGGGGGGTGTCCTTTTCCGTCGGGCGGGGCGAGCTGGTGGCAATCGTCGGACCGTCCGGGTCGGGTAAGTCCACGCTCCTGCACGTCATTGGGACGCTCGAGCCTCCCAGTGGCGGCATCGTCCGGATCGGAGGTCTCGACACTGCGCGGTTGAGCGACCGTGAGCTATCGCGGCTGCGGGCCCGGCGGATCGGGTTCGTCTTCCAGCAGTTCTTCCTGGCCGAACACGCCACGGTGCGGGAGAACGTCGCTGACGGGTTGCTCTACGCCGGTGTCCCCGCCGCGGAGCGGTACCGGCGTGCTAATGAGGCGCTCGAACGAGTCGGCCTCACCGCACGCGCGACATTCAAGCCCACCAAGCTCTCCGGAGGAGAGCGGCAGAGGGTTGCAATCGCCCGGGCCCTCGTCGGGAGTCCGGCGATCGTGCTCGCCGACGAACCGACCGGAAACCTCGACAGCGCCGCCGGCGCGTCGATCATGGAGCTCATCCGCAACCTCAACGCCGCCGGCGCCACCATCATCATGATCACGCACGACGCCGACCTCGCCGATCAGCTGCGCCGCCAGATTCGCATGCTGGACGGTCGGATAGTCTCCGATACCGCGAACGGAGGTGCGCCGTGACTGACAACGCGCGACGACTGTCGCTGCAGGACGGGCTTCGGGTGGCAAGCGTTGGGCTGCGCGCCCGGCCGCTGCGCGCCGCCCTGTCCGCGCTCGGGGTCGCGATCGGAACGGCAGCGATCGTGGGCGTACTGGGATTGTCCTCCTCCTCACAGGCCGGGCTGATGTCCGAGATCAACCGGCTCGGCACGAACCTGCTGACCGTCGAGGCCGGCCAGAGCCTCACCGGGGGGCCGGCGCAGCTGCCCCGCGAAGCGCCCGCGCGGCTCACACTCCTTGACGATGTCCAACAGGTGGCACACACCGCCCTTATGGACAACGAAAAGATCTACCGGAGCTCGCTGATCCCGGTGGCCGAGACCGGCGGTCTCCAGGTACGGGCCACCAGCCTGAACCTGCCGTCCGTGCTTGGCACCGGCCTCGCACGCGGCGAATGGCTCAACGACGGCACTGCCCGCGAGCCGGTCGCGGTACTCGGCTCGGTCGCCGCGCAACAGCTGGGTATCGACCGGGTCTACCCCGATCAGCGGATCTGGCTGGGTGGCCAGTGGTTCAACGTCGTCGGCATCCTGGACCCCTCGCCGCTCGACTCCGAAGTTGACGATAGCGCCTTGATCGGCTATCCCGCCGCCCAGAAGTACCTCGGCTATGTCAGCATGGTCCGCGGCGCACAGCAAGCTGGGCCGCCCAGCACGATCTACGTGCGCACCGCCACCGGTCATGAGGCGGCGGTGCAGTCGCTGCTCGCCCAGACCGCCAACCCTGAGGCACCATATGAGGTGAACGTGAGCCAGCCGTCCGACGTGCTCGTCGCCCGGGCCGCTGCGGCGGGGACGTTCAACAGCCTCTTTCTCGGGCTCGGACTGGTGGCACTGATCGTGGGTGCCGTCGGTGTCGCCAACATCATGATCATCTCGGTTCTGGAACGCCACTCTGAGATCGGCCTCCGACGCGCCCTTGGTGCGACGAAGGGCCAGATCCGGATGCAGTTCCTCGCGGAGTCGATCCTGCTCGCTCTTGTCGGCGGCGTCGTGGGCGTACTGGTCGGGGCCGCGGCAACGGCCGTGTACGCCACCTCGAAGAGCTGGGCCATCGTGATCCCCATGGAGGCGTGGTTGGGCGGGATCGCCTCGGCCATCCTGATCGGCGCGTTCGCCGGCCTGATGCCAGCCGTCCGAGCGTCTCGGATGCCGCCCACCGAGGCACTGCGAACGGCATGAGCGAGAGGTTGATCTGTGGCAGGCACCCTCAGGCGTCGCGGTCTGTCGCACACGTAGAGCTCGTAATTGCATTGCGCCCATGACCGACGCTTACTTCATCTTCGGGCAACGATGATGGATTCATCCGGTCCTCCTGCGCCCTCGATGCGCCGAATGAATGTTGTGCCTGGAGCCCATGAGGAAAACTCATGCGCCTGGCAGCGCAGAGGCATAGGATGGTGAAGATACGTCACGTGCGTCGTCAGATCACCTTCTGACCGACGGTGGGAAGAGTACCGTCCTTTCGAAGGTGCTGTCCTGTGGCGGCGCCCCAAGAAGAACCGAAGCCAGGAGGCACGATGTGAAAACCGCTGATCTCAGCACGCTGGAGACGCTCGACGCCTGGTATGAGAATGACCGGACAATGCGTGTCGCTGTAAACTTTCCGTTTTACGCGGCCACAGGCACCCAGAGCTCCGCGGTCGTCTACTTCGAGATCGAGCCAGGGCACCACCTCGGCACCCACACCGATAGCGCAGAGGAGATCCTGCTGATTCTCTCGGGAACGGTTGAGGCGCGTCTGGGCGAGGAGACGGGACGGCTCTCCGCCGGCCAGACAGCGCTCATTCCGCAGATGGTACCCCACGGCGTCCGAAACATCGGCGAGGAAACCGCGCGCTGTGTGGGCTTCTTTGCCGCCGCAACGGTAGTCTCGACATTCGACCAGCCGATGATGCCCTTTGGACAGCAGGTGATCGGCACTCCGCCAGTGGAAGTGAGTGTCTAGGAAACGCGTCTGGGCAATGGGGACTGCGAGCCGCATGATCCTGACCTAGCTGTCAGCACGGTTACACGGCTAACGAGAGGGAATACAGCCCTCACTCCTCCCGCCGGCCGAATCCCTCCGGCGCATGCGTGCAGCATAGGCGAACGCGCGCTACGGCAGAACAAATGGTGAGGCAAGGAGAAGCTGGATGCCGACATTGCGGATCGAACATCACGTAGCCAACTACGCGGGCTGGAAAAAGGCCTTCGACGATGACCCGATCGGGCGGGCACGATCCGGCGTGCTCCGCTACTCCATCCTGCGGGGAGCCGATAACCCCAACGACGTCATGATCGATTTGGACTTCGCCTCGAAGGAAGAGGCGGAAGGGCTTCTCGCCGCTATGAGACAGGTGTGGGGCCGTGTACAGGGCACCCTCATCTTCGAACCCCGCGCCCAGATTGTGGAGACCGTAGAAACGAAGGAGTACTGACGTGAGTTCCCAGGGCTGCAGGTTTTCATAGCGGGCTCGTACGCCGGGATGTCCGGGGGGAAGTCGAGAGCGGCAAGCTGCTGAAGTAGAGACGGTTGTGCCATCAGCTCGATGCAGTACTGCAGCTATGATCTTCCCGCGTTCTGCAATGCTACCGCAGTACGTTGTGCACGGCGACCGTCGGTCATGGTGGGCATGAAGGTCGCCGCGAACAAACCGTAGAACAGGAGCCGGGACGCAACAAGTAAGACCGAGCCTGCCACGAGTGCCGGAACCTCGGCTACACCATGTCCCGTAAGCACCTGATAGAGGATGATCGGGAGCACACCATTGATGACGAGGATCGGCACGAGGGAGCGGATCACGCTTCGCGCCGCCGGCTGCTCCAACTCTTGTGAATGGTCAGATTCGGGCACTTGCTGCCTCGGCAGGAACAACGGATGAACAGAGGGCTGTCGGCTCTCCAAAATCTGCGTAAACGGCTGAACGTGCATTTGAGTCTGGAGTCCGAGCTGAAAGAAGTGGAGATCCCGGCTGACTGGAACAAGCAGACTGAATTGCTCGAACGGCTTCTCGCTGACATCTGCGCCCAGTGGATGCCCCAGTGGACGCGCGCCGGTCGTCGCGCTTTCACGCATCCCGAGGTGGCCTAAGACTCGGCGTCCTGACGGGGAAAAAGTGGCGGCGGCGGGATTCGAACCTGCGACCAAGGGCTTATGAGTTCCGGGGACTGAGGTTCGCCGAGATACCCGAACGTTCGTATTTGGCGTGTTGAAGCCAAAGATCGAGGTGCCCGGCTACCGGCAACCGTCCCCGAATTTCGGCGAACGGAACGAAATGGGTGCACAAAAGGGTGCACGGTCGACGGAAGGAAGACTGGATCAGGGCTCCCATCTGGACAGATGACGCCGGTGCGCTGGCGCATATCGACTACTGGTAGATGCCCGTGCTGATCCATGCGTCGCTACGGCCGGACCCTCGACTCGTTGCGCCAACGTCATTACAATCAACCACATGTTCGAGGACTGGAATCTCGCGAGGTTTGGGTCAGATCGGTCTCGCTTTCCTCACCTAGCCCGAGTGGAGACCCTTGATGATTCAGGGCCCTGGCTATGAGCTCGCCCAGCGAGTCGATAGTGCGCAGCGCTCTTCGCGAGCGGGTATTAGTCGAGACTGACGGAGCGAAGAGGACCGTTGACGAGTTCTGGGTGCCTCGGTCTCATGAGCGTGCCGACCTGGCAGTGATCGGGATGCGATTGGAAGCGTTTGAGATAAAGACGGCCAGGGACACGCTTCGCCGCCTCCCTCGGCAGGCCTCGGCCTATGAACGACTCTTTGATCGATGCACAGTTGTGATCGCTGAAAACCACCGCGACAGCGTCATCGGCATGCTGCCGGAGTGGTGGGGGATAACAACAATCCACATGAACGGATCGGTCGACTTCACTCCCGTGCGCGAGACGAGCGCTAACTGCCGCGTTGATCCGGAAATCCTTGTGCGCCTCCTCTGGCGCGACGAGGCAATGGCGGCTCTGCACGATCTCGGCCTCGCGCCTGATAAAAAGGCATCTCGCGCCTACCTCTGGCGTGAGCTGCTCAATACAGCAACCCTCGCTCAACTGAAGACGATCGTCCGCCGGGCGATCGTGCAACGCGACCCGCGCCGGTAACGAATTGGAGCGCGACACTTCAGGGGTGACCTCCCCGCAGCTCCTGAAGCTGGTCGGTGACGACGCGAAGGTGATGCGATGTACCAGCTCCCCGCCACATTCTCTGCGCGCCGGGCTCGATCGTCCCATTCGCGCAGTCGGCGATGATGCCGTCTCCCGCAGTGTAGGCTGCTCCCAAGAACTCTGCCCGGGAGAACATCTGCTGGCACAGCTCTATGTATTGTTCTTTGCCCTCTTGCAGGACAGACCCCTTTCCTCGCACCACCAGTGTTTCATCTCCCGCGGTGTAGCGAATATTCGCCCGCATCCCGGGTCCGCCACCCTCTGTGGGTGGACGTGGATGCTGGATGGCGTAGTCACCGAATGCCGGGAGTCGTGAGAGCTGGCACTGGTGGAGTTGAGTCCAGAGCTTCCACTCTCGACGGAGCAGCGAGCCAAGGGTTCCTTCCGGAATCGAGCCGAGCATGTCCGGGATCGAGCTGCCCAGCAGCGCGATACTGCGCCATGGGCCGACGGCTGCCATCTCCTCGATTGATGCGGCAATGTCCTCTGCCGAGAGGTCCTCATCCGGATCCAGATACTCCAAATCGAGGAGCAGGTCAGCTGAGGACATGTCGCAGTCGAGGCGATGTAATAGATCAATCAGCATCGCCGACCGCGTGGTACCCGGTAGTGGCATAGTGCGCAGGAATCGAAAGCGAACCGCCACGCCCCGACAGTCGGCCGCTGCAGCATCAGCGACTGCCTCAAGGTGGGCCTCTGTACATTCCCCGACCCATGCCACCGGGACGAAGCGGACGCCCCGCTTACGTGCCGACGCGTAGACATGAGTGAGAAGCGGTACTGTGCCTTTCGTGGTCTCGACGGGGGAGACCGGATCGAGGCGCATCACGTCCAGGTACACGGGGTGGCAGCCAACTGCTGCCGCGACTCGTTTCACCCAGTCCGCGATGGTCTGGCTGCGAAAGGGTTTAGACCGCTTCTTCCGCGGTCCGACCAGATGGATGACAGGAGTCATGCGGCTCCAGGTTTCCTCCGACGCATCCCGGAGGGCGTCGAGTTCGCCGGGCTTGTTCTGCAGAGCTGGCACGTAGTGCCAACAGTCTGTTGGTAACGGACCTAAAGGTCCTTCCTGGAGTAGTGAGAGCTGCGCGGGCATGATCCCATCCAATGTGCTACGATGTTCTATAACCTCTAGGGTTATAACACATCAGGGGGTTGACCATCGAGATCTCGTGGGCCGACCACAAACTTGAGAAGAGTTGCTTGACGGACAAGGAGGGCCAACGTCGGTGGGGGCCGGACAATTGGAAGTTGATGAAGAAGCGTCTGGCGTCGCTTGCGGCTGCTCCCACACTGGAGGCGATGGTCGGAGTGCCGGGTCGGTGTCACCAACTGCGTGGCGATCGACGCGGTCAGTTTGCACTGCACCTTTGGGGCCAATATCGCCTCGTCTTCGTGCCAGATCACGACCCGATCCCTCTGGTGGAGGACGGCGGGATCGACCAGGGCCGTGTCACAAGAATCTTGATCACGGAGGTTGTTGACTACCATGGCGACTGAATGGCGGTCCTGGCAGCCGGAGTGGGCTGTCGCCCCGGGCGAGATTCTCCAGGAAGCACTCGAGGATCGGGGCATGTCCCAGTCTGAATTGGCTCGGCGAATGGGCAGGCCTATCAAGACGATCAACGAAATCATCAACGGCAAGGCGGCTATCACGCCCGACACGGCGATCCAACTGGAGCGGACTCTCGGTATCACTGCAAGCTTCTGGAACAGCTTGGAGACCATGTTCCGTGAACATCTTGCCCGTGAGAGAGCACTGGAAGAGTTGGAAGCGAATGCTGACTGGGCGGGACGTTTTCCGATCAAGGACTTGGAGAGAAACAAACTGATCCAGCACGACTCGACTCGAGGAGGCAGGGTCGCGGCTCTCCTCTCCTACTTTGGCGTTGCCAGCCGTGAAGCTTGGGAGAAGCAGTGGCTCGCTCCGGCGGTGGCATTTCGCAGATCTCCCGCCTTTGCCTCTTCCCCTGAAGCCACCGCCGCGTGGCTTCGCTGGGGTGAACTCGTGGCACGGAAGTCGGAGAGTCAGCCGTTTGACCCTAGGCGACTACGCGAGGTCTTGAAAGAGGTGAAGAGGCTCACTCGTCAGGCAGACTTCGTGCAGGCTGTGGAGCGAGCTCGAGCTCTCCTCGCAAGTGCGGGCGTCGTCCTCGTCCTGACGCCTGAATTCAAGGGGACACATATCAGTGGTGCCGCACGCTGGATCGGACCAGACAAGGCACTGATCCAATTAAGCATGCGCCACAGGTCCAACGACCACTTCTGGTTCAGCCTCTTCCACGAGGTTGGGCACCTCTTCGAGCGTAAGCGATCTGACTACCTCGATGTCGGAGACAACGGCAGCGGCGCCGATCCAGCCGAAAAAAGGGCCGATGAGTTCGCTCGAGATTCCCTAATTGCACCGAGTGATTACGCTGAATTCATAGCCGCAAGGACCTTCACTGCTCAGTCGGTACGGGACTTCGCCAGTCAGCAAGGAATCGCTCCAGGCTTAGTCGTTGGACGGCTCCAGCAGGATGGCTATGCCGACAAGTCTCATCTCAACGACCTGAAGAAGCCGATTCGGTGGCCGAGCGCCTTATGACCCGTGACGGTGTTGGGGAAGCGATCCTTCGCTTCGCTGATATAAGGTTCTGCGGGACCGCGAGGAGGCGCTCAACTCTCTTGGTAGCTACAAGGGCGTGGCGCTGTTCGAGGACCGAGAGCAGAATGTCACCTTACGCCAGGTTCTCGCCGGACACGTTGGATACGATACATCGGCGACGACCGTTCGCGCGTCGATGTGAGAGGCGTCAGTAATGTCGAGCAGGGACTCCGGCCGACGCTTCCTGCCCGGTCGGTCGGGAATCCGCCGCCATGTTCTCAATAAACTTGAGACCGTTTCGCTAGGCCGGTAATATGTGTCGATTGCGAGGGCGCCGCAGTCTGGAAGAGGGAAGGATTGATAGCTGGCGTTGAGCGTCGAGTTGAGCACGACGATGGCGCAATTGAGGATGAGCTATGGAACTGGTTGGATCCTCTTGAGGCGGCATTGTGTCAGGGGCGATGCGTAATCTGCATCGCGCTCTGGCAGTCGATCGCTCCTGTTGCTTTGCTTCCATTCCATCTGTCCCTGGCCCTGCCAGATGTTCTTCGAGGGCTTCCACTCAACACTGAGTTCGGAATCGTTCCTTTCGGACGTCGCACACGATCGCTTGTTCAAGAGTTTCGATACGAGGTGGGCGCCGCACATCTGCGCCGCAGGGAGGCGCGCTACGCCCGCTACAACGAGGAACGCGCACATCCGAAGGATTTCCTGCATGCGGACTGGGAGAGCCGTTTGGACCAGCATCCAGAGATCGCAAGAAAGTCCCTTGCCGGCACTTCATTCCTTGCGGTCGAAGCGGTGGGGGGCGGCGATGGAGTCGCTTCCTCGGCTAGCCGCAAAGTTCTCGGGCGCATAGCGAGTAGAAAGAACTGCTATCAGCCGCGCGTGCTCGTCCCGCTCGCGGCTGCACTTCCAGGGAAGCGGCGAGCAAGCTGGCCGCAGTTGATATTCTCCTTGCATTAGTTGACGAGACGACCCGTGGTCGTGCTCTTACCCAGGTTCAAGATACCCTCATGGCTCGTGGACTAAGCCGCCCGACCGTACTTGCCGCTGCCAGCCCGGGCGCCTTGACGAGTCTGGATGTTCCTCATGGCTTTGGCGGGATCCCAGTGTTCGTAGTCGGCGGATTCCAGACTGTGCCACAGGTCCAGGGCCACGTTGTCAACCGTGAGCGAGCAGTTGAGGAGCGCAAGTTCGACTATCAATTTGGCGAACTCAAGGGAAGATCCCAAGAACTCGATCAAGCCCTCAAACATGCGAGCGCGGCATGGTGGGCTGCCTGGCAGAGCTTTACCTGTGACGACGACGGAGACCCAGAGTTCGGCATGTTGGAGAGCGCAGTGGACAGACTGGCCCATCGAGACCCTCTAGGCGCGCAAGAATTGGGGGAACGCCATCTCTCTGCCGCACGACGTTATGCGGCGGTGCGATCGTGCCGCAGAGAGACTTCGGACCACCGTGACCGCGATTGATGGGATGCTCTCCACGCGAAGCGTGACTCGAATCAATGTGCTCGTCCGAAATCGTCGGGCTGAGCGAGCACTGGAGAATTACCTGGCGCATCTGTGGGGAGTCGAGATACCAGAGATCCGGCTTCTCGGCATTCACGTCTTGGCGGACAGAGACGTCGCTTCCATGCCTTGCGCGGACGCGGTGGTTGTTCACGGAATCAGGGGCCCTCGCACCATCGACGCAGTGATGGCTTCCAGGCCAATGTATGTCTCCCTAGTGCTTGACCCGATAGAGGCCAGAACGCTATGCGCGCTCGTAAGGCCCCAAATTGCGCTCCTGGGGCCATCAGAGGTCGCGAGAACAGCGAAACAGGCGCTACAGGGCATCCATGATGCCGCGTACGCAATGAGCGCTCCGTACGCGAAAGTGTTGGAGATAGATGCCACACCGGAGAGATTGAGCGTGGTGCCCCTCGATCTGGAGGGCGTGGCCGCAGCTCTTACCCGTGAGGACGCCGGGGCACGGGAGACCGCGACGCTCACGTTCGCGGACGGGACAATCGCTGTCGTTGCCCGCAATCGAGCTTTCGATGTACTACGCGATGGTAGCTTGCGCCTTGCAACCGTTCAGGCTCACGATCTCCGGCCCGGCGACTTGGTGATCGTCTTGGAGGCTGGCTCGCAGCGTCTGTTCTCCGAACGCTTGCTTGAGGCGCTAGATGAGACCAGTTTGAGAGGTCTGGTCCAGGAGCGGAGAACCTGGAGCTCTCTCATCACGGCCCAGGCTAAGATTCGTCGTCTGCGAGTTACAGACATCCACAAAGCGCTTGAGCAAGCAGGCATCCACG
>DATGJB010000072.1:0-5250 GCA_035295425.1 Chloroflexota bacterium | reverse complement strand
CCAGACCACTCGTGCCTGAGGCTCGGGGTCTCTGGCTCCGAGCGAGGCGCACAGGTCCGCGGCCGCCGGACCGTAGGCAATCACGGTACGAGGCAGCAGATCGTCGACCAGCTGGCGGGCGGCTCGGGTCTCGTCCACATGGACTATCAGTACCGAGACACGACCGATTGCCTGAAGCACCGCTTCAGAGAGAGCAGGCGCGGGGCCGTCGACGAAGAACACGTTGATACCGTCGATGTCGAAGGCGTGAGCCAGCGCGCCGCCGTGCTCCAGCGTGGCGATCAATACGTCGCGCACTTCAAACTCACCGGGGCCATTGACGATCTGACCCGGAATGTCAACCCGCCGGCTGAACAGCGACACGTCGGCGGTCCCCGGTTGCTCCGGATTGAGAGCGACGCTCCGCACGTCCCTCACCAGAAACGACCTGTCGCCCTTGCTGACGAACTCCATAACCTCAATCCTCCGGTGACATTATAGTACAGATGTTCCATATCGTGCCGATACAATGAGACTCCGATTCGAGGGAGGACGGCATGATCGTGGAGTTTGACGGGTACGTCCCGCGGGTTGCCGAGACGGCCTTCGTCGCTCCGACTGCGGTATTGATCGGCAATGTCGTGGTCGAAGACGAGGCGAGCATCTGGTACGGGGCGGTTCTACGTGGTGATCACGGCGAGCAGGCAATCGTGATCGGCGCGCGCAGCAGTGTCCAGGACAATTGCGTGATCCACGTGGCGTTCGACAAGGGCACGACGATCGGCGAGGACGTGACCATCGGTCACGGCGCCATCCTCGAGGCGTGCGAGGTCGGAGCCGGCGCCCTCGTCGGCATGAACACTGTCGTGCTGGAGCACGCGCGCATCGGCGCGCGTGTCCTGGTGGCCGCCAACAGCACGGTTCTCGCTCACACCGAGATCCCGCCCGATACCCTGGCGGCGGGCTCGCCGGCCCGGGTCAAGAAGACGATCGACGGCGGCGCCGCTTGGTGGATCGAGCACAGCGCGAAGTACTACGTCGAGCTTTCCCGCAAGTACAAGGAACAGGGCCTGGAATAGCAGCCCACAGCCAGCAACGTAGCAGAGGGCTTTAGCCCGGACCTGGCATGCCACCGCCTTCCCAGACGTGACGCTACCCCGTAGCAGAGGGCTTTAGCCCGGACCTGGCATGCCATTAATGTGTCCATTGGTAGGGGACCGTGCGGGTTTCAATCGGGATGTACTTCGACTGCGGGGCCCGGGCTAAAGCCCTCCGCTACGATCGTACGTTGCATCGGCGTGGTGGCGCGTGACAGAGTCGGCATGCGGGGGCCGGGCTGAAGCCCTCCGCTACGGTGTTGTTTCAGGGGTCGTGGAAGTGGGGTCGTGGGGCGGGATAGAGTACGGAAACGAACAGGAGGGACTCGTTGCGGCCCGATCAGCCTCCGGAGGGGCGGATTCGTCACTGGGAGATCACGGCACCCAGGAATCGGCGTCTGGCACCGGAGCTGTATGCGATGGCGGGCCAGGCATGCTTCTTCACGGTGCGCTGCTGGCCGGACTCTGCTCCGTTTGCCGATGACACTCTGGCCGCCGTTGCCGTGGAGTGCCTCCTGGGGCAGCAGACAAAGTCGTCGTGCCAGGTTGACGTGTATTGCGTCATGCCGGATCATGTGCATCTGGTGGTGACGCCGCTGTGCGACGGCGCTTCCAGCCTCACGTACGTGGACCGATTCAAGGGATGGTGCGGCCGGATGCTGCGGTTGGCAGGCTGGCGAGGCGAGGTCTGGCAGGCGCGCAGCTACGACCATCTGGTGCGCCGCGACGAAGATCTGGCGGAGATCGCGGCGTACATCCTTGCGAACCCGGTGAGGAAGGGGTTGTGTGACGACCCCGGCGATTACCGGTGGAGTGGGGTGCCGGAGGGGGTGCCGTATGTCGCGCCGCCGCAGGTGTAGCCGGCGAGGGTGGCGGCGTGTATGGAGGGGAGCGGACACGCGGGAACCGGGCTGAAGCTCGCTGCTATGCCGGCGACCGCGTGGGTGCGGGAGCGGACACGCGGGAACCGGGCTGAAGCCCTCTGCTACGGGGGGAGGTGGGGGGTGTTGGCTCGGCGCCAGTCGTCTGGGGTGTTGATGTTGGCGAAGGCGCGGAGAGCTGGGTCGATGGGTGTCAGTGCTTCCTCCGTAACCCAGTTGATGTTGAGGCGGTCGAGCAGAGCGGACATGCGGTGCTCACCGCGGTCCAGGAGCTCGTCGACTACGGAGTGGATGCGCCGGTCGTAGACCGCATAGAGGGGCTGGGAGCGGTCTGCGACGAGCGGTACCACGGCATCGTGGCCGGGCAGGACTCCGGCCATGAAGCTCAGGATGCCGGCGTTGAAGTAGGGAAGGTCGCAGGACACGCACGCGACATAACGATGAGAGGTATGGCGCAGCCCGGCCTGTAAGCCGGCCAATGGGCCGAGGCCCGGCCGGCTGTCGGGCGCGGTTCGGACGCGCGGGCAGTCGCCGGGCAGATGCGTGCGTCCCGCGACCACGATCTCGCCGGCAACAGCCAGCAGGGCAGTCACCGTTCGGGCGAGGACGGTCTGTCCCTCCAGCACGAGCAATGCCTTGTCTCGACCCATGCGCCGGCTCTGGCCACCGGCGAGCACGATAGCGGAAAGGGAGGCGGGCGAGCCGTCAGTGGGGGGCACGCGACGGCTGGTACCTTCCCCCTGGATTCCGCCGGGCCGCAAGTGCTATCCAGCGTGCACCGGGGCGACCTGTCGGTGCGACGATCGCTCCAGGGAGGAGGCGAGAAGCGCCGGATCGACGTTGCCGCCGCTGATCACCGCGAGCACGCGGTTCCCCGCCAGGCCGGTCCGTCCAAAGAGGACCGCGGCCGGCGCCACCGCCCCGGATGGCTCGGCGACCAGCCGCGCCTGGGTGGCGAGGAGCGCCATGGCCTCGATGATCTCATCGTCGGTGACGGTAACAATGTCGTCGACCAGCTCCGAGATCGTCGCGAAATTGAGCTCGCCGATCCGGCTGGTGCGCAAGCCGTCGGCGACCGTGTCGATCCGATCCCAGGTCGTCAATCGGCCGTTGCGCAGCGAGTCGCGGGCGTCGGCGGCGCCTTCAGGCTCGACCCCGATGACGCGGACATCGGGGCGCCGCGCTTTGACGGCGGTCGCGATGCCGGATATCAGACCTCCGCCGCCAACCTGGACGACAACCTCCTGGACGTCGGGCAGCTGTTCTATGAGCTCGAGCCCGGCCGTCCCCTGGCCGGCGATGATGCGCCGATCGTCGAATGGCGGGATGACGGCGTAGCCGTGCTCCTCGACCAGCTCCATGGCTCGCTCCTGCCGGTGCAGTGAGGTGTGTCCGGCGAATACCACCTCCGCGCCCCAGCCACGCGTCGCTTCGACCTTCAGTGGAACGGCATCTTCCGGCATGACGATCACTGCATTGATCCCAAGGGCATGCGCCGCACAGGCGACTGCCTGCCCATGATTGCCTGAGGAGTACGTGATCACCCCGCGGGTACGCTCCGCCTCGTTCAACCCTGACACGGCGTTGTATGCCCCGCGAATCTTGAACGACGAGGTGCGCTGAAGGTTCTCGCACTTCAGCCAGAGCTGATTGTCGCCGGCCAAGGCAGCGCCCAGGAAGGGGAGGACCGGAGTTCGGACCACGAATCCCGAGACGCGCTCGCCAGCCTGTTCGACATCGCGGACCGATACGGGAGCCATGTCAGCGGACGACGAGGTTGATGTTGAGACTGCCGCGGATGCTGACCTGGGCAGCGAGCTTGCGGGCTATCTGCTCGAACGCCTCCGCCTGCGGCGACGCCGGGTCGCGCTCCGGTACCGGCACCCCTTCGTCGCCACTGAGCCGGATCTCCTCCGCCAGCGGGATTCCGCCCAGGAAGGGTACTTTGAACGCCTCGGCGGCATCGCGGCCGCCGCCGTGACTGAAGATGTCGGCGTGGTGGCCGCACTGCGGACAGGTGTAGCCGCTCATGTTTTCGACGATACCGAGGATCGGGACGTGCAGGTTGCGGAACATCGTCAGCGTCTTGGTCGCGATGCCCAGCGCCACGTCCTGCGGCGTGGTTACCACGACAACTCCACTTAGCGGAATCGACTGGATCAGCGTGAGCGGAGCGTCACCGGTGCCGGGCGGAAGATCCACCAGGAGGTAGTCGAGGTCGCCCCAGCGCACGTCGCTCAGCATCTGCTTCACTGCCTGCCCGACCATCGGGCCGCGCCAGATGACTGGCCGGCTGTTGTCCGTGAGAAACCCGAGGGACATGAGCTTCACGCCGTGCGCCTCGTTTGGGATGAGCTTGTGTTCCTCGGCGTGGGCGCCTTCATGCATGCCCATCAGAGCCGGCACGCTTGGTCCGTACACGTCCGCGTCGAGCAGACCGACGCTGGCGCCGGATCTGGCGAGCGCCGACGCCAGGTTCGCGGCAACCGTCGACTTTCCGACGCCGCCCTTGCCGCTGCCGATCGCAACGATGTTCTTCACGCTTGGCAGCTGGATCTGTCCCTGCCCGCTGACCGAGCTCTTCCGGACGTTCGCGCTCATCGTCACGTCCACCGATGAGACGCCGGGCAGACCGAGCACGACGGCTTCAGCCTGGCTCTTGAACTGGTCGCGCACCGGACAGGCCGGAGTGGTGAGCTCGAAGGTAAATGCAACGTGCGCGCCGCCTTCGTTCTCGCGAACTTGCAGCCCCTTGATCATGCCGAGCGAGACGATATCGCGGTGCAGATCGGGGTCGATGATCTTGCTCAGCGCGCCGAGCACGGTTGCTTCCGTTACCTCGGACGAGGCTCGTTCTTTCTTGAAAAGCATCAATTCTCCCCACTTCCGGCGGTACCCCGGAAACCAGTTCAGTCTACAATGCCGGCCGGCGGCGGAGAGCCGAGCGGTGGTGTGCCGCGGTACGGGCGTGCCGACTGCGTAAGGCTCCGGCCACTAAACGACGTATCCCTACCACGCAATAGCCACTACACCATGTCTCTCTACGCCGCGGCCACGGCACCATGTCTCCCTACGACGCGGTGGCCACGGCACCGTGTTTCCCCACGACACGGTGGCCACGGCACCGTGTTTCCCTACGACGCGGTGTGCGCCATGTTCTGAAGCCTCGGTCCGCCGTGACCGAGACCGGGCCGCAGCCCGGCATATCGGATATCACGCACACCACCGTCAAACCGACTCCAACGCCGACATGCCGGACCCACCACCATTCCCGCACGGATCGGACAACGTGC
>DATGJB010000071.1:0-5545 GCA_035295425.1 Chloroflexota bacterium | reverse complement strand
AGCGTCGCAGGCGGCCGAGCTCACTCTCGAGATTGTCGACATCGGGAAAGCTGAAGACGTCGGCATCCACCTCGCTCAGCACGTCGCGCAGGAACCGGACGCAGGCGTGGTGGAGCTCCTTATACTCGTCCAGGCGATCCTGACGGAAGCGCTCGATCAGCGCCTCGTCGCGGTTCGTGGCGAACCGCGGCGAGAGCAGCACGTCGGCGCTGCCTTCGTACTCATCGATGCGGCCGGCCACCGCCTGGAGGCGTTCCTCCAGATCGGCGCGACCGGGAAGTATGGCCACGCCGTCACGCAGGTAGACCGCTCCCAGCCGCTTCAGCTCACGCCAGACGTAGGCGCGCTTGCGCGACGGCTGCGACGGAACGACGTAGATGAGCAGCAGCCAGTCCTGTGCCATGGGGTATCCCTTCCTGTTCTGGTGCAATATGCCATACGCAGGGGCTCCGCCGCGCCCCCAACTGAGTTGCTTCCCACGTGAATTGAGAGGTACTATTTAAATAGATACCGAAATATTGAAATGAGGTGGCATGCAGGAGGCGTATCGTGCCCTGGCGGATCCCCATCGGCGCACGATCCTGCGCGTATTGCGTGGCGGTGAGCGGACGGCGGGCGACCTGGCAGCCGCCACCGGCCTTCGCCCCGCCGCGCTGACTCATCATCTGACCGTTCTGAAACTGGCCGATCTGGTGCGCGTCGAGCGCCGCGGCCAGTATCAGGTCTACTCGCTCAACACGACCGTGTTCCAGGATCTCGTGGCCGAGATCCTGGGCTGGCTCACCGGCCCGATGGCGGAGCACGATTCTTCCGCACCCACGAAAGGAGACCGCGAATGACCTTCCCCTCGCGGGCGACCTGCCTTGGCGCGACCGCTGCTGCGGCTGCCGCCTCGGCCGTAGCCTACCCATTTCTGCCGGAGCGTGTCGCCACTCACTTCGACGTCGACGGCCGTCCCGATCGCTACAGCTCCCGGGCGAGCGCTGCGCTCACCCTCCCGGTACTGATGACGGGGATGACGATCCTCAACGATCGCCTGGGCGCGTGGCCGGGTGGCCACGACCGCGAGGACACTACTTCCGGCGTGGAGGCGCGAGAGCAGGCAATGGGGCTGGTCCAGCTAGCACTGTTGCCGGCCCATCTGGCGATGCTGGCGAGAGGCGCCGGCCTACCCGTCGACATGAGCCGGGTTTCGCGGGGGGTGTTCGGCCTCCTGCTGGTGGGGCTGGGCAATGTCCTGCCCAAACTCCCGCGAAACGGGTTGATCGGCATCCGGACGCCCTGGTCGCTGGCCGATCCCGGCGTGTGGGAGCGCACCCACCGAGTGGGTGGCTATCTCTGCACCGTGGCCGGGCTGGTGAGTCTCGCCTCCCTGCCGTCAGGTGGCAAGCGCGCGAGTCGCATTCCGCTGGGGGCGTTGCTGGGCGCCGTCAGTCTCTCGGGCGCCTACTCGTTCGTCGCCTACCTGCGCCGGCCTCGCTCCGTTCGTTGACCGAACGCCGTGCAGGCTGCGTCCCACTGCATTATCGACGCAATGACCGGGGAGCCCGTGCTGACGCTCTGGGCATAGTGGACTGCTCGAGAGGTGGTGCCGTGGAAGGGCGCGGGCCTCACGCCGCTAACGGTTGCGCGAGGAAGCATTCGCCGTACGTTTATGTTAGCGAGCGTCTCTCCCGACTGTCGCCCTGGTAGCAGGCAGCCGCCTCCGGCACCGTGGCGTGCGTAATGCCGCGCACAATGAGGCATGGGCGTAGCACTCGTCTACGAGACACATGCGACGACTACCGACAACGAGAATGGGATCGCCACGGGCTGGCTCCCCGGACGGCTGTCAGAGGAGGGTAGGAAGCAGGCGGCTGCGCTTGGAGGGCGACGCCGTGGCGACGGCATCGCCGTGGTGTTTGCCTCAGATCTGGCACGGGCAATTGAGACTGCCGAGATTGCGTTTCACGGAAGCGGCATTCCGGTGCTCCTCGACGCCCGGCTGCGAGAGTGTAACTACGGCAGGCTCAATGGGATGCCGGTTTCCCGCCTCACGGTCGAGCGGGCGCGCCGCATCGACGTCCCGTTTCCGGACGGGGAGAGCTACCGGCAGGTCGTGGCGCGAACTGGCGCGTTTCTGCGCGATCTGGCCGCGTCGTGGGGCGGCCGGCGGGTGCTGATCGTCGGCCACTCGGCGAATCGCTGGGCGCTCGACCATCTGCTGCACGGTGTTCCACTGGAAGATCTGGTCGACGCGCCGTTCGGCTGGCGGGAAGGATGGGAGTACGTGCTACCTGACGGGTGGCCCGGGCCCGGTGCCGGCGCAGACGGGGATGGTCACGGCGGGCGGGGACCGGCCTGAAGGCCTCTTCTACGGGACCGATAACGAAGGGTGAGCGAGGCGGATAGCGATGGCGGGTAACGAAAGGGGAGGGGGAGGCGGATAGCGATGGCGGATGACGAAAGGGGATGACGGAGGGGGATAGCGAGGGCGGGTCACGGACGGGGATGGCGGAGGGGGAGAGCGATGGTGGATGGCGGAGAGGGAGAACGAAGGCGGATGACGGCGGGGGGACCAGGGGCGGATACCGGGAGATTGGGCGACAGTGGTACTGTTGACTGCAGGATGGCCGTGTAATGGCGCCGGATGACGAGTCGTCCGTTCAGGTTCGCACCTTCCTGATCGCGGACATCCGCGGTTTCACTCAGTTCACGCGGCAGCGTGGCGACGAGGCGGCCGCCGCGTTGGCAGGTGAGTTTGCCGCGCTGACGAGGGAGATCGCAGAAGGCGGAGGCGGCCGGCTGCTCGAGCTGCGGGGCGATGAGGCGCTCGCGGTCTTCACCTCGACGCGGCAGGCCCTGCGCAGCGCAGTCGAGCTGCAGCGTCGCTTCGCCGAGCATTCGGCGGCCGAGCCGGATCGTCCACTGCCGGTGGGCATCGGCATCGACGCCGGCGAGGCGGTGCCGGTCGGCGACGGTTACCGTGGTGGCGCGCTCAACATGGCGGCGCGCCTCTGCGGCGTGGCCGGGCCCGGCGAGATCCTGACGACGGAGGTCGCCACTCATCTCGCCGGAACGATCGACGGCGTGAGCTACGTCGATCGGGGTCCGCAGCGCCTCAAGGGGATGGATGCCCGAGTGCGGGTCATGGGAGTGCATCCCGCCGGCGGTGAGATCGTGCCGGCTGCACAGCGCCGGCCGGCGGTCGCCGGGCGAAGTGAGGTGGCGACGTCGATTGAGAAGATGGCAGACGAGTTTACCCGCCGGTTGTCCGAGCGGGTGCAAACGGAGCTGGCAACCAGTCTCGGAGACTCCATGCGGAATCCGGTGCGTGAGCCCGATCAGACACCGGGCCCGCCGCTGCCGGTGACGGCAATCACGGTCACCGGGGTGGTGGTGGGCGGCATCATCGCCCTGGCGCTGATCGTGGCGGTGGTCGTGATCGCGCTCCACCTGTAGCGCCCGCCGGTGCTCTTTCTAGCTTCCGATCGAGAGCAGCGCGACACCGGCCAGTGCCCCGACAATCGCCAGCTGCTGGAGGGCCGGTAGCCGCTCGCCGAGAACCACCCGGCCGAGGAGCACCGTCGCCACCGGGTAGAGCGAGCCCAGCACCGCGGCGACGCCGAGGTTGCCCTGAATCGAGGCGTAGGCGAACAGGACATTGGCCGTGGTGTCGGCGACTCCCACGCCGGCGACCAGCGGCATTCGTCCTGCCGGCCAGGAAGCTCGCTGCCGGCCGACGAGGAGAATCGCGAGCACGGTCAGCAGCGAGCCGCCGCGGGCCCCGGCGATCGTCCAGAAGGGAGAGCCGCCGCTCCCCAGGGACCCCTGGTGCGCGAACACGTAAAACATCCCGAAGCCAAGGGCCGCGAGCAGCGCCAGTGCCAGGGATAGGTGGGGCCGTCCCGCCGGATGGACCGACGCATCGCCATGCAGCGACACCAGCACGATGGCAGTCATGATCGTCCCAATCCCGACAAGGGTCACGACGCTCGGGATATGACCGGTCGCGATAGCGAAGAGTACGGGAACCGCGGCGCCGCAGGCCGAGACAGGCGCGACGATCGACATGGCGCCCACCGCGAGACCGCGATAGAAGAAGATCAGGGCGCTACCACCGAACAGCCCGGCCGCCGCGCCCCACGCTATGCTGCTTGGCACCGGATGCTCTCCGCGCAGCAGAAGCAGAAGGGCGAGGGCGGTCGCGCCGGCGACCTGGCTCCAGAACACGACCGCCAGCGCCGGCATCCGTCGCGACTGCACGCCACCGAAGAAGTCCGCTGTTCCCCAGCAAAGCCCCGAGGCTGCTCCGAGGAAGATGAGCGGGCTCACCTCCTGGAGTCCCGAATCATTGGCATGTCCGGGCTGAAGGAGACAACGACGGCCGCGTGGTGGGAGTTGCCGGGCGGTGCGGCGGGATGCGGACTGTGCACCGGGTCCCCCGGGACATGTATCATGTGAGCCATCCCACCCAGCATAGGTCCGACTGCGCCGGCCCTGTCACGAGAGCCGCGGTTATTCGTTTACCATAGTGGGCCGAAAGGCGTGCGATACAATACTTGTGCTGAGACTGGTTCATGCGCGGCGTGATAGCCGCCGGCGCATGAGAGGGATCATTTGTTGAAGCATTGCGTGCTGCTTCCCTTCCTTCTTTTGGTTGTTCTTCTCCCCGGTGTCTCTCCGGCAGCGGCCGATCAGGGCGTCTCCTACCTGGTGGCGAGCCCGTCTCAGGGCCACTCGGGCGACACGTTCTATCTGAGCGGCGTCAACCTCGAGCCCAATCAGCAGCTCTATATCCTCATGACCTGTCCGCTGTGGTCTGATCCGAGCGTGGCCAAGTACCACAACGAAGTTCTGCTGGCGCAGCCGCCAAACGGCCCGATGACGGACGCGCAAGGTGACTTTGCCGGATTCAAGGTGAAAGCGCTCCAGCTCAGTCATCTGACGCACTCGGGCTGCTACCTGTACGAGACGGCGGGCGGCTACTCGGGCTACGGACCGGAGATTCCCGGTCAGTATGCGATTCTGCCTGGCAAGCTGAACCGGTGCGCTACCTCGATCTGCAATACCGTCCTCAGCTCCTTGCCGGTGTCGGCGCGGGCCGGCAGCTACGAGCGCGTGTCCATCCACCAGGGAGCCTGGCCCGGTGCCAAGGTCGACGTCACGGTCTCCTACCATGGCCTGCCGCTCCAGCACATCCGCGGCTCGCTGGATGTGCGCGGCAATCTCACGATTCGAATCCGGATTCCGGAGCAGGCAGGTTCGCGCTCACTGGCCCACGTCTGGGCAACGCTCTGGCTCGGCCGGTTCAGGGGGACGACGAAGGCCTCGGCGTTCCGGGTGCAGTAAGCGGAGCGATCACCGCCGCCGCACGACGAAGATCGTGGCACGGACGCCACGAACCAGCACGCTCAGCGACCGGGTAAGCTCGAGTGCGCTGGTGTGGCGCAGCGTCGCCTCCAGCAGGGAGCGCTCGCTGGTAAGCAGGACCATTCGTCCGTCCGCCTGAAGCACGCGCTCCCACTCCTCGATGAGTGCCGGGTACAACGTGCGGTTCTTCGCC
>DATGJB010000070.1:0-3145 GCA_035295425.1 Chloroflexota bacterium | reverse complement strand
GGGAGCAGTGCTCCCCGGCCAACCGTCAGGTCCGGCCGCCGTGATATAATGACGGGAGTGCGGTCAGACGCAGCTGCGGCGCTCCCGGCCTGATTGCCGGTTCCCGGCTCGGCACGCGGCATGGCGCTTGCGCTACAGGACCGACGTGAATGCAGTACCCGACGAGGGGTCGGATTTCGTGGCGACCTGCCGTCTCGCCGTCCCCTCTGGACCCTCAGGAGTGTGAGTGCGATGGAAGACTGGCAAGAGTGGCAGATTCGAGCGGACCAAATCGCCGCCGACCTGGGGGCCGAGATCGACAAGCTCGACTCCGATTTCTTTGGCGAGAATCCTCCGCAGGGCGGTTTCCGCTCATTCTGGCCGCGCTTTCGCGATCTGAAGGAACGCGTACGGACCGCGCCTGCGATCAAGCTCGACGACAAGTTGAACCTGGAACGCAGACTCCGCTCGCTCGGTGGCCGTGCCTATAAGGGCCAGGAGGCGATGTTCGCCCGTTCCGCGGAGCGAAAGGACGAGCTGCTTGCCAGCGTCGCCGACCTCAAGCGCACTGCGGAATCCGAAGGGTCGCCACGCACGCTTCGCATGATGAGGCGCGACTTCGAAGGACTCCGCGGTACCTTCGACGAGGGGCCGGCGCTTTCGCCCGCCGACCGCCAGCTCGTTTGGGACGCGTGGCGCGAGGCGAACCAGTACACGTGGCAGAAGCTCGTCGGCATCTGGAACGAGAACGAGACGTCCTTGCGGGAAGTTCTCGGCGCCGCACGCCAGCAGCTCTCGAAGGGAAACGCGGCAGCGGCCAGACAGTCCGCCGGCCGGTTCTTTGAGCTTCTGAAGTCTCGGGAAACCAAGCAGGAAGTGGTCGCGCAGCTCAAGGCCGAAGCGGAAGAGATTCGGCGCGAGGCGGATGAGCTCGAGTCTCGCCGTACAATGCCGAGGAACACCGGACCGACGCTTTCGCCGGGGGCCAGTGTTGACGGTTGGCGAGCCGAAGTAGCGCGCAATCAGGAATCCATCGATCGCCTGCGGGATGAGGTGTCCGAGCTCGACCGGCAGGTTCAGGAAGCGTCGTCGATTCTGGAACAGGCGATGCTCCGCGGAACCCTGGTGGACAAGCGTCGCAAGCTCGCCGAGCTCGAACGCTCGAGCCGGACACTGCTTCAGCGGATCGAGCAGTCCGAGGACTCGCCGCTCGTCTCCGCCGGGTAAGCCGCCACCGGATCGGCCCGCGGCGCCGACAGGACTCCAGCCCAGCGCCGTGGTTTGGACTCCGATCCCCAGTATGTGCGAACCTCGGTTGACCGTTTCCATCTGGTTGGTCGCGAGGTCCGCGGGCGCATGCTGCTCGATCGACCTGGCCGACACGAGAGTCCGCCGGAGCGTTGTACCTGGGCGCGCCGGGCGTCCACCGGAGTCACCGATGACCGAACGCGGCCAGACCGACCAGCTTGTTGACTGGATCGTGTCGCTATTCTCCGCGGAAGCAGAGCCCTCGCCGACCCGGGACTACTATCTGGTTCAGCTGCGGCAGGGCAGGGGTGTCCCGGAATCCGTCGGTCTCGCCGTGGATGACCTGCTGGAGGAAGTCCGCACCGCCGTTTCGCGTGGCGAACCGTACAATCCCCGGGCCCACCGCGGGCGGCTCGGTCTGCCCTCTACGGTGCCCTTCAGTGCCCATCGCCTGCCGAGGCCGGCGCTGGTGCGCCGGCTCGTTCTGGAGCGCGTGGGCGCCGGTCGCCCCCAGCCTCCGCGGCAGCCTGGTCGCCGGGAAGGCAGCCGCCCATCCACGAAGCGGCACGAGTCGTAGTGGAAGTGCAGGCAGCCTCTCATCGACATCGCGGTACCGACGTGAGTCGTCGACTCCTCCGCGCCATGTTGGATCGGCATGACCTGCGTAGCGCAGACCGTGCCAACATGGAAACAATATTCGATACGCTGCGGCGCGGGCAGTCGTTGACCGTCCAGGAAGAACAGAACCTCTGGGCATACGAGGTGCGGTATCTGGGTCCCGGGGCCCGGGATCGACTGGAGCCGCCGACCTGAGACCGGGGGCGCCCGCTCCTGGGACGTACAATGGGTCGAGGTGAGTGAGCGGAGTGAGCGCGCGCGCGCGGTACCATTTCGTCGCGAGCGTTCTCTTTATCGCGATCGGCGTCGTCATTCTGGTAAGGGCGGTACTGGCCCACGTTCCGTTCGCGGGACTGCTCGGCGTCGTCTTTCTGGCGCTGGGTATCGTGCGAATTCGGGCATTCCTGAACTGGAAGCGACAGCAGAGTGATTCTTGAAGCTGCCTCGGCGATCGGGGGAATCATCGCCGTTGCCTACCTCAGCACCATCGGCTCGATCCTGTGGTGGATGCTTCACGTTCCCAAAGTGGGCAACGTCGCGCAACACGCCAATCGCATCAACCGCGAATCGACGCGCTTCGCCCGCATCGTGGTACCCATCCAGGGTGACGTCGTGTCAGATCGTCTCGTCGCTCTTGCCAGCCAGATGGCGAAGTTCAGGGGTGCTACCATGGATGTCGTCTACATCATCGAAGTACCGCTCCAGCTGCCGCTTGATGCGGTTTCAGAGGACCAGCTCGGAGCAGCCGACGACGCTTTTGCCCGGGCCGCGAAGATCGCCGGGCGCTACGACGTCAAGATAAGCAAGCATGTCCAGCGTGCCCGGCAGGCTGGGCCGAGCATTGTCGAATACGCGCGTGCGACCAATACAGATCTGTTGCTGATGGGAGACGTGCCAAAGTCCAATCACCGCGGCACGCGGTACGCGCGGTCGGTAGAGTACGTGTTCGAGAACGCTCCGTGTGAGGTTATCATCGACCGGCCCCCGGTTGAGTGAGTGCCACGGGGCTTGAGCCGACGCGCACGTGCGGCGACTCGTACGACGGCGAATGGGCGGCGCCGATGTCCTAGTCCGGAGTAGGCGATTCCATGCTAGAAGGGAAGACGGTCGCTCTGATTGGCGCCGGGGTCATGGCCGAGGTCATCGCCGGTGGCCTGCTTCGCAGCAAGCTTTCTCGGCCCGAGGACCTGGTCATGTCCCATTACCGCCAGGACCGGCTCGACGAGCTAGCCAGGCTGGGTGCGGTGCGGCTAACGCGGCACAACAACGAGGCGTGCTCTGGCGCCGAGATCGTAGTACT
>DATGJB010000069.1:0-3613 GCA_035295425.1 Chloroflexota bacterium | reverse complement strand
GTTGGCGCCCGGTGGCCGGAGGGGTCGGCCGGCCACCGGGACTTTGTGGATTCAGTCTTTGTTCGGAAGTCGTTCCGCGACCCGCAATCGCGAGGAGCGGGCGCGGGGGTTGGACGTCACCTCTTCTTCGGAGGGCCGCACCGGATGTCGGGTCACGATGCGGAGGGTGGCCCGGTGGCCGCAGGTGCAGACTGGCTGCTGGGGTGGGCAGATGCAGTCTTTGGACTCGACGTTGAAGAATGACTTGACCAAGCGGTCTTCCAGGGAGTGGAAGCTGATCGTCGCCATACGACCACCGGGTTTGAGTGTCGTAAGAGCTGCTCTGAGTCCTGCTTCGATCTCGCCGAGCTCGTCGTTGACCGCGATGCGCAGTCCTTGAAAGGTTCGCGTGGCCACGTGGATGTCACGTGGCCACGCCTGGCGGGGTACTGCGGCTTCGACGGCTGAAGCCAGATCGTGGGTGGTGCGGAGCGGGCGCCGCGCCACGATGAACTGAGCGATCCGGCGGGCCCAACGTTCCTCGCCGTACTGCCGCAGGATGCGCTCGATCTCGGCGGCCTTCTCGGTGTTGAGGATCCTTTCGGCCGTGAGCTCGGTATCGGGGTCCATCCGCATGTCGAGCGGCCCCTCGCCGCGGAAGCTGAATCCGCGCTCAGGGTCGTCGATCTGCTCGCTGGAGAGCCCGAAGTCGAAAAGGATCAGGTCGGCCGGCGCGAAGCCGTGCCGCGCGGCCAGCTCGGCGAGCTCGGAGAATCGTCCGTGAACGACCTCCGCGGCCTCGCCGAACGAGGCCAGCGTCACCCGGCCGGACTCGACCGCTCGCGGATCTCGATCGATCCCGAGCAGCCGGCCGCCTGGCGTGATCCTCTCCAGGATTGCGCGGGCATGACCCGCGTGCCCGAGTGTGCAGTCGATCGCGACCGCCCCCACCCGGGGCTGGAGCAGCTCTATTACCTCTTGTGAAAGTGCTGGAACGTGCGGACTAATGTCCGGAGATCACCCTGTCAGCGAACTCTGTGAAATGTGGTTGCGCGTCTGCGCTGTAGCTGTCCCATCGCGCCTCGGGCCAGATTTCGACCCTCGACCCAGCCCCGATCACCACCACCGTCGAGGAGGGCTCGATCCCGGCGAGACGCCTCTGCTCCGGGCCCAGGCTCACCCGCCCCTGTCCATCCGGCTCGAAGCTGCTCGACATCGGATAGAGCGTACGGGCGAGGGCCCGCTGGTCCGGACCAGGCAGCGGGCTGCGCAGCTCCTGCGCGAGCGCCTCCCACAGGTCCGGCGGGTAGATCGCGAGCGTCTGGTCCTGGCCGATCGAGATGAAGCTGCCCTCGGGGAGCTGCTTGCGGAAGCCGGCCGGGATCGCCAGCCTGCCCTTGTCGTCCACGCGCGCCCGATGCGCCCCGGTAAACACTCATCTCGACTCCCAGAAGCCGCGTGAGGTGCGCTCGCGGCGGGCGCACAGGCTGCAGCCGCAGCCGTGGAGTTCGAGGGGCAGCCTGTTGCCGTGCTTGTCGAACCTGATGTTCGAGTCCGGCCGGAGCGCCTCATCGCGGGAGCGAGGGGAAGTGGCGTAGAGGAGGTGTATGGCGTGCCTTACTTGGACGTAGGGTGCGACGTATGGTTCTGCGTTTGCCGGGTTCACCACTTCTCCCCACTCATCACCGCGATTCGCCGCAGACAGTAACAACGGCCCCACAGCCTGTCAATACCTTTACCACAAGATGTAGAGGGTGCTTCGGGGCACTGTGCATGCCAGAGCACAGCATCTAGGGGTTAGGCGCGAACGCAGCCCTAGATAGGGCGTCGAATAGTGATAGCGCCGAACATCAGTTTGGTGGTGAGGAATTTTTGGAATCCCCCACTCCAAACGATTCTTTACCCGCTTCGCTTGAGCAGGCCGAGCCTTTTGGCCCTCTTTTCAGCCCAACCGAAGACGAGGAACCCCGCCGGGATGAGCACCCCGCCCATGGCCAACAGGATGCCGACGGTGGGAAGCTGCTCGGCAACCCCGGCCCCCTCCAGGAGGCTGGCCCGGATCCCGCTCAGCGCGTAAGTCAGCGGGCTCATGGCACCGGCGATCCGCAGGGGCTCGGGCAGCACGCTGAGCGGGTAGTACACGCCCGAGACGAGGAGCATGAAGCCCTGGACCGCGAACGACATCTGCTCCCCCTTCTGCGGTGACAGCAGCGGCAGCACGGACGTGAGGATGCTCAGCCCGATGAGCGGCAGTGTGGAGGCGGCGAGCACGACCAGGGCGCCGGCGATGTCGGCATGCGAGAAATCGAGGTTGAACATCGCGGCCGCGATCAGCAGGACGACAAAGGTCCGGGCAAGGCCATAGCCGATCGCGAACAGGCAGATCCCCATCAAATGCGTGATCCGGCGCACCGGAGCCATGAAGGTGTACTCGATGGTCCCTTCCCAGCGCTCCCAGGAGATCGCGAAAGCCGCCTCCATGAAGACAAGGGACAGATAGCCCCAGAGCAGCGCCCCGATGAGGAGATAGAGCTGGGCACGGCGCAGGTCGAACGAGCCGGCGTGCGCGCCGAGCGCGCCGAGCCCGGATGCGAGATACCCGATCGAAAGCACGCTGACCAGGCTGTAGAAGAGCCACACGATCTCCCACACCCAGTAGCGCTTGACGACGTGGAACTGCCGCTCGGTGAACCCGAACAGCGCGTTCAGCTCCGTATGCCGTACTCCGGCGCTCATCAGGCGGGCACCTCCTCCTCGGCATCGGCGTCGAGCTTCTTGCCGGTGAGGCGCATGAACACGTCCTCGAGGGTCGCGGCTTCGCCGTCACCGTACGTCCGGATCAGCTCGGCGGGGCTTCCGTCGGCGAGCACGCGCCCGCCATCCATCATCAGGACGCGGTCGCACAGTGCCGCCGCCTCGTCCATGTCGTGCGTGCAAAGGAGCACCGTGACGTCGCGCTCGGCCCGCAGCATCTGAAGAAGGTCCTGGACCTCCTTCTTGGACCGGGGATCGAGCCCGGTGGTCGGCTCGTCCATGAGCAGAAGCGAGGGCGCCGTCAGGAAGCTCCTCGCGATCGCCACCTTTTGCTGCTGCCCTCGCGACAGCTCCTTCATAGGCTGGTCGACCATCTCCGGCGCCAGCCCCAATCGTTCGAGGATCTCGAGGACTCGCGCGCGCGTCCCGCCACTGCCCTGCCCGTAAAGGCGCGCCGCGTAGAGCATGTTCTCCCACGCGCTCAGCTCCTTGAAGAACGCGGCCTCGACAGACACCCGGTTCACGTGGCGGCGCACGGCGACCGGCTGGCCGACGACGTCCCAGCCGAACACCATCGCGGTGCCCGAGTCGGGCGTCAGCAGCGTGCCGAGGATCCGGATGAGCGTGGACTTGCCGCTCCCGTTGGGCCCGAGGATGCCGACCACGCCCCCGGCCTCGACGGTCAGGTCGAGCTCGTGGAGCGCGACCTTGTCCTTCCAGGCGCGACGCCACCAGGGCGTGCGTGCCTCGCGCTCCCGGCTGCGGAACGCCTTTTTGACTTTTCTGATCTCGATCGCGAATGAGCTCATGACATCTCCGATGAAGTGGACGGCAAAAAGAAAAGGACCGTGGCGGTGCCCAACTACCGCACGGTCCCTTG
>DATGJB010000068.1:0-25833 GCA_035295425.1 Chloroflexota bacterium | reverse complement strand
GCCTGCGATATCCCGACCGGTGTATCGGTCTTGTTTTCTCCCGCTCCCGCCATCACCGTCACCTCTTCCGGCCCGCCGTATGGCAGCGCGGCGGTGTCTACACTGACTGCTACCACGGACCCGTCGGTCGCCGCCGGTCAGTATGTCATGGCAGTGCTCGCATATGTGCAAACTCCTGGTGGTGCGAGCCCTCGACCGGTGGCGGTCCAGGACCTGAGCCCGCACGCGGTCACGCTGACGGTGTCGTCCGGTGGCGTCACCTCCCTTGCCCCCTCCAGCGCCCAGCTGCCGGTGACGGGGACGACGTGCTCGCAGCTGCCGGCCGGCTTCGCTCCCACGCCGACGCCGACTCCCGCCGCCGGCGATGTGACGGTCACCGCGGCCATGACGCCGGCCAATCCGTCCCCGAACGCCCCCGTCACCGTAACCGGTAGTCTCCTGGTGTCCGGAAGGGCGGTACCCGGCCTGGAAATGCGCTCGAAGTGGTACACCCAGTACGGGATCAAGGAATGCGACGCGATCACCGATCAGAACGGCGTGGCCAGCTGCACGCTTCCGAACGCCGACGCGTGGCCCGGCTACAGCGTCGTGGTCCAGGTGATCTTCTCCTACATCGGCCAGGACTTCGTCGCCTACACCTCGTACACGGAATAAGCTTGAGGGTGACAGCCGGGGATTGAACCCGAGGGCCGGCTGTCGTGGGATGAGACGATGAGACGGACTCCGATTCTGCTCGGCGTGCTCCTGCTGGTGGGCTGCGGCTCGAGCCGTACCGCACCCGCGTCGCCGCGCGCGACCGCCACGCAACGCCCCCCGGTGTTTCACCGCGCCGCCACCGCCACGCCGATTCCAGCGTCCAGCTTCACCGCCATGCTGTCCGGCCGGGTGGTTGATGCCGCGACCGGCGCTCCCCTCCATCTGGCGCTGCTCGTGGTCGGTAGCGGGCTGAAAATGGCCCGCACAGACGCCCGTGGCTCCTATTCAGTCCGATTCCCCGCCGGCCCGGCGGTACCCATTTTCGTGACGCAAACCGGGTACGCGGAGGCGCTGGCCATGGGCGCCCTCCGACCACACCAGAAGTTGACCCTCAACTTCAGACTGCATCGCATCGTACCCGGCACCCCTCCGGTGCCCGGCGCCCCCATCACCTTCGGGCATACGTGAGGGAAGGTAGCTACCGCGGTGCGAAGGCGACGCCGGCCGGCGCGCGAACCGGCCGGTAGTGTGTTCGCAGCCACGCAAGGTAGTCGGGAACCTGCGTGTAAATGCCCTGCGACAGCACGAGGGCCGGACGGTACCGGCGAGTCGCGCCGATGAGGTCCGAAGCGGTGAGATATCCGGCAAGGCGCCGAACGTTGGAAGGGTCGCACAGCGGAGGAGGAACAAGCCGGCGGGCGGCATCGGCGACCTCGAGATTATCCAGCGCCGCGAAACTGCCGGCGGGCGTCCGCGCATCGACGAACCGGGCCAGCGTGTAGACGGGCGAACGGTCGACCGGCATCAAAACGTGCCGGTCCGCTTCCGCCAGATGAGGAAGTGCCACGAGGTACAGCAGCACCCCTGCCAGCGTAGCCAGTGCTGCCGGCCTCCACGCGCCGCCGCCCGCCGCCCACACGGCGCAGAATCCCAGACCGGCGGTCAGCGCCAGCGGCGCTTCGAGAATGGCCGCGTGGTGCGGAAACAATGGGCGGAACAGGAGCAGCATGACGAGCGTGCCGCCCAGCCACAGGCCTGCAAACACCAGGAGTCTCCAGCGGGCGGCAAGTGCGAGGGCGATCAAGCCGGCGACGCACAGCGCGGTGAGCCCGATATCCATCTCCACATAGCGGCGCACGATGTCGGCGGGTGGGAGGAGGCCGGGTAGCGCCAGCGAAGCCGCCCGGTCATGGAGAGACACCACCTGCTGCCACTGGTGAAGGGGCGAGACGAGTGCGAAGTTCAGCGCTACCGGCGTCGCCGCGCACGCGAAAAAGGCGCCGAGGACTCGCCACCGACCGGTCGAGGAGCTCGATCCCGTCACGATGAGCCAGCTGGCGGGAAGTACGGCCTCGACCGCGAAGAGCTTCATCAGTACCGCGGCGGCGAGAGCGAGACCGGCCGGCGCGGCCACGTAGGCTCCGCGAGTGCGAGTCAGCGCGGCCAGCGCCAGAGACAGGGTCGCGAGCGCCATCATCGGTCCCTCCGCCTCGACGGTGTGTGCGTACACCAGGAATCCGGGGGACACGGCGAGCAGCACCGCGGTGACCGCGGCGGTCCAGCGTCCGCCCAGGACCCACGCCAGCACGGCCGCGGAGATCAGGGTTACGAGCCCAAATGTGACCTCGGCGAACCGCGCTCCCGTGATGGAGTCGCCGGCAATGCGCATTCCGCCGGCGAGCGAAAGAAACAGAAGCGGTGGTTGGGCGGAGAAAACCTGATTGAAAAGCTGGTAACCGTGTCCGACCAGCCGGCTGCAGGCGGTATAGCGCCACTCGTCTGCCGGATCGATCGGGTAGACGCTCTGCAGGTAACCGTAGACGCCGCGGTGGGCGACCTCCCAGGCGAGGTACCAGACGACGGCCGCAGCGGTGAGGAGAAACGGGCCTCCGGCGCGCAGTCGCCGGCCCGGGATCCAGCTTGCCGGCACCGAGGTCGATCAGGCGGGGACGCGGTCCGTGATCGTCCCGGACGCCTGGGTAGGAGCGGTACGTCCGGCCGCGGCGCGGCGTCGCAGCGCCAGCTGTACCGCGGCGTAGGCGGCCCCGGCATACACCAGGCCGGCGATGACGTCGGCGACGTAATGCTCGCCGAGGTACACCACGGAGAACCAGACACCGAAGCAGTACGGCAGGAGGATCCAGCCGGCACGCTTCCACACCTTGCGGGCGTAGAGGAAGCACAGGAACGGGAAGGCGGCGTGCTCCGAGGGCATGGCCCCGTACCAGTCATACCCGCCGTGGCTCCATGCCCACTGATAGAGCGTGCTGTACGACTGTTGCCCACCGATCGCATTCAGCGCTACCGCGAATATGCGGGTTACCGGCGGAATGACGTGGTACCACTGGGCGGCAATCCACGGAGGGGCCGCCGGAAAGACGATGTACGTGGCGAATCCCGCCAGAGCGAGGAAAAGCAGCGACGCCATGAACTCGAGAAAGATCGGGCGCCTCACAAACCAGAACGCGAAAGCGCAGCACAGAGGGAACACGAAGTGCATCGCGTAAAACAACGCGGCCACGATGTCGTACCACGATGCATGCCCGGGGTGATACAGGTGCTGTTGCAGCCAGACGGTCGGGACCTGTCCGAAGAAGAGCAGCTTGTCGAGGTTGATCATCTCGGAGACATGCGGCCTGGCGTGGGTAAAGCTGTTGCTCATCCCCTGCAGCACCTGCCACGCGAGGAAAACGATGATGAAGATCGACCAGTCCCGAAGAAAGGCGCGAACCCGACCGGTACCAAGCGCGGCGATTACCAGCAGGACGGCAAGTCGATCCGGGGTGAGCGAGATCCGGAAGTAGAAGCTGCCAACCACGACGAGGGCGATGTACGCGGCAATCGCGATCGTCACGACCCGCGTGCTGAAGAGCGCGGAATCCCGCGCCGATCGACCTGCTGCCTCTACTTTTGCCCGCTCCACAGACCAGTGATTGTACCAAGCGTGTCAAATCCCGGCCAACGCGCCCCCGTATAATCGGCCATGCGCCACACGGACCGACTCCGGCCTGGCCGCGTGCCGCTACACGCATTCGCCGGGGCGATTTTGGTCCTCGCCGGCGAAGCGCTCATCATTGCGCACCATCGCCCGGTCTCCGACTATTACTTCCCGTTTGCCTGGTTCGGCTACACGCTGGTTCTCGACGGCGCGCTGAAAACCCAGACCGGTACGTCGTTGTGGTCCGACCGGCGCGGCCTGTTCGCCGCACTGCTCTGCCTCTCGGTCGGCTTCTGGTGGCTGTTCGAGCTTTTCAATGTTGCCGTTCGGAACTGGGTGTACGTCGGCGCTCAATCGTACAGCGGCCTGAGCTACGTGGCGTTCGCCTCGATCGACTTCAGCTTGGTGCTGCCCGCGGTGTGGACTTCGTCCCTCTTCGTGGTCTCGCTGCTACCACCCGGCGCCGCGCGCACTCGCTTGCGAGCCGTTCCGAAACCGCTGCTGGCAGCGCTCCTTGTCGCGGGCGCGGCATGCATCAGCCTGCCGGTACTCTTCCCGGGTTACGCCTTCGGCCTGATCTGGCTCTGCATGTTCTTCCTGCTCGATCCGATCAACTACCTGCTGGGACGTCCGTCGATCGTGGCGGAGCTGTGGTCGGGGCACTTTGGGCCGGCACTCTCGTTCGCCGCCGGCGCGCTGATGTGTGGCTTCTTCTGGGAGGCCTGGAACTACTGGGCGATGCCGAAGTGGACGTACGACATCCCTCATGTCGGCTTCTGGCATGTGTTCGAAATGCCGCTGCTCGGCTGGAGCGGCTATCTCCCATTCGGCCTCGAGCTGTTCGCCATGACCAACTTCGTTCTCCCCTTGATAGGTCTTGGAACGCTCGCGCTCGACGTGCGGGCTACTGGCGGTGCTGCCAGGGAACGAACACCCGCTCCAGGAGAGTCACCAGACCGAAGAAGAGCATCGTGAGGACCGAGACGGCCAGGACCGATGCAAAGAGGCCGGGCTTGTCGAGCCGGAAGTAGAACAAATTGAGCTGCCCCCCCACACCCGTGGCCTGCGACGGGTTGGTCGGGAAACCCAGCAGATCCTGTATGCCGACATTGCTCAATAGCTGGCCCACCGGGTTGATGCCGGAGTTTGCCATCCATTCGCCGACGATTGCGCCCACGAACGCCAGGGTCGAGGTGATCTTCAGCGACGAAAACAGGAACGGGATGGCCGACGGGAACCGCAGTTTGAGGAAGATCTGCGTCCTCGACGCATTCAGCAGTCGCATGAGCTCGAAGACGCGCGGGTCCACCGACTTGAACCCGACCGTCATGTTTACCAGGGTCGGGAAGAAGGAAATGAGGATGGTCACGCCCACCACCGCGATGGCCTGCGAGTTCGAGCTCACGATGGGCATCTGATCGAAAAGAATGATCAGGAGAGGAACGTAGACCACGATGGGGATCGTTTGCACCACGATTGCAAGCGGGTAGAAGGCCCGCTCCATGTTCGCCGAGTAGGCAAAGATGGTGGCGCCAAGGATGGCCAGCGCGTTGCCGAGAATGAATCCGGCAAGCGCATCCTGGACGGTGACGAGCAGGGCATTGCCGAGGCTCGGCCAGTCGTCGTGCAGGCCCTGCAGGGTAGTGCTGAGATTGGGCAGCTCGTAGGTCGGGATATTGAGTGCGGGCGGCACGAACTGCCAGATGGCAAGAAATACAGCCACTACGGCCGCCGGCAGGAGATAGCGGGATGCTGAGGACCAGATCGCGAGCCCTCCCACGTGCCGCGCCGGCAATCCGGGGGCGCCGGAAGTCAGCTCGGCTTCGGGCCGGATCTCGACCTTCTCAGCCATGAACGCTTCGACCTTCCAGCGCCCCGAGGAGCTGCGTCTCGATCTCGAAGAACTGCCGCGACCGCTTGATCGCCGGGTCGCGCGGACGCGGCAAGGCCACCTCCACGATGTCGGTGATGCGTCCGGGACGCGGACTCAGCACGACGATGCGGTCGCTCAGGTAGATCGCCTCGCCGATGCTATGGGTGACGAACACCACGGTACTCTGCTTCTGCTCCCAGACATTCAGCAGCTCGTTGTTCATCTCATCGCGCGTGATCTGATCTAGCGCTCCAAAGGGCTCGTCCATGAGGAGCAGAGGCGGATCGTAGGTCAGCGCGCGGGCGATGCTGACTCGCTGCCGCATCCCGCCCGAGAGCTGATCAGGGCGCTTGCCCGCGAACTCACCCAGTCCAACCAGGTTCAGGAGCGACTCGGCGGTCTGGCGTCCTCCGGCGCGGTCCCGCTTGAGCACTTCGAGCGGTAGTCGTACGTTCTTCGCGGTGGAGCGCCAGGGCATCAGAGCCGGTTCCTGAAAGACGAACCCGATCTCCCGTCTCCGACGCGCGACCCGCGAGCCCTCGCCGCCTATCAGCACACGTCCGCCGGTGACCGGCAGTAGGTCCGATATCAGTCGCAGCAGGGTGGACTTTCCGCACCCGGAAGGTCCGATCACGGAGACGAACTCGTTGCGCTCCACGTCGAAGGAGATGTCGCGCAGCGCCTCCACGGGTTGCGACCCCGGGTAGGTGTAGCAGACCCCCTGCAGCTCGAGCAGCGGCACGTGTGGCTCCTTGAAGACGCGAGCGGGGGGACGCCGAAACGTCCCCCCAATGGTACGCGGTCGGAACTTCCTACATCGTGTTCGGATTGAACCGGTTCGTGAATAAGGACGAAACTGGGGGCTTCGACTTGATCAGCCCGTACCTGAACAGCGTGTTCACGCTGTCCTGCCAGTACGAAGCCGTCATACGCCCGCTAAAGACACCGTGCGAGTCGCGCGAGAACGGGATGAACTTCTGGCTCTCCAGCTTCTGCTGCGTCAGATTCGCCTGGGCGCTCGTGCCCTTCGCGGCGGGGAACCAGCCGGCGACCGTGATCTGGGCCGCCTGCACCGGGTGCTGGTGGGCCCACGTAAACCCTTTCGCCACGATCTGCGTCACCTTCTTTACCAGGGCCGGGTTCTTGTGGATCATTCCGTCGGTGGTAAACATGACGTCGTCGTAGAAGTGGAACCCGTAGTCGGCCGCGGCGAAACTGTGGTTCTTGACTCCCTGCATGTCGAGCGTGATCGGCTCGTTCGTCAGGAAAGTCTCATAGGCATCCACCGCCCCACTCGTCAGCTGCGAGATGTCGAATGACACCGGCACCAGCTTGTAGTCACGCTGGGGCTGCAATCCCACGCTGGCCAGCATCGTCTCGGGGACGTAGATCTCGTGCGGCTGGTAGCCGATCTTCTTGCCCTTGAGCTGCTTCAAGCTCGTGATATGGCTCTTGTTCAGGACGGTCAGGCCGAAGACGGACTTCTGCGTGTCCGTGTACAGCGCCACGTCCTTCACACCCTGAGCGCGCGCGATGGCGAGCGCAGCGCCACTCTGGAACCCGAACTGGTTGCCGGGGTGTTGCGGGACGTCCGTCTCGGGAACGACCGACTGCGACCACTGCGTGTAGGTCATGTTGATGCCGGCCTTCTTCCACCAGCCGTAGTGCTGAGCCACCCACAGACCGGCAAACTCTACGTTGGACAGCCAGTTCAGGTAGAAATGGACGGTCGTCATTGCCCGCGCGTGGTGGGACGGCGAGCTGGCCAGAGCATTCCGCCCCACGCCGAAGCTTCCTACCGCCAGGCCGGCCAGCGCCAGCAGCGAAATCGCCAGATGACGGCGACACACAATCCTCATCTTCTCTCCTCCGAGGTAAGTCTTTGGTCTCGATTGACGTTCGATTTCGAGGTGGCGTCGCGCAGCTTCCCGCTTCCTGTTGCTTCCTCCTTCGCGCATGAAACTCCACTGAGGTGGGCTGTAGACGCCGACAGCTTATAGAACGGCGGGATCGGTGTCAACGCAACGCCTGACGTTTTTGACGCGTGGATCAGCCGCCTCGACCGCGTTCCAGGAGCCGTCGCGAAGCCGCTCGCTGCTGGCCCGCGATCTCGTCGACATCCGCGCTGAGCAGCCGCCCGCCGCTCACCACCTGGCGCCCGTGCACGTAGACGGAGGCGGGCCGCGCGCTGCAGAGCACAATGGCCGCGAGCATATCTTCCTCGCCGCCGGCCAGTGCCAGGTCGTCCGCTTCGAAGAGAACGAGGTCCGCGGCGCGGCCGGGTTCGATGGCGCCGATATCGTCACGGCCGAGACAGGCCGCTCCGCCACGCGTCGCCATCCAGAGCGCCTGTCGAGCCGAGAGGGCGTTCGCGCCGTCGCGAACCCGGGCCGAGAGCAGCGATTGCTTCATTTCGTTCCGCAGATCGTTTCCATCGTTTGAGGAGCTGCCGTCGACTCCCAGCCCAACCTGCACGCCGGCAGCCAGCAGGCGGGGCGTCGGAGCAAGTCCGGAGCCCAGCAGCATGTTGGAGGTGGGACAGTGCGCCACCGCCGAGCCGCCGCCGGCCAGGAGCCTCACATCACCTTCGGACGGATGCACGCAGTGCGCCAGCCACACGTCGCTTGCCACCCACTCGACCGAGTCGAGCAGCTCGACGGGGGAGAGGCCAAAGCGTTCACGGCTGTACGTATCCTCGTCCTTTGTCTCGGCGATGTGAGTGTGCAAGCGCACTCCGTACTCCCTGGCCAGGGACGCCGACTCACGCATCAGTTGGGTGCTGGCCGAGAAGGGAGAGCACGGGGCCACCCCGATCCGTGTGTGGGCCCCCGGCGAGGGATCGTGATAGTGCTGAATCAGGCGAACCGTCTCTGCCAGGATCTCGTCGATCGGCTGTACGACCTGGTCCGGCGGCAGCCCTCCATCCTTCTCACTGAGGTCCATGCTGCCCCGAGTGGCGTGAAAACGGAGACCGATGTCCTGCGCCGCCCGGATCTCGGCATCGACAAAGCCGTCGCTTCCGGAAGGAAACACGTACAGGTGGTCCGCGCTGGTGGTGCAGCCGGAAAGCGCCAGCTCGGCAAGGCCGGCACGAGTCGAGGCATAGATCATGTCCTCGTCGAGACCGGCCCAGATCGGATAGAGCATCTCGAGCCATGGAAAGAGCGATACGCCTGTGCTCTCGGGAAACGCGCGGGTGAGGGTCTGGTACAGGTGGTGATGCGCGTTCACCAAACCGGGAATCACGATGTACCCGGCGCAGTCCACCCGTCGGTCGACGGAGTGCGTAGGCGGCTCGGTTCCGACGTGGGTGATCCACCCGTCTTCGACCAGAACGAAACCGTTCCGGAGCTCGGTTCCGGCGTCGTCCATGGTGGCCAGGTACCGGTAATTCGCGAAGAGCTGCGTGCTCACGAGATGCCCAGCGGGACGATCTCAAACCTCTGAACGTCTACCAGCCCCTGATCGGTCAGCCGCAGTTCGGGTATGACGGAGAGAGCCAGAAAGCTGAGATACATGAACGGCGTCTCGAGCGTCACGCCCATGTCCCGCAGCGCGCGCTCGAGCTTCTCCAATTGATTGACCACCTCTTCAGCGGGCGCCGTGCTCATCAGGCCGGCAATCTCGAGTGGGAGAAGACCCACCACCCGGCCGTCGCGTGCGACTGCCAGTCCACCGCCGGCCGAAGACAGTGCGCCGACACACGCGGCCATGTCGTCGTCGCTCACTCCGACGACAACCAGGTTGTGCGCGTCGTGGGCCACGGTGGACGCGAACGCTCCTTGCTTCAGCCCGAACCCGCGCACGAATCCAAGACCGACACGGCCCGTGGAGTGGTGACGCTCGACCACCGCGAGCTTCGCCAGGTCCCGCTCCGGGTCGGCAAGCAGCCGGCCCCCGGCGCGAGCGGGCTGCGCGGTGCCGGCTCGGGTCAGAACCTGGTCGGGCACCAGGTCGAGGACTCGAATGCACGTATCACCGCGGTCGCCCACGACGAAGGAGGAGCTCTCGAGCGGCGCGGTTCGCACGGTGTGTCGTACCGTGTCCGGAACGGGATGTCGATCGAATGGCAGGCATTCGCCCGCCTCGACAACCACGCGCCCCTCGCGCAGGACTGCTTCCGGCTCGAAGCGCACGAGATCCGGCAGGACGAGGATGTCCGCCCAGTATCCCGGGGCGATGGCGCCGCGGCCCTCGAGGCCGTGGTAGCGGGCGACGTTGAGCGAGGCAAGCTTGACGGCGTCGGCAACCGAAAGGCCGAGCGCCGTGGCTTTCCGCACGATGGAGTTCATGTGACCCTCGCCGAGCAGCGTGCCGGCCTCGCGGTCATCGGTGACGAACATGCAATTGTCGGTGCCGTGTTGCTGGACCAGGGGGAGCAGCGCCTCCAGGTTGCGGATCATCGACGCTTCGCGGATCATGATCCACATCCCGAGCCGCAGCTTCTCGCGCGCCTCCTCCAGCGTGGTGCATTCGTGGTCGCTGGTGGGGCCGGCCGCGAGGTAGGCGTTGAGCGCCCGGCCGGAGAGAGCGGGAGCGTGCCCGTCGATTCGCGAGAACCCGGTGAGCGCCAACTTGTCGAACACTGCCGGGTCACCGGCGATGACCGCCGGATAGTTCATCATTTCTGCGATACCAATCACGCGGCGCCGACCCAGCAGCTCGGCGAAATCTCCGGCGGTCAGTGTCTCGGCGGGGGATTCGAAGGCGCTCGCGGGTACACACGAAGGCATCATCACGTACACGCCGAGGGGCAGCCCATTGCTCGCCCGCAGGACATACTCCACGCCCGCGGTGCCGAGCACGTTCGCCAGCTCGTGCGGGTCCACCACGACGCTGGTCGTGCCCCTTTGCAAGACGCAGCGCGCGAATTCGCCCACGTCGAGCTTGGAGCTCTCGATGTGGCAATGCCCATCGATGAACCCCGGGACCAGGTAGCGGTTAGAGACATCTCGTTTGACCGGTCCGTCGTATTCCCCCACGCCCACGACATGACCGTCGGCGACCGCGACGTCCGCGCGAAAGACCTCGCCGGAAAAGACTGACAGCACCATTCCGCCGGCAAGCACCAGGTCCGGCGGCTCGTCACCCCGGGCGACTGCGACCCAGCGCCTACGCACTCGAAGCTTCGCCCTTACCGCCCATCGTCAGGGCCATGATGGCCTTTGCCGTGTGCAGGCGGTTCTCTGCCTCGTCGTACACGATCGACTGCTCGCTGTCGATCACGGCATCCGTTACCTCGTACCCTCGATCCGCCGGGAGACAGTGCATGTAAACTGCGCCCGGCTGGGCAAGCGACATGCGGCGCTCGTCACAGATCCAGTCCTTGTAGCGAGCGGAGATCGCCAGTGCTTCATCCGGTCGTGAGAAGAGCTCCTCGATTCCCCAGCTCTTGGGGTAGACGATATCGGCGCCCTCAAAGGCCGCGTCCATGTCGTCGGTAATGGTAAAGCTGGAGCCGCTCTTCTCGGCATTGGTGCGGGCGTCCTCGACAACCTGCTTCATCAAGGAGTACTCCGGCGGGTGCGCGAGCGTCACGTCGATGCCGAAGCGCGTCATCAACCAGATCAGTCCCTGCGGGACCGACATCGGCTTCGCGTAGCTGGGCGCATAGGCCCACGACACGGCCATCTTGAGACCGCGCACTCCTTCGGGAAACTTCTCCCGTATTGTCATGAGATCCGCGATGGTCTGTGTGGGATGGTCGATGTCGGACTGCAGGTTGATCACGGGCACGTCCGCGTACCGGGCAACGCCGCGAATGTAGGCATCTCCCTTGCCCGGCTCGAGATCGTGCCGGATGGCGATTCCGTGACCGTAGCGGGACAGGATGATTCCCGTGTCCTTGGCGCTCTCGCCGTGCGAGATTTGCATGACGTCCGGAGTCAGATCGTGCGCGTGTCCCCCAAGCTGCGTCATGCCTGCCTCGAACGCGTTCCTGGTTCGCGTCGACTTGTCAAAGAAGATCATGAAGAGCGTCTTGTCGGGAAGGAGCCTCGTCGGCTCGCCAAGAGCAAACCGGCGCTTCACGTCGTGGGCGACGTCGAGCACCGTCTCCAGGTCCTCGACGCTCCAGTCCTGGGTGGCGATGTAGTCCTTGCCGCGGAGGGTTGTCTTGATGCGATCCCCCTTGACCCGGCGCGCTCGGCGGAACGAGCGCGCCGCCAGATCGATTAGCGAATGACAGGCAACGGGTGGCGCGCGAGCTTCTCACGGTCGGCATCGGCCGCCGGATGCTCCCGCTCGGGCACGTCGAGATCCTCGACATCGCCGCACAACTCAGTGGAAAGGTAGCGCAGGCCGTTATCGCTGAGAATCGTGACGATCCGCCGCAGATCGGGCTGGGCTCGTGCCAGCTTCAGCGCTCCAACCACGTTGCAGCCGGACGAGATTCCACAAAAGATTCCTTCTTCGCGCGCCAGACGGCGCGCCATTCCGATTGCCTCGTCCGAGCTCACTTCGACCACACCATCCAGCACGTCGAGGTGGAGGTTATCGGGAATGAACCCATCGCCGATGCCCTCAATGCGGTGCGGTCCCCAGCCTCCTCCCGCGAGAATCGGACACTCCTCCGGCTCGATCGCAAACACCTGCACGGCGGGATCCTGCTCGCGGAGAAACGCGCCGGCGCCGCTCAGCGTGCCGCCGGTGCCCTGGGCATCGATAAATGCGTCGAGCTTGCCGCCGGTCTGTTCCCAGATCTCCGGCCCGGTCGTTGCGTAATGCGCCGCGACGTTATCGGCGTTCGTGAACTGCGATACCTCCCAGAGCTCGCCTGGCCGCTCGGCCTTCAGCTCGGCGACCCTGGCGAGCACGAGGTCCACGTCACTCTCGGCGCCCGGGGTGAGAATCAGGGTGGCTCCGTAGGCGCTGATCGTCTTCTTGCGCTCGTCGCTCATGCCCTCCGGCATGACCACGATCGCCGGATACCCGCGAGCAGCGGCGGTCATGGCGGTGGCGATGCCCGTGTTGCCGGTAGTCGCCTCGACGATGGTCATGCCGGCACGCAGCTCACCTCGCGCCTCCGCCTGCGCGACCATGAACGGAAGGATCCGGTCCTTCACGCTCCCGCTCGGCCCAAAGTACTCGACCTTGACCAGCAGCTCCACGTCAACGCCGTCGAGCACCCGACGCAACGCCACCAGCGGGGTTAGCCCCGCGGTCTCGAGGATCGTGCCGGCGAGCGCGGATCGACGGTCCCACCGAACCGGGGTCGGTATCGAGCCGGAAGTCATGACGCCGCCCCCATTGGCTGGCCCGCCTTCGCCTCGAGCGCCGCCAGAACCTTCTCCGCCGTCATTGGAAGCGAGTGGAGTCGGATTCCGAGTGCGTCGTGAATGGCGTTCGCGATCGCCGGCGCCGGGCCGTTGATCGCGATCTCGGCGACACTCTTCGCGCCGAACGGCCCTGTCGGCTCCTCGGCCTCCACCAGGATGGTGGTGAGCTCCGGCATGTCCGCGGAGCAGTAGATCTTGTAATCCATGAACGACGGGTTAAGAACCCTGCCGTCCGGCCCGATCTGGATCTCTTCGGTGAGAGCGTATCCCAATCCCTGTGTCACCGCTCCCTCCACCTGACCCTCGCAGATGTCGGGATTCAGCGCTCTTCCTACGTCCACCGCGGTGACGATGTGCACCGGGTGCACCTGTCCGGTCTCGACGTCGACTTCAACCTCTGCGAACATCGCGACAAACGGCGGTGGACTTTCGTGCGTGGCGTGCGAGCCGCGTCCGCTGATGAACGTCTTCTCCTTGCCATAGAGACAGTCCAGCGCTACTTCCTGCAGCGTCACGCTCTTTCCGTCGAGCGAGGTCACCCTGCCATCGTGAACGAGCAATCCTTCCGGGTCCTCGTCCATCATTCTCCCGGCCACTGCGACGATCTGCTGGCGGGCGTCCTCGGCCGCCTTCAGCACGCATGTACCCGTGATGTAGGCGGTGCTGCTGGCGTAGGCGCCGTAATCGAAGCTGATGTCGTCGGTGTCGCCGGAGCGAATGACGATGTTATCGACCGGCACGCCCAGAACTTCCGCCGCGATCTGGCACAGCGTTGTGTCGCTGCCGGTTCCGATGTCGGCCGAGCCCACCATGAGATTGAATGAGGCGTCCTCATTCATCTTGAGCGCCGCCGCGGCCAGCTCATCACCGGCCACGCCGCTGCCCTGCATCAGGATCGCCATCCCCACTCCTCGACGGAGCCTGCCGGTACCGGGACGACCCCGCTTGTGCGCCCAACCGATTGCCTCTGCGCCACGGTCGAGGCACTCGGGCAGCCCGCAGGAGTGCATGACGCGCGGTTTCTTGCCGCTGCCTTCGCCCGCCGCCGCGCTCATAAGATCGGTATCTCCACGCCGAATGTGATTGAGCCTTCTGAACTGCAGCGGGTCCATGTCGAGAGCCTCGGCCGCCTCGTCCATCTGCACTTCCATTGCAAAGAAGCCCTGTGGCGCGCCGTAACCGCGAAACGCACCGGAGATCGGCAGGTTGGTGTAGACAATGTCGGCGTAGAACCTCATGTTCGAGGTGCGGTAGAGCGGAAGTGGCTTGGTGCCGGTGTTACCGGTGACGGTGAGCGCGTGGGTGCCATACGCCCCCGTGTTCGTCAGGACGTGGAGACTGTTGGCAGTGATCGAACCGTCGCGGCGCAGGCCGGTCTTCAGGCGGAGATGTTGAGGGTGGCGCATGCGCGCGATCGTGAATTCCTCGAGACGTGAATACTCGAGCTTCACGGGCCGGCCCGTCTTCATCGCCAGAACGGCGGCAATCGGTTCGGTCACAACTTCCTGTTTGTTGCCGAAGCCGCCTCCAACACGCGGCTTGATGACATGCACCCGGCGAACCGGTATGTCCAGCGCGAAGGCGATCATTCGCCGGCAGTGGTACGGAATCTGGGTCGACGTGCGCAGCACCAGCCGGCTATCTTCGTCGTGGAAGGCGATCGTGACGTGCGGCTCCAGGCAGGTGTGCTGCTGGTACTGCACGAAGAAGTCATTCTCGACCACGAGGTCGGCATCCGCGAAGCCCCGCTCGACGTCGCCGATCTCGACGTCGATGTGCGCCGCGACGTTGTGGGCCGCGTCGTGAATCCCGTAGCTCTCTTCCTCGTCGTGGATGCAGGGCGCGCCCGGCTTCATTGCGTCGTGCATATCGAGCACCGCCGGCAGCATCTCGTAGTCGACGGAGATCAGGTCGACGGCCCGCTGCGCGATTTCCGGCGTGTCCGCCGCCACTGCGGCCACCGGGTCGCCGACGAAGCGGACTTTGCTGTCGAGTACGAACATATCGTAGGGCGAGGGCTCCGGCCAGGACTGCCCTGCCGAGGTGTACGGAATGCGAGGCACATCCTCATGCGTGATGACCGCCCGGACTCCGGGCAAGGCGCGGGCCGCGGCCGTGTCGATAGCCCGGACCCGGGCATGCGCGTGCGGGCTTTTCACCAGGCGGCCGTGGAGGAGCCCCCGCATGTCCACATCGTCGACGAAGGTGGCGCGCCCGGTCGCCAGCTTCACGGCGTCGACCTTGCGCGCACGCGTTCCGACGACGGCGAGATCGAGTTTCATCGGTCGGTCCCTCGCGCCGCGGCCAGAATCGCCTCAACCGGCTTCTTGTAGCCCGTGCAACGGCAGAGGTTGCCGATGAGCATGTGCCGGATCTCGGTCTCGGTGGGTTGCGGATGGGTTTCCAGGTAGTTGGCGGCAGCGACGATCATACCGGGGATGCAAAAACCGCACTGAATCGACCCGTTCGCGGCGAAGGCATCCTGCACCGGGTGCAGCCGTCCCGCGCCTTCGAGGCCCTCCACCGTTGTGATGTTGCTTCCGTCGGCCTGCGCCGCGAGCATGATGCAGCTGTCGACGGCGAGTCCGTCAACCACCACCGCACAGGCTCCGCACTCCCCCGACTCACAGACTCGCTTGGCGCCCGTGTAGCCGTAGCGGCGGAGCGCGTTCAACAACGTCTCGTACGCCGGCACGTCCCAGGTGACCTCATCTCCGTTGATGGTGAGCGAAAGCTCCACGCCTAGACTCCATTTCCAGATCGCGCGTACGCGCTTTCAATCGCGCGTCGCACGAGTACAGCGCTCATTCGCCTTCGATAGTCGGCCGACGCTCGCCAGTCGGATATCGGCCTGACTTCGGTAGCAACGACCCGCGCGACGGACTCGAGAGTCTCGCTACCCACCGGCCTGCCCTCGAGCTCGGCCTCCGCGGCGTGGGCCCGGATCGCGGTTGGAGCTACCGCTCCGAGGGCGATCCGCACGTCGCGCACGACCGTGCCGTCCCGCCGAAATGCAACCGCGACGTTCACCTGTGCGATGTCGGACTTGCTCCTCGACAGCTTGATGAACGCGCCGGTGCGACGGGCGGCGTCCTTGTCGATGAAGATGTTGTGAATCAGGCGGCCGCGCAGCGCAGTCTGGTGGGGACCGACCAGCGTGTCCTCAAGCGACGCCGACTCTTCGAACTCCCCCAGCAGGTTCAGCTGCGCGTCGAGCGCCAGCAGCGCCGGTACCGCATCGGCGGCGGGGGACGCGTTCGCGATGTTGCCGGCGAGCGTTGCCGCGTTGCGGATCAGCCAGGGAGCGGTCTCCCGCACCGCCTCGCGCAGCATCCCCCCGGCCACCTGAGGCAGGTCGAGCTCCACATCGCGGAGAAGCGTGGCGCCGCCGATGTGGATGTGGCCGTCTTGCCGCCAGATTCGCGAGATGCCGGCGTGCCGGATGTCGATCGCCACGCGCGCACCGTCAGGCCGGTGCACCAGGAGGTCCGACCCGCCGCCCAGGTAGACAGCCTCGTCCCCGCGCTGCCGTTTCATCTCGACGGCCTGCTGAGGCGACTCCGGGCGGAGATATAGCTCGAGATTTCTCATCTCACAGCCCCTCCATCCTCCCCCAGAGAGCGTGCGCCTCTTCCCGGGCCCGCCGCCGGATCCGCTCCTCGTCGAGGCCGGGCAGCTCGCGGTTTCGCACGATCCACCGGCCGCCGACCATGACGTCGCGAACCCGGTCAGTGCCGAGGGCGAACATCCAGTGCCATGGAAAATTGCCGGCAGTGAGCGGCGTCGGAGATTCGTACTCCAGCACGATGAGGTCCGCGGCCGATCCCGGCTGAAGCCTTCCTAGCGGCGCGTCGAACGACTCGGACACGAGCGCCGCGCCGGCCTGCAGTAGCTCCACGAAACGATCGGCGCTCGTCGCCAGGTCGTCCTCGCGTGCCCGGAAGAAGGCAGTCTTGCTCTCGGCAAACATGTCGCCGTCGATGCCGTCGGTTCCGAGCGCAGCGCGGCCGCCGAAGCGCTGCACCGGTGCCCGCCCGACGCTGTTGTTGAGGTTCGAACGGCAGTTATGAACCAGCCAGGCGCCGACTCTCTGCAGGGAGTCCAGCTCGCCCCTGTCGAGATGCACCCCATGCGCGGCGATCGATCGCGGAGTGAGCACGCCGGCCCCCTCCAGGCGGCCGACCACACGCTGACCTGAGCGCCGCAGCGAGTCATTCTGGTCGCAGCGATCCTCGGCAACGTGGATATGGACGCCTGTCCCCTGCTCGCGCGCGGCGCCTGCCAGCTCCACGAGTGTATCGTCTTCCAGTGTGAAGCTGGCATGCGCCCCCATCATGCCCCGCACTCCATCTCGCTGGTTCTCGTTCATGAACCGGACGTTCTCGCGAAGACCGGCCCGACTGCGCTCGCGTCCGCCGCGATCGGTTACCTCGTAGCAGAGGACGCCACGCAGTCCCACTTCTTCGAACGCGTCCGCGATTATGTCGAGTGAGCCGTCGATGAAGTTTGGTGACGCATGGTGGTCAACCAGGGACGTGGTCCCCGCCCGCGCGGCGTCGAGGAGCCCTATCAGCGCCGAGTAGCGGATCGAAGCGGCGTCAAGCGCTCGATCAAGCCGCCACCAGATAAGCTCAAGGATCTCGGGAAAGGTGGAGGGAGCGCGAGGCGGCGCCGGCATGCCCCGTGCCAGAGCGGAATACAGGTGAGTATGCGCGCACACGTTCCCCGGCAGGACGAGACAACCGGAGCAATCGACACCCTCGTGACCGCCCTCCGGCACCTGGCCGCCCACGGACTCGATGCGTGCACCAGACACGAGCACGTCACCTTTCTCGAGCATGCCCAGAGCCGGATCAACCAGCGTGCCGTTGCGCAGAATCAGCCCCACAATGCCTTCTCTCCGACGGGAAATCGTAGGTCAATCGTACGGAAACGGCACGTTTCCCACCAAAGACTCGCCCGCGGGACGTTGACCGGATGTCACAATGCGGGCTACCGAACGTTGTTCCAGAGAGTCCAGCACAGAATCCTAACGGAGGTTGCCATGAGAACACGTCGGTACGCCCTCGTCATCGCCGCCGTCGTCACCGCCGTCGTCGTTGCCGCCGCCCTCGTTGCCGCCACGAACGTGGCCGCGCGAGGAAACGTCGGCGCGCCGGTCAAGGCCGGCGGCACCGGCCACACCATTACCGTCAATGGCCACGGTGAGGCGGACGTCGCCCCGGATACAGCCACCCTCTCGCTGGGGGTCGAGTCGCGCGGCATGGATGCGCAGAGCGCACTGGCCAGCGCTTCGTCACGCACCAACGCGGTTGTGGCGGCGGTGAAGGCGCAGGGGATCCCCGCGTCGCATATCCAGACCAGCAATCTCTCAATCTGGTATGACTCGCAAAGCAATGCCTACGTGGCGACGCATGAGCTCACGGTGAAAATCACCGACGTCAACTCAGTAGGTAGCGTGCTCGACGCAGCGGTGGCCGCGGGAGCGAACAACTCCTGGGGGGTGCAGTTCGGGCTCTCCAATCCTTCCAACGCGCGATCACAGGCGCTTCAGGCGGCGGTGGGAGACGCCAGAAAACGAGCCGAGAGCCTCGCAGCGGCGCTTGGTGTGACGATTTCCGGGATCGGGTCGGTCTCGGAGGCGTCGTACAGCAACCCGATCAACTACGCGGCGCCGACACCGGCCGGCCAGGCCGGCAGCGGGACCAATGTGCAGCCCGGCCAGCTCCAGATCACGGCCGACATCACAACGGTCTACACCTTCGGCTGAACCGGCGCCGACAGCAGCTCGGCGACCTGGCGGTGAAATTGCCCCGCGGACCGGTACAGCTCGTGGCGTCGAGCGTGTCCCCTCGCGCTCACAACTTCGGCCAGGCAGCGAGCAATGTCATCCGCGGTGGCGTCACGGTCGACGTAGACGGGCCAATCGCCTCCGGCCTCGCGCAGAGGCGGGAGATCGGTGCACACGACCGGCGTTCTGAGGAGCACGGCCTCGGCGACCGGAAGCCCGTAGCCTTCCTCGAGAGACGGCAGAAACACCGCGTCGGACAACAACATCAAATCTCGAACCGCTTCGCGGGCAGGTGGCGGGCTACTCGAGCCGGCAACGATGTGCACGAGATCGTGTACCCCGTGGTGCGTGGCTAGCTGCCGCAACTCGCCGCGTACCCGGCAAGAGCCGGCGTCGTCGTGGGGTGAGGACGGCCCGGTCACCAGGAAGAGTGGCCGTGGAACTTCGCGACGCAGCCGGGCCGCGACCTGTGGGATGATCGTCAGGTTCTTATGGGGAAGGAGCTTGGCAGGCGTCAGAATCACCGCGTCGGCGGTCCCGAACTCGAGCTGCGCCACGACGGCGCGTGCCTCCTCACCCAGCTTCAGCCACGCGGACGCCTCGATCGGTGGTGGGACCACCGCTATCGCGGCCGGCGAGATCGAGAGCAGGCGCGCCAGCTCGAGCCGGCGGTACTCGGACACCGTCACATGTGATACTCGACTCCCGAAGCGGCGCAAAGCGTGTAGAGCGGCGCTGTGACGGGCGGTGTGGTGGCTGCTGGTCGCGGTCACGTCAATCGACCAGGAGATCCAGGTCGAGCCGCGAGTCTCCTCCAGCAGTCTCAGGAGGGCCACCGTGAGGAACGGATTGAGCAGCACGGTGAGACAGTTGAGAACCCACACGTCGGAGCATCGACCCAGCAGCGGGCGCAGCCGGTCACAGAGGCGGCTCACCAACGCGTGATCGTCCGGCGGCAACTCGGCGCCGAGCTCCGTGGCGGCGGCGCGAACGGCCGGATCGAGCGGGTGCATGGCTTCGACAACCTGGACCTCGTGGCCGATCAGCTGCCCGCTGCCGGCCACAATGATCGGCTCCTTGCCGGCGGCAGTTACCGCGCCCGCCAGCGCGGGGAGCAGACCCTCCACGCCGCCAACCTCGGGTGGACCGGTGAAGTGGACGATCGCGACCGGAGTCACCACCTCCGCTCACACCCGGACGCGGCCGCGCGGCCGACGTGCACCACTTCCATCCCAGGCGACGTGCACGAACTTTTGTCCCAATAATGATTCCCGCGCGGAAGACGTCGACTCTGACGGAGAATCGGCCACTTTCCTTGACTTCAAGCCAAAATTCGAGGCACAATAGGCCTGGAGCGCGACGCTCGGAGAAGGTTGTGCCGCGTGATCTCGTATCTTCATGGAACACTTAAGCGAAAAATGGCGGACCGCGTCGTCATCGACGTCGGAGGTGTCGGCTACGAGGTCTTCCTCCCCCATTTTGTCCTCCGTAGTCTCGAAGGGCGGGTCGATGGGGAACCACTGGAGCTCGAGATCTACTATCACGTCACCGAGCGACAGGTGCGCCCTACATTGATCGGGTTCAACAGCGGGTACGAAAAGCGCTTCTTTGAGAAGTTCATCAGCGTTGAAGACATCGGGCCACTTAAAGCGGCACGCGCCCTGACGTTGTCAGTTTCGACCATCGCGCAGGCTATCGAGTCGGAGGACCTCGCGCTGCTTCGCAAGCTGCCTGGAATCGGAGATCGCACGGCGAAGAAGATGGTCGCGACGCTGCGCGGTAAGGTGACCGAAGAGGCGCTGCTGCGCGACCAGGGATACACATCGGTCCCCGTCGACGGCATCGCGCCGCCACCGGGCCACCAGCTCGAGGAAGACGGCGTCGATATTCTCCTGAGCCTGGGATACAAGCGGGGTGAAGCAACCTCGAAAGTTCAGGCCGCGCTCAAGCGCCGCCCGGACATCTCCAGCCCCGAGGAGCTGATTTCCGAGGTGTATCGAGGCGAGCGGGCGGCCGCCACATGACAGGCGCGGACCCGGCAGGCAACGCCGCGGACTGGACATTGCACCTCGTGGAGGTGCACGATGCAGGCGCGCTTCGGCGCGCGAAAGAGAGGATAAGAAGTTGACGCGGACGCCGGCGCTGTCGGCCGCTGACGGCACAGACGGCATCGATCCCGCCGCCGAACAGGCGGTGTTCACCAGTCTTCGCCCCAAAACTCTCTCCGAGTACGGCCAGGCCGGGCAGCGCACGGTGGTGGAGAACCTGGGCATCGCCATCGAGGCGGCACGCCGGCGTGGCGAGTCACTGGACCACGTGCTTCTGCATGGTCCGCCCGGTCTCGGCAAGACGACGCTGGCCCACGTGATCGCGCACGAGATGCAGACCAATCTCGTGGCCACCTCAGGGCCCGCGCTCGAGCGGCAGGGCGATCTCATGGGCATTCTCACCGGTCTCGAGTCCGGAAGTGTGCTGTTCGTCGACGAGATCCATCGCCTTCCTCGCGCCGTCGAGGAGTTTCTCTACTCCGCGATGGAAGACTTCGCGGTCGACTTCGTCATCGAGAAGGGAACGCACGCGCGGACGATCAAGTTTCCGTTGCAACGCTTTACCCTGGTGGGCGCCACCACGAGGACCGGCCTCTTGAGCGCACCGCTCCGGGACCGCTTCGGTTTGCCGTACCACCTCGATTTCTACACGCCGGAAGAGCTGACGCGGGTAGTCCAGCGGTCGGCGCAGCTTCTCGAGACGCCGATCGATAGTGAGGGAGCGTACGAGATCGCTCGCCGCTCGCGCGGAACGCCTCGCATCGCCAATCGCCTCTTGAAGCGCGTTCGCGACTATGCCCAGGTCCGGGGCGACGGCGGCATCGATCGATCGATCGCCGACCAGGCGCTCGCTCGGGAAGGCGTCGACGAAAATGGGCTGGACGAGCTCGATCGACGCTACCTGGATGCCATCGTGCAGTATTACGACGGCGGGCCGGTCGGAGTCGAGGCGCTTGCCGCGACGATAAACGAGGAGAAGGACACGCTGGTCGACGTCATCGAGCCGTTTCTGCTGAACAAGGGATACGTGATGCGGGCGCCCGGCGGCCGCAAGATCGGCGCCGCGTACGGCTCGTCGCCGAAATCCGGCCAGACGTCCCTTTTTGGGTAGATGCCCGAGCTGCGCGGCTCGGTCGAGCGAATCGTATTTCGCAATCCGGACACGGGCTACTGCGTGGCGCGCCTGCAGCCGTCCGATCTCACTATCGACCGGACGGGGCTCGTAACGATCGTCGGCTCGATGCCCGCTGTCCGCACCGGCGAAATGTTGCGGCTGACCGGCGAATGGCAGGTGCACCCGACCCATGGTCGCAACTTCCGGGTCGAGCGCTTCGAGGAGGAGCTGCCTACCACCGTAGAAGGCATCGAACGATACCTGGCGTCGGGAAGCATCCGCGGCGTCGGACCGGTGACCGCGGCACGGATCGTGGAGCGCTTCGGGGAGCGCTCGATCGTCGTGATCGACGAGGACCCGCATTTGCTTCGCGATGTAGCCGGCATCAGTGCGAAGCGGCTAGAAGCGATCAAGGCCTCGTGGACCGAGCAAAAGAAGGTTCGCGAGCTCTCACTCTTTCTCCAGGAACACGGGATCAGTGTGGCGCTGGCCCAACGCATTTTCGACGCCTATGGCGATGAGGCACCCACGGTCATTCGCGACGATCCGTACCGCCTGGCCCACGAGATCCACGGCATCGGGTTCCGAACCGCCGATGCCATCGCCCAACAGCTCGGCATGTCGAAGCGCTCGCTGCCTCGATACGTGGCAGGACTGAAGTACGCGCTCTCACAGGCCACCGAGGACGGGCACGTCTTTCTGACGCGCCCCGTCCTGCTGACCCAGGCAGCCCGGGTGCTGGACGCAGTCATCCCCGAGCTCGAGCCGGCCCTCCTCGAACTGGTCCACCGCGGAGACGCCGTGGCGGACAACGACGCAATCTATCTGACGCCGTTCTACAGAGCCGAGAACGGCGCCGCGCGGCTGCTCCAGGCGCTGCGTCGCGCTCAGTCCGCCGTCACGATGGATCCCCGCTTCGACGTCAAGGCCGCCGTCACTCGCGCAGCCGGTCTGCAGGGCCTGGCGCTGGCGGAAATGCAGCTGCGGGCGGCGGAGCAAGCGCTATCCCAGAAAGTCAGCATTCTCACGGGTGGGCCGGGCACTGGAAAGACCGCGACGTTGCGAACGATCATCACGGCCCTGGAGGGCGCCGAAATCTCGTATTGTCTTTGCGCTCCTACCGGGCGGGCCGCGAAGCGGGCCGCCGAAGCGACAGGGCGGTCGGCTTCCACCATCCACCGCCTGCTCGAGTACCAACCCGGAGCGAATGTGTTCGGACGTGACAACGCGCGTCCGCTGCCCCACGACTTCGTCGTCGTCGACGAGGTCTCGATGCTCGACCTCCTGCTCTTCTATCACCTGCTGAAGGCCATCCCGCGGGAGTCACATCTGCTCCTGGTGGGCGACGCCGACCAGCTGCCGGCGGTCGGACCCGGGAACGTCCTGCAGGACCTCCTCGAGAGCCGGCAGATACCGTGCGTGACGCTGACTGAGCTGTTTCGCCAGGCAGCGGATTCGCAGATCGTGCGCGCCGCCCACGCAGTGAACCAGGGTCGGGTGCCAGGCCGGGCCGATTCCGGACGCGATTTCTTCTTCGTGCCGGCCGAAAACGATGACGACGCCGCAGAGATGATCCTCCGGCTCGTGCAGGAACGGATTCCGTCACGGTTCGGCCTCGATCCGGTGGACGATATCCAGGTGGTGTCGCCGATGCACAACGGCTCGGTCGGCGTCACTGCGCTCAACCTCGCGCTCCAGCGGCGGCTCAACCCTGCCTCGAGCGCGTCGCCCCAGCTCGAGCGGGGCGGCCGCGTCCTTCGCCTCGGTGATAAGGTGATGCAGGTGCGCAACAACTACGACAAGGACGTGTACAACGGCGACGTCGGACGCGTGATCTCCGTCAATCCCACGGAGCAGGCGGCCACCGTGGCTTTCGGGACGGGTTCTGTGGTAGTGAACGTCGAGTACGGCGCCATGGAGCTCGACGAGCTCGTGCTTGCCTATGCTGTGTCCGTGCACAAGGCGCAGGGGAGCGAGTTCCCTGCGCTTGTCATGCCAGTTACAACCAGTCACTACGTCCTGCTGCGGCGCAATCTGCTGTACACCGCGATATCGCGTGCTCGGCGCTTATGCGTTCTCGTCGGTTCGCAACGATCGCTGAGCGTCGCCGTCAGTGCGGACCGTCGTGAGAGCAGGAACAGCCGGCTCGCCCAACGGGTGGCCGCAACGGACGCGTTGCAGCTCGAGCTCGTGTAGCCGTGGCCTTCTTCGCGGCGGCACTGGTCACGATCATCAGTGTCGTGGACCCGATCGGCATGGTGCCGGTCGTGCTCGTGCTCACCGCTTCCGCGACGCCGGCGGAGCGTGTGCGCATCGTTCGGCGATCCATTGTCGTCGCTGCGGTGGTGCTCGCGGCGTTCGCCGCGGGCGGGCAGGAGCTGCTGCGGGCGCTCGGCATCAGCCAGGCTGCCTTCTCGATCGCGGGCGGAATCCTGTTGCTTCTCATCGCGATCGACATGCTCTTCGCCCGCCAGTCGCGCACCAAGGAGACGCCGGAGGAGGGCGAAGAAGCGCTGCGGAGCAACGATGTGAGCGTCTTTCCGCTAGCGATTCCAATGCTCGCCGGACCCGGAGCCATAGCCACGATCATCATCTACATGTCCCAGGCGGGCACGAACGCTGTCAAGATCGCTGCGGTGGCTGCAGCAGTTGCGATCTCCCTGCTCGCGACCTACCTGGCGATGAGCGTGGGTACCGTCCTGTTCCGACTGTTAGGCCGAACCGGCATTCATGTCTTCAGCCGGGTCATGGGCATACTACTTTCCGCGCTCGCCGTCCAGTTTGTTTTGAACGGCATCAGCGTGTATTACCACCACAACCTTCCCTGAGTCCGCGCGCCACGCGACGCCGGACTTTCGAGCGTCAGGTCGCGTCACCGGCCGTCGCACGCGCCTCCTTGAGGTGGCGATCCACTGCGCTCTTCACGATCGTCAGGGCCAGGGTGGCGCACCGCGTGCGGGTCGAGACCACGTCGCGGCCCATCTCGTCGATCACGTCGGCGTAGCTCATCTCCTGAACTTCGTCGAGCGTCTTGCCGACCAGCTCCTCGGTCAGCATTGAAGCGCCGGCCTGGCTGATCGTGCAACCCTCGCCCTGAAACGTCGCCTCGCGGATGCGGCCGGAGTCGTCCAGGTTCGCATACATCACCACGATGTCGCCGCAGCCGGGATTGCCTCCGCTTGCCTGGATGTCGGCCGGCTCGAGGGCGCGCCTATTCCGCGGATGATCGTGGTGATCGAGGATATTTTCGATGTAATCCTGACGGCTCAGCATGGTTCCGGGAGGGGCGTCGAAGCGAACGATTCGACAGCCGGGCGAATTCTTGACGTGGCACCAATGAACGTGCGCTCTCGTCATCATACCGGGCAGACGCAAGCGGGGGCGAAGACCACGAGAGGACCCACGGCCGCTCCCCCGCGGCCCGCGGTTTCCTCCCACAGCGGGCCGGAATCCGGCATGCGTGTGCCAAATCATGCTATATAGTTGTCTTAGAAACAGCTTCTAGGAGCCGGCATGACAGCGATCGATCTGATACTCGTCGCGCTGTACTTTGTCGCCGCCGGGCCGGGATCTCGCATCCCGGCATTTTCACGCCCCGGCTTCGAGTGCCTGTCGGCCGGCCCTATGTTTACTTGTTCGGGTGCGAGCGTGCAGCGGTACGCATCGCCACACGTGGAGGACTCATGGGCAAAGATAAGAGGCAGAGTCCGAGCACTCTGCTCTGGTTTATCCGGCACAAATCGTACGTGCCGATCTCGGAGATACGGCGCCGATTCGTCGTCGAGAGTGACGAGGGATCATTTATCTGCGCCGGGAATCATCGGCACGCGTATGTAGGGTTGCCGAGCGGCACGGCGCAGTCACTCGAGAAGCTCTGGCAGCAAGGGAAGATCGGCCTGGAGTTCTCGGTTGAGTTCGACGCCGACGTGTTGATCGGCGTGTACCCGATGAATCCGTCCAAGGAGCATCTGAACGGCAACGGCCACGACCACAGTAGGCGCCAGAGTGCCGACGTAGGGTTCGTGGCCCGGCCGATGGTCGAGGGCACAGGAGGGCTGGAAGCAGAGAATGGCAACCGCAGCGCATAAGGTAGCCG
>DATGJB010000067.1:0-7969 GCA_035295425.1 Chloroflexota bacterium | reverse complement strand
CGATCTGCCGGCGTCGCGTCCGTTGCCTTCGGAGTCGTCGTGCTCGTATGGCCCGGCATATCGCTTCTCTCTCTCATCTTCCTCTTCGGAGCCTTCGCCGTGATGACCGGCAGCTTCATGGTGGGCGCGGGCCTCGAGCATCTGGCCGAGCGGCGCACCGACTGGGTCCCCTATATTCTGGGCGGCCTGGCGGGCATCGCGGTCGGCGGTGTCACCTTCTTCCGGCCCGGCATCACCGGTCTGGCTCTGCTCTATCTCATCGCCGGCTTTGCCATCGTGACCGGAGCGTTTCAGATGGCCGCCGCCTTCAACATCGGCGATGAGGTCAAGCACAGCTGGGTGTTAGGCCTGGCGGGTCTGCTGTCGATCGCCTTCGGCATTCTGATCGCCGTCTACCCGGTATCCGGCGCGCTCGCAGTCCTCTGGCTCATCGGGTTCTACGCCATCGTGGTGGGGGTCGCCGAGCTCGTCTACGCGGGCCGCATGCACCAGGCGGAGAGCAGGGTCAAGAAGGCATTCGAGAGCCACCCGGCAGTGTCGTAGCCTCTCCACCGGAGGTGCGCTCGGCGCAACGCTGAGCGCGCCTCCATCGCCCTGAAAGGACGCGAAATGACCACTGTCAACGGCATCGTCTTCCAGAACATCAAGCAGGCCATTGCCCCGGAGTTGAGCGTCTACGACAACGCGGGAACCAAGCTCGGAGAGATCGACGAGGTGGATCGCGAGACCGGCTACTTTACGGTCAAGATGCCGCCGTTCGCCGACATGGAGAGAGCATTCGACAAGACGACGCTCGTCGTTCCGTTCCGACTGATCACCAACATCGATCCACGCGAGCTGTACCTCGCCCTGTGTCGGGACGAGCTGCTGGCACAATATGCGAACCCACCGGCCCGGTCCGTGGTCGTGGAGGGCGCGGTTGGGTCCGAGACAGCCGTGACCAGCGAGCCGAGCGGCTACGATGGGTCCCCAATGGTGGTGGAGCAGGTCTTCATCAACAGCCTGCGCAACCGCCTGACGGTCGGAGATCACGTCTTGGCCGCGGACGGCGTCGACCTTGGCACCATCAAGAGGTACGACTCCCTGACCGGCTGGATGCTGGTTGAGAAGGGGCCGCCTCCCCGCAAGCATGACGTGATGGTCCCTGTGTGGGTGGCTGCCCACGTGAACGAAGAGGCACATCAGGTTCGCCTCGTGACATCGCAGGCCGACCTGCAGCGGATGCAGCATATGGAGCCCGCGAACATGGTGTTCGCCGAGGCAGACTCGCCCGAGGTGGGCTGATGCACATCACCACGACAATCCCGTCCCTCACGGCGAGGGGTCTCGCCATCGCCGGCATCGTTACCCTCGCCGTCATCTGGATTCTCGGCATGAGCGGAGTCATCCAGCTTCCGCTCGCACTGGTGTGGATTCTCCCCTTCATCTGTCTGGTCGCCGGCGCCCTAATCATCCTGTGGGAGGGCGGCGCCTTCGACACGCGCTAGGAGCATCTCACCGCTGCAGCGGAGAAGGTGCCGCCATTGCGCCGGTTCAGCGTGACGGCCCCATCCACCGTGGTGCCCCGACCCCGACAATTCAGCGCCTGCCCTCCTTCGTTCACGACTCACATCACGAGAGGCCGTAGGATGGAGGACTACCGACCGGACCATTCCGCGCGGCGCGGGGAAGGGTGAGCGGCGAATGAAGGAGCGCAGACGGCGATTGGCGGGCCTGCGGCCCGCGATCGCACTGGTCCTCCTTGCCGGCGGCCAGTTGGTTTCCGCGACGGGTGCCGGGCCCGCGCGAGGTCAGGGGGTCGCGCTCCGCAGGGTGGAGAGTCCGAATCTCGGTTACGTTCGGCTCTTCGGCGGCGCCAGGACGGAATACGGTGTGTCCGTGGCCGTTGGTGGCACGGGGAACGTCTTCCTGGCCGGAACCACGACCTCTCCAGACTGGCCGGTCGCCTGGAAAGTCGGGTGCGCGCAGGCGCCATGTCCGCATGCCTTCCTCATTAAGCTGCGACCGGACGGCACGGCTGCGTACTTCAGCCTCGCGCTTGGAGGCTCCAGGACGACCGAAGTCGGCGGACTCACCGTCGATGCGGCCGGCAATGCATATCTCACGGGCACGACCTCCTCGCCTGACTTTCCCACGGTTCGGGCCTACCAATCTCGATGCGGTGGCTCTCCGGGCGCCGCATGCAACGACGGTTTCATCGCCAAGGTCGACTCGCGCGGGACGCTGATATATAGCTCCTTCCTCGGCGGCCGCGGTCCGGATTCGCCGTCGAGTATCGCGCTCGATCGGCAGGGCGACATCTACGTCGCGGGTCAGACCAGATCCCCCGACTTCCCCGTGACGCACGCACTGCAGCCGCGTCTTCGCGGGGGTGCCGACGGCTTCGTGACCAAGCTAGACCCGAACGGGCGCCGGCTCCTCTACAGCACGTATCTCGGCGGCACCAATGACGATCGTATCGCCGCCATTGCGGTGGACCGGTCGGGTGAGGCATATGTCGCCGGCACGACGGACTCACCGGATCTGCGGATGTCACCCCACTCTGTGCAGCCGCACTTCATCGGTGGAGATTGCACCTTCTATCGCTGCCGGGACGCATTCGTGATCAAGCTGGGCACCGCCGGCCGATTCCTCACAGGAACCTTTCTCGCTACACCTGCCGACGATGCCGCCAACGCCATCACGCTCGACGGGGCGGGCAACGTCTACGTCGCGGGCTCTACCGGCAGCGCGCGCATTCCCTCGGTCAGAGCCATGCCGCCGCTGCACAAGATTCTGTGCGGCTCAGAGGGCGCGGTCGCACCGTGCGAGTCTGCATACGTGGTGGAGCTGGCGCGTGGGCTGGGTCGACTCTTGTACAGTCGCATTCTTGCGGGCAACGGGCTCGATAGCGCCAACGCTCTGGCAGTCAATGCCACCGGTAACGTGGTTGTGGCGGGTTACACCGAATCGAGCAACTTCCCCACCGTGAGCCCCGTGCAGGCCGCGTCGGGCGGAGGCCAGTGCCCCGAGGCCAAAGGAAACGTCGTGCCCTGCGACGGCTTCGTCGCGGTAATCGGGCCGCTCAACAGCAGGGTACGCTTCAGCACCTATCTCGGCGGAAACGAATGGGATACTATCACCTCCCTGGCGCTCAATGGACACGGTACCGTCTTCCTGGCCGGCACGACCATGTCCACGAACTTCGCCACCACCGCAGCCCTCTCCCTTCCCAAGGCCTTCCTCGGCCGCATCGACGCGCTCTATCGTTGAGGCGCGAGCATATCCCCCTCACCCCGTCACCCCGCCAGGGTGCCGGCGACAGGCAAGACCTCGTAGGCATGCGCGTTGGCACTGTCAGCGGCAAGCACGACGTCTCGGCGAATCGGGAGGTCCCGCCTCTGGCTCTCCCAAGCCGAATCTCTGATGAGGGCGGTGGGACGGTCCGTTCGTGTTACGCGCCTCGAAACCGTCGCATGATTGCACTCACGTCGCAGGGAAGCTGCTTTCTCCAGCGCTCCGGAGAGCTCGATTCACGGCAACTTCGAAGGGAGTCAGCGGAATCGGCATGGCCCGCCTGGCAGAGTCGTCGTGCACGACCGCCTCATTTCTCAGCCCCTCAATGAGCGGGTGCGCGATCGATGCCGGCACCGGTGTCACAAAATCCACCCAGTACGCCGAGAGCCGTGGCGTCAGGACCGGCACTCCGACTATCACCGGTCGTTTGCCCAGAATCGCTGCGGTCCGCTCCATCATCTGCCGGTAGGTCAGGACGTCCGGGCCGCCGATCTCATACGATTCTCCCGCCGTGTGGGGAGTGTCGAGCGCCGCCAGCAGATACGAGGTAACGTCGTCCACTGCGATTGGTTGGCTCCGCGTATCGACCCAACGCGGGGTTACCATGACCGGAAGGCGCCGCACCAGGGAGAGGAGCATGATCCAGGATGCGCTGCCTGCTCCGATGACTAGACCAGCACGCAACACGGTCGTAGGGGTCACACCCGCCTGTAGAATCTCACCCACCTCCAGCCGGCTGCGCAGATGCGGAGAGAGATCGTCACTGGGTCGGCCGAGCCCGCCCAGGTAGATGACGCGCTCGATGTGGCTTGCCTCCGCGGCAAAGTTCTGCGCGGCGCGCCGGTCGTTCTCCTCGAACGATCTTTCCGGCCCAGCGGTTGCCATGGAATGGATGAGGTAAAAGGCCGATCCCACATCTTTCAGCGCATCCCGAAGCGACGTCCGGTTCATCACATCGCCTGCAACCACATCGACGCCACGTTCGGCGAGATGCGACAGTCGCCCGGGATTGCGGGCCATTGCGCGCACTGAGATGCCACGCGCCAGCAGTGCCTCCACGAGCCGTCCGCCGATGTAGCCTGAGGCACCGGTCACCAGCACAGGCAAGTCCTGCATGACCATGCTTCAGGCTACTGTAACCGGCGCTCAGCGAGATGGTGCGAGGTCACGTGACACATATCCGCCTGGAAACCGAGATCGAGGCTCCCGTCGATCTCTGCTTCGATCTGTGCCTCAACGTCGACGTACAGCTGTCGCTCGACCTGGGTACGCGTGCCGTGGGCGGTGTCACCCGTGGGCGGCTGAACCCAGGAGATACCGTGACCTGGCGAGCCCGGCACTTCGGCGTTCCGTGGCGCATGACCTCCGCGATCATCCGGGCCGACCGGCCCCGCTGCTTTGCCGACGAGATGCAGAGCGGACCCTTCGCTCACTGGCGCCACGTCCACACGTTTGAGGAAGGCGAGATCGGGACGAGAATGCTCGATGACGTCGAGTATCACCCACCGCTCGGACCGATCGGTCGTCTCTTCGATGTGGCTATCCTCGAACGATATTTGACCAGGCTGCTCAGATCGCGTAACCAGCAGCTCAAGCTGATCGCCGAGAGACGCTAATGCGGTGAGCGGCGGATCCATGGGTCAGACCGGCGATCGCAGCCCGCATCCGGGCCACCGTCGGGATCCCGCGTCCGGCTGCACCGCCTCAGATCTTCCCGGAACTCAGGGGGCGGGGGCGAGAGGTGCTGAACCTGATCGCTCAGGGAGCTTCGAACCCGATCCTTGCCCGCCAACTGGTGCTGAGCCCGAGGTCGGTGGACAACTTCGTCTGGAACACCTGCGGGATGTAGGGTTCTGCGGTGAGGTCGTCACATGACCGCCGGGCCCGGAGAGATGGCTTCAGCTGCCTGGACAGACGCCGCACTGCTTGCCGAGACGGTATCCTAGCGCAGAGGACACAGCCATGAAAATCAAAGCGATCATCCACAAGGTTCCCGAGAGCGAAGGCGGGGGCTCTTGGGCCGAGGTGCCGGCGATCGAGCGTATTCATCGCTAGCTGGCCGCCCGGATGCGCATCCTCCTGCGCACCAAGCTCCCGATCGTTGATGAGGTTGGCTGTGCGCCACGAGGCGTCAATCAATCGAGTGGGATGAGAGATCCACCTCCGGCCGCCGCAGCGGTCGGAGCAAGCTGGGGGCAGTCCGACTCCTGAGATGAGGAGATCGGGCGGGAGCAGCCCCGACAACGTGGCGACAGCCCACCGTCAGTGGGCTGGGCACGCAAGCAAGGCAGAAGAGAGTAGGAAGACGAACCAGTGATTGAGGCCCTTCACTCGACGACATCCCCGAAACAGATTGCTAGGGGCTGACGTCGCGCCTGGTCCTCCGTAACGGATGGCGGCCATCTCGTTCGTTAGTCTATCGGGCGAACGAGGCCATGCAGTGTGGTGCGGTACTGCATGGCGACATCACAGTGATATGGCTGGAAACCGACCCTGCCAACCGATGATTGGTGGACGCGTGAAGCGGCCTGATGGTGCCCGACGGATCGCGAGGACCGGGGCAGGTGCATCGTCCACTCTTGACTCAGTGCCTAGCAGCGTATCACAACGTTGTAGCCACGTCTGGCCCAAACTAAGCCGTGGTTGCTAACGTTCCACGCCGGATGGCAAGCGTCCCTTGAGGGGTGCAAGCGATGCTCTCACCAGATACGAGCGTGGACTGAGAACGCTACGAGCCGATCCGGGGCGATCGTATCCCAATCTGACTCTCTCGAGATGGCAACGCGTTGGCAGCGCGAACAGAAGACGCCCGGGGATTGGACCGAAAACGACATCGCGTTTCGGCTTGAAACCAGGAAAAATGGTGGTGAGGGCGGTGGGACTCGAACCCACGACTCACGGATTAAAAGTTGCTTTTGCAGGTCGAAAACGCGTCGGACAGGCCGAACACCGGCGGACGTTAGAAGACGTCCGGGAACAGACTTTCGGCTTGTATGCGCGGAAAATGGGCTGGTGAAAGTGCCAGGATAGCCCTGAAGTGGACAAGCGCCGACAGCGGCGTACAGGCGCGTACAAGAGCCGGTTGGTATACGCGTTGGTATACGGCGCGCCAGACTAGTCCGACGTCATGCCGCGTCCGTGTCTCGAACGGCGCACTGCGACGGGATGGGCGCGCGCATACCGTTCCCGCTCTTTCTGCGCTCTCGCCGCTTGTCTACATTCGTGGGAGCAATACTGGCCGCGTTGTCCGTTCCGCCACGGTCGGCGCCTCTGCTCATTTGCCGTGCGCTCAATCCAGAACGGACTCCCGCACCGGGAGCAGAGGTACACGCCGTCCGGAGAGGCCAAGACGGCTCCAATCTCCAGCCAGAGGATGCTAAGCAGCCCTCGCACCGTGTACGAGTACGTGGTGCGGAACGTTCCGTCGGCATCGCGCCTGAAACAAATAGTCGACGTCAGGCCACCGTCACCGAGTGTACGACTGCCCAATTCGGCATCCCTGATCAAGAGTGCGAAGCTCAGTAAGCGCGGATCATCGCCCCACCAGGGTGGGCCAAGGTGCGTGCGGAGCTCTTGTGGAAGGCCCGCATCCTGTGCAAGGCCCACCTGGGCCATCAGCAGGAGTTGAAGATGCGAGATGAAGTAGCCCCAGGAGTCGACGGCCTCGCGCGGGCACTCTGCCTCCCAGCAGCTCGTGCACCGCACTTCTCGTTCATTGCCGCGAGAAACTCCCCCATCCGTGAGCTTCAGCTCGTCGAACGCGGTGAGGCGATATACGTGCGGGCAACACCCTAGCACTCCAACGCGCCGGGCGAACGCGAGCACGCGTCCAGGAAACTCTGTGCGGTCGCTAGTGAGCAACGCCAGGAATCCGCGCAGGCATTCACCCGCGGTGGTCTCCAGTGGCTGCCAGGCAGCGTCCTCAGCCTTCCATTCTAGGAACGGCATCAGTGCACCGGACTCGTCGACGTCGTAGACGAGGTCCACGGCCGCCGGGCGCTCAACTGTTAGCTCCGCGATCGGGAGAGTCAGCTGTGCGTCCAAGCACATGCCGCCCAAGTCGGCCACTGAGTCGATGCCGCCGATTCTCCGAGACATCAGTCCTTAACCTGTCACGTAACTCCGCATTAGACGCTGGATTATGGCACACGGAGAGCACCACGCTGGTCATGTAGACACATCGAACCACGCAAGGAGGTGCACTGTGAAGCAAGCCGAATCGGCGAGGCCCAAGCAACTCAGACGCTGCGTCCGAGAGGACAGGCAGGAGCGCTCGACAATTCGCGGTATAGCGGAGAGCCCGGACTACCTGACGATTAAGGACATCGTCCAGGAAGCGCAAATTTCGCGGTCAACGCTGTACAACTTCCTCGGCCGGGAACTGCCGGTGACACGTTTCGGGTGCGCCGTGCGCATTCGCCGGGACGACTGGGAGCGCTTTAAGGCCGCCCACCGCCAGGGACTCGGCACGGGTCCAGAGGGAACGGCCGCATGAGGCACGCGTTGAGGCAGGTGATCGGACGCCGGCCCGCGGACGAACGTGATGAGCGTTGAGTCCGCCAACGAACAGGCGCAGAGCATCAGCGCGGCTTTGGGCGGCTCCCGTCAGCGAGACGGCTGGCGTGCCCACTGTCCGGCACACGACGACAAGCACCCATCACTCGACATCGCCGTCAGAGCGGACAAGGTGCTC
>DATGJB010000066.1:0-8747 GCA_035295425.1 Chloroflexota bacterium | reverse complement strand
GGGAAGAGAACCAGCACGAGCGCCCCCGCCGCCGCGAGCGTGCACAGCCACCTCAGGGCCCGGGACCTCCCGACGCGCGTCACCGGCCCGCCCCCGAGCTACGGCCCAGCGAGTCACGACTGAGGAACAGGTAGATCGGTGAGCAGACGAGCGCCAGCACGAGAAGCACGTTGTTGAGCGCCGCGCCCTCACCGAACGAGAACTGCTGGAACGACAGGTTGTAGGACCAGGTGGTGATCAGCTGCGTCGCGTTCGCCGGCCCGCCGCCGGTCAGGCCGATCACGAGGTCGAACACTTTCACCGTGAACACGAAGCCGAGGAGCAGCGTGACCTCGATTACGGGCAGGATGATCGGCACGACGACGAGCCGGAGCCGCTGCCACGGGTTCGCACCGTCGATGATCGCCGCCTCCTTGATCTCCGCTGGCACGTCCTGGAGCGCGCTGTAGAGCAGGAGGGTGAAGAACGGCACCCCGAGCCAGATGTTGGCAATCAGGATCGTCCAGAGAGCCAGATGTGGATCGTCCAGCCAGTCGACCCCGTGGCGGACGATCCCGAGACCGGTGAGCACCTGGTTCACGGCCCCGCCTTCAAGCTGAAACAGGAAGCGAAACATGACTCCGGTCACGATCAGCGGCAGAAGCCACGGGACAATCACGAGCGAGCGGGCCACAGTCCGCCCAGGGAACCGCATGCTGAACAGCAGCGCGAGCGCGAAGCCGATCAGGAACTGGCCCATGAGCGAGCCCACCGTGAACAAGAACGTGTTAACGATCGCCTTCCGGCTCGCCGGGTCGTTGAGGATGAAGTGGTAGTTGCCGAGCCCGGCGAAAGGCGCGGTGAGGCTCGCAATCGTCGCCGGCGACGTCCGCTCGAAGCTGAGCGCCACGTTGTAGACGATGGGCAGCGCGAACGCGAAGAGCAGATATGCGATCGCCGGGACCAGGAAGAGCCAGCCGGCCAGCTGCTCCTGACGGCGGGAGGTGAGCCGCGACTGCGTCATGAGGGCGCTCGCAGGTCGGTAAGGCTGCCGCCTTCGCGGAGATAGACCGGGATGCGCTCGAGCGGTGCCGCCGCCGTCACCCAGCCTTTCGCGCCGACGGGGTTGCCCGTCCAGGCGTCGAGCCACGAGGCTGCGTCCGGCAGATACACATCGCGCTCCCGCGCGCCGTACGTCGTCACGGGCGCGACCAGCACGTCCGGACCGAACATGAACTGGTCCGTCACCTCCCAGGCCGGCGCCTCGTCCGGGAACTCGAGGAACAGCGCGCGCATCGGCGGAAGCCCGTTCGCGCTCGCCGTGGCCATCTGCTCCATCACGTACGGGCGGAGCCGTTCGCGGAGTTCGAGCTGCTCACGGATCACCCGGTAGGCCTCGTCACCGAAGGACCACACCTCGTTGGGGGCGCCCGTTTGGTCCGAGCCGACGAGCTTTCCTGGCTCGCGGACGCCGTGGAGCCGGAAAAGCGGGCAGAAGACGCCGAACTGGAACCAGCGGACGACAAGCTCGCGGAAGTAAGGGGACGTCGGGTCGCCGTTCCGGAACCCGCCGATGTCAGTTGTCCACCACGGGATGCCCGAGATGCCCATGTGCAGTCCGGCCGGGATCTGCGCCGCCAGAGCCTCGAACGTCGACTCGACGTCGCCCGACCAGACCGCCGCCCCGAAGCGCTGGCTGCCCGCCCACGCCGACCGGCAAAGAAGCACGATGTCGTCCTCACCGCTCGACTTCAGCCCTTCGTAGAAGCCGCGCGCATGCTCGCGCGGATACACGCCCTGCACCTCCATGCCCGGCCCCAGGAAGTACCGGGCGGTCTCGGGGTTGTCGGCGAGGATCTCCGGTTCGCACGCGTCGAGCCAGAACGCCCGGATTCCGTAGCGGCGATAACCGTCGGTCACCTTCTGCCAGACGTAGCGGCGTGCTTCCGGGTTAGTTGCGTCATAGAAGCGCATGAACGCCCGGCCGTCGGTGCCCTTGTCCCAGAAGGCCAGGTGGAGCGGGGGCAGGCTGGCCATGCTCCCCACCAGGAAGCCCTCCCGCTCCATCGTCGCGTAGTTGTCGCAGTTCGGATTGACCGTCGGCCAGATCGATACCATCAACTCGACTCCGAGCTCACGTAGCTCGTCGACCATCGCCTGAGGATCCGGCCATTCGGCCGGGTCGAACCTCCACTCGCCCTGGCGGGTCCAGTGGAAGTAGTCGCAGACGATCACGGAGAGCGGGAGGCCGCGCCGGTTGTACTCGCGCGCAACCTCGAGCAGCTCTTCTTGAGTCCGGTAGCGCAGCTTCGACTGCCAGAATCCGGAAGCCCACTCCGGCAGCATCGGCGGCAGCCCCGTCACCCGCGCGTACTGGCTGACGACGTCGCCAGGGGTCGGGCCGGTCGTCACCCAGTAGTCGACCTGCCGGACGGCATCGGCAACCCACCTCGTCCCGTTCGTCGCCAGCTCGACGCGGCCGGCGCCCGGCATGTTCCAGAGAAAGCCGTAGCCGCGGCTGGAGAGCGCGAACGGCACCGAGACCTCGGTATTGCGCTGGACAAGCTCGACGACCGCTCCTTTTTGGTCCAGCAGGCCCTGCTGGTGCTGGCCGAGGCCGTAGAAATGCTCGTCCGGGTCGGCGTCGAACATGACGTCACAGGCATAGAGGTCGCCTCCGACCCGGCGGTAGCGGCGCTGCGCGGGGGAGGTGAAGTGCGGAAGGCTCTCGGCGAGCAGCTGCATCCCGTCCGCCCGGAGGAATCGCAGGAGCGGCGGAAAGGGGACGAACCGACCCTCGCCGTTCTCGATCACCTCGACGATGAGGTCGCCGTTGGATACGCGGGCCCGACCGTCACCGATCTCGACCCGGGCGGTCCTCGCTTCGTCCTGGAGCAAGGCGCTCCAGGGCGTCTCGGTGACGGATGCGCCGAGGGTCGCCCGTACCCGGATGCCGCTGTCCCCCCAGGCGTCGACCTGAAGGACCTCACCACCAGACCGCACAACGAGACCGGTCTGGCTAGCGGCAAAGGTGGCCACGTCCTGCCCCTCGGCTCGGGAAGCTTGCGAACCGCTTCGCTCCTGCTGTGCAGGTAGACTGCCGGACGAGCACATAAGCCGTTGCAGTCTCCAGCCGAAGCGCTTCGCGAAGCGCTTCGCAAACTTATCCAACACGCGTTGCGGGAGTCAAGAGAACGCCGTGAGACAACCGGGTCAAATTACATCGTCGAAGCCGGCCACGATGGCGCAGATCGCCGAGCGGGCCGGCGTCGCCCTTAGCACCGTCTCGTACGTCTTGAGCGGCAAGCGGGCGGTCTCCCCGCTGATGCGCGAGCGCGTCCTGGCCGCCGTCGAGGAGCTCGACTATCGCCCGCACGGACCTGCACGCGCGCTGGCGAGCGGGGCGTCGCACACGATCGCCCTGTTCCTGCCCTCGCCGCAATGGCAGCTTTTGCCGGTGCAGCAGACGTTCGTCGCAGGCGCGACTGCGGCGACGAGCGCAAGCGATTACTCGCTGCTCCTCTCGACGGCCGCCACCGACCCTGAGGCGGTCGCCAGGGTGGTCGCGACGGGACGCGCGGACGGCGTGATCCTGATGGAGACGCTCGTGCACGACGCCCGGGTCGATCGCCTGCAGGCGGACGGACATCCGTTTGTGCTCATCGGGCGCACGCACGACACGACCGGGATCAGTTACGTGGACATGGACTTTGGCGACGCGGTCGAGACGAGCCTCGCGCATCTCGCCCGGCTGGGACATACGCAGGTCGCACTGTTCAACTTCCCGCCCGACCTGATCGAGGCGGGCTACACCTCGTCGTTGATCGCGCGGGACGTCTTCGAGCGACGCGCATCCGACTTCGGCATCGACGGTATCCACATTCCGTGCTCCCACGAACCGCGCGAGGCGTTCGCGGTCGCTGCGCGGCTGCTGCGGTCGGAGCCGGAGTGCACGGCCGCCATCACGACCGGCTGGCAGTTCACAGGACTGCTCAGCGCGCTGCGGGCGGCCAATCTCCACGTCCCTGACGATTTCTCGATCGTGTCAGTGATCGCCGCGCAGTTCGCGGAGATGCTGACGCCCTCCCTCACAGGCGTCGAATGGCCCGCCTTCGAAGCGGGTCGCCTGGCGGCGGAGATGCTGATTGAGCGGCTCACGGTGCAGAACGCACCGCCTCGTCAGCAGCTGTTCCCAGCGACGCTCGTGATCAGGGAATCGACAGGGCCCGCGCGAACACGCCGAAGTCGCGCCACGGAATGAAACCCCGGGCGATCAGCGGCACGTGTCCCCGCTGGGCGGCGAGACCATAGACATCCGGGCCGCCGGGCCCCCTGTGGGGTGTCAGAAGTCTGCCTGGCCTGTGAGCTGCGGCAATGTCTGGTCCGTGAGCTCGGTGGAAGGGCATCATGATGATCCGTGTCTTTCCGCCTGCTCTATCTCATCTTCGCCCGGGTCTGCGGCTGGCTGGTCCTGCTCGGCCGCTCGACAGCCTCCAAGAACGCCGAACTGCTCGTGCTGCGGCACGAGGTCGCCGTGCTGCGGCGGACCAACCCGCGGCCCCGGCTTGACTGGGCCGACCGCGCGATCCTCGCCGCGCTGATCCGTCTCCTGCCGCCGCAGTTGCGGATCCACCCGGCTGGTCACCCCCGGTACCGTGCTGCGGTGGCACCGCCGCTTGGTCACCCGCAGGTGGACCTACCCGAACCAGGCGGGACGGCTGCCGGTCAGCGCTGAGATCACCGAGCTGATCGAACGGCTCGCCACCGAGAACAACAGCTGGGGCTATAAGAGGATCCAAGGCGAGCTGCTCAAACTCGGCTACTGGGTCAGCGCCTCCACCATCCGCCGGGTCCTCAAGGCGCTGAAGATCCCTCCGGCGCCGCTACGGTACACCGACACGACGTGGCGGACGTTCCTGCGCGCTCAGGCCGCGACAATGCTCGCGACGGACTTCTTCCATGTGGACAGCGCGGTGACCCTGCAGCGCTTGTACTGCCTGTTCGTCATGGAGATCGGCACCCGCTATGTGCACATCCTCGGTGTCACCGCGAACCCGGACGGGCCGTGGACCACCCAGCAGATCCGCAACCTGCTGATGGACCTAGGCGATCACGCTGCGGGCTTCCGGTTCCTGGTCCGGGACCGGGCAGTTCACCGCGGCGTTGGACGCCGTCCCGGCCGGGGCGGGTATCGAGGTGGTGAAGATCCCGCCTCGCAGCCCTCGGGCGAACTGTTATGCGGAACGGTTCGTGCTCACCGCCCGGACCGAGATCACCGACCAGATGCTGATCTTCGGCCAGCGGCATCTGCGGACGGTCCTGGCCCAGTACGCGGCCCACTACAACGGGCGGCGGCCCCATCACAGCCGGCAGCTCCGCCCACCCCGGCCCGATCATCCTCCCGCCGACCTCTCCCAGCAGCGGATCAAGCGTCGGCCTGTCCTCGGCGGCCTCATCAACGAGTACCAGCGAGTCGCATAAAGCCCACGTCAGCACCGATGGCTGAGTTCTGGAACCCCACAGGCATCCCGGCGGGATTCACCGCGCACAGCTTGCGGCATGCGTTCGTCAGCGCACGGCTGTCGCGCGGGGTGCCGATCACCGACGTTGCCGCGTGGCTGGGGCACCGGAATATCAACGTCACAAACGCGATATACAGGCATCTGATGCCGTCTTCGCTGAGCCGTGCGCAGGAAGCGCTCAACGCGGAATACGCAGAATGGCGCCAGGCCGCGTAAGCTGCAGCTGTGGCGGGACTAATAGGCGATACACGTTCCGTAAGCGGTATATTGCATGTCGGTTAGGCCGCTTCCTTCCCCATACGGTTCTGTGACAAGGCGGAACCCCACAATGGCGTCGTAGTTATTATCACGAGCCCATTTTATTAGGCTATCGTAAGCGTGCCTCACGGTCGTGACACTTTCGGACCATGCTACCCGAGATTCAGTCGCGGTACGGCGCTCGCCGGGGATGCTGTCCGTGGTGGAGACTTTGATTTCTTGAGGCATGTCATCACTTTAGCACTGCTGTTACTCTATAGAAAGTGAACGAGGAAAGGCTCCCGCCCAGTCTTGGACGGGAGCCCGTTGTGCGTGTTACGCGGCCTGGCGATCAATCCACGCGTGCACGTCGCGGTCTCTTCACCGAAGGTGCTTGCCGATCCTGTATGCCGGCAGTCCCCATTCCCGCCACTTGTCGCGGACGGTGGGCTCGGGAACGGCCAGAATGGCGGCTACATCGCGTGCGGACAGCATGCGGTTGGAGCGGCCCGGAGTACGCGGCTTTGTGTGCCTTCTCCGATAGCCAGGTTGAACTCGTAGTGCCTGGCGGTCGGCGGTAGTGACGCCGGGCGGGTGCTGTCGTATGCGGGAGCATGCGGTATGCGCAACGGGGTGGGTACACGCCCGCCGGGCGGCAGCGGCGCGAGCGGGCCTGGTGTCGCGGGAGAAGCTGAGCCCGCCGCAGTGGGCCCGGCTGGAGCTCGAATTGAGGAAGGGTCCGCTGGCGCACGGGTTTAGCCCCGGCCCTTCCTGCTACCCGGAACACCCCGACTCCGGCGTGTCTTAGTGCGCAGGGGCAAGCAAAGTGCTACATTGCGTCACGCAGGGTTGGGGTGGACATCGGCGACCTGCGCACTGGTGCCAATTTAGGTTGCCCTACTGGTACGAGAACGGCGAAAGCGTCCCACAATCTGGACCCACGCGGCGAGCCGTGCACCAGTGATGCTGCGCGCCAGCTTTTCTGCCTCCTCGGTACTGTCTACTGTCGTCAGGACTTGCATATATTCCGTCATAGACTATCTTCTTCTTCGTCTACGTGTGGTGGAAGGTGGAGATTGGTCGGCCGTTTCTGGCAGACTCTCAAGTTTTTCATAAACCTTTTGAAGGTCTTCAGCATGCTGCTGCAGCTTGACGTATGGCTTGTCTTTGAATACCCGATCAAAAGTATTATTCTGGTCCTGCCACATGTGATCCCACCACTGTGCCATAAATATACCGAACGAGAACAGCCCTCCAACGACAAGGGAGATTCCAAGGGCTTGAAGGACGCCGTTCTGCAGGATAAAGACTATTCCAACAGCAAAGCAAACCACGTTAAATGCAATAAAGAGCGCTATGACGACCTCGCGACTGATCGTACGGTTTATGGAAAAGGGCCCAAGTCTTGCCCCCGCGGCCGACGAAATGGACCTGTACTCTCTGTCAAACGCCTCTCTGGCGCTTTGCAGCTCCTTCTCGAGCTGATCTCGCTGTCGCCTGAGATCATCCACAGCTAACCGTGTGCCGTGCCAAAATTCGGCGTGTCGTCTGACTGCTGCTATACGCTCGGCGCTCGTGCTTATCCGCCTCATCTATCTGTTAATGATCCGGGTGTTCGGCTGGCTGGTTCTCATGGCGCGCAGTGATGCCGCGAAGGACGCGGAGATCCTCGTGCTCCGCCATGAGGTGGCGGTCCTGCGCCGGCAGGCCGTACGGCCGAGGCCGGACTGGGCTGACCGTGCCGTGCTCGCCGCCCTGGCCAGGATGCTGCCCAGGCACCTGCGGCTGCACCGGATCGTGACACCTGGCACGCTGCTGGTCTGGCACCGGCGCCTGGTCAAGAGGAAGTGGACCTACCCTAACGCGCCGGGGCGTCCGCCCGTCCCGGATGAGGCGCGTGTGCTGGTGGAGCAGCTGGCGCGGCAGAATCCGCGCTGGGGGTTCCGGCGGATCCAGGGTGAGCTGAACGGCTTGGGGTACCGGGTGGGGGAGGGGACGATCCGCCGGATCCTGGCCGCCGCCGGGCTCGGCCCGGCGCCACGGCGGGCATCGCCAACGTGGCGGCAGTTCCTGACCGCTCAAGCCCCGGGCATCCTCGCGTGCGATTTTCTGCACGTGGACACGGTGCTGCTGCAGCGGCTGTATGTGCTGGTCGTACTGGAGATCAAGACCCGCGCCGTACATGTCCTGGGCGTCACGGCGCATCCGACCGGAGCATGGACCGCGCAGCAGGCTCGTAACCTGATCATGGACCTCGGTGATCAGGCGGGACAGTTCAAGTTCTTGATTCGCGACCGGGACGCCAAATTCACCACGGCATTTGACGGCGTCTTCTCCGGCAACGGCACGCGGGTGATCAAGACGCCGGTCCGGTCGCCGCGCGCGAATTCATACGCGGAGCGGTTCGTAGGCACGCTCAGACCTGAATGCCTGGATCACCTGCTGATCCTCGGCGAGGGCCATCTGCGCAAGGTGCTAGCCGAGTTCGCCCGCCACTATAACGGGCACAGGCCGCATCAGAGCCTGGGGCAGGAGCCTCCGCTGCGGCCAGGAAGCACCGTCGATCTCACTGCCCGGATCGAGCGAAGGCAGGTTCTCGGCGGCCTGATCAGTGAGTACCGCAGAGCAGCCTAGCGGGCGCGAAGTGGCAGGTCAGTCGCTATGAAACGGGTTTTGGCACGGCACACGGGCCCGGCGGCCGAACGGCCCTGAGCCGTCTCGGGCCGACAGGCCGGCGAGCGGCGTCCGGGTCTTCGCGATGTAGCGGGCCTGACCGGACAGCAGGGCGGCCGCCCCTACTCCGCCTCGCTGAGATGGACCATGGCGTCGTACAGCTGCTCGTACGTCATCGGCGGCTCGGGGATCGGGTGTGCCCGCTCAGCCCGGTAGGCGTCGAGCATGAGGTAGAGGTAACGCCGCCAGGCGTTGGGCGCCGTGGCGCTGGTGGCCTCGATGATCCGGCCGTTGGACCAGATGAGGTTGACGATGTCGGCCAGGGTGATATCGCGG
>DATGJB010000065.1:0-27186 GCA_035295425.1 Chloroflexota bacterium | reverse complement strand
GTCGGGATCAAGCCGACGGTGGGACTCACCAGCCGGACGGGCGTCATTCCGATCGCGCACAGTCAGGACACCGTGGGCCCTTTTGGCCGCACGGTCGCCGACGCCGCCACGGTGCTTTCGATCATCGCCGGCTGGGACCCGGCGGATGCGGCCACCGAGATCGTGCGAGGTGGGCCAGCCATCGACTACCGGCGGTGCCTTGACCCGGGGGCGGTCCGCGGCATGCGCGTCGGGATACCGCGACGGCGCTACTATGGGTACAACGCCGCGGTGGATGCCGCGGCGGAGCAGGCGATCGCCGTGGTGCGCGACCTGGGGGCCGAGATCGTCGACCCGGCGGACATTCCAACCGCCGACGCGATGCACCAGTCCGGCACCGAGCTGGAAGTGCTGCTCTACGAATTCAAGGCAGACATCGACGCCTACCTGGCGGCACTGCCCCATTCGCCGGTCCGGAGCCTCGCCGGCTTGATTCAGTTCAACCTCGAGCACACCGATCGCGAGCTCGCCTTGTTTGGACAGGACATCTTCGAACAGGCGCAGGAGAAGGGGCCGCTCACCGACCCGGCGTACGGCGAGGCACTCGCCGCCAGCCGGCGCCTGTCGCGCGTGGAGGGGATTGATGCGGTGATGGACCGGTACCGACTTGACGCCCTCCTGGCGCCAACCGGATCGCCGCCCTGGCGCGTTGGAGTTGACGAAAGTGCACAGCACGGTGGCAGCAGCTCGCAGCCGGCGGCCATGGCCGGCTACCCGGCGATCACCGTCCCGGCCGGCTACGACGGCGATCTGCCGATCGGCGTCACCTTCTTCGGGCGTGCCCTGAGCGAGCCGGTGTTGATTGCACTGGCCCACGCATACGAAGCAGCGACGCAGCTGCGAAGGGATCCCCACGGGTCCCGACAGCCCTGAGCGGGGCTCCGGCCAGCGAATCCCTTTACAACGCCGGAGGCAGGGTGCACAATGTCGGTGGGTGGAGGCCGCCTCGTTTGTCGATGCGACAGCTTCCGGCGCCAATCAGGGCCTCGCTCGTCTCCGCTGGGACGAGCAGACGCAGCGTACCCAGTCCTCCCCTGCCTGGGTGCCTGATAGGAGAGCGCGCGCCGCCGAAGGCCTTCCAGCGTAGGTGAGGCAAGAGCTCCTCCACACCAGGCGCCGGCGATCGCTCTCCCTCACCACCCCAGTGCGTAGCTCTGTTCGAATGTGCGTTCCGGAAGCATTCCGGATCGATGTCCACTCGCTCAGTCACAAGCACTACTCGTCGATCATCTGGAGGGACACGCACCATGGCAACAGAACAGGCACCTGCCAGCAATGCCATCGCCGATCCCGCGCCGTTGGGTCTTGCCGGATTCGCGTTGACCACCGTGCTGTTGAGCGCGGTCAATGCCGGGAAGATTGCAACCGGCGGCGAGGTCTTCGTCGGCATGGCGCTCTTCTACGGCGGCCTGGGCCAGTTCATGGCCGGCATGTGGGAGTTCAAGCGAAACAACACGTTCGGCGCGACCGCTTTCTCGTCCTTCGGCGCGTTCTGGATGGGCGTCGGCATCTTGTTCGTCATCGACCACTTCGCTGCGACACCCATGCTGGGAGCCGACGGTCTCACCTGGTTCTTCCTCTGCTGGGCAGTCTTCACCAGCTACATGTTCGTCGCCTCGCTGCGCGTCAGCGGTGCGGTGGCACTCGTCTTCCTCCTGCTGGCCCTCACCTTCTGGGCGCTCTGGATTGGGGCAGGACATCGTGACGCCGCGGGTCACGGCTGGACAGCTCTGGGCGGCTGGCTTGGCATCATCACCGCAATCGTCGCCTTCTACACGTCGTTCGCGGGCGTCGTGAACACCACCTTCGGGCGGACGGTCCTCCCGACCTATCCGCTCACGATTCCGCTGCTCGCTCAGCGGTAGCTATTCGGCGCAAACTGCGGGCGCGTACGCTCTGTCTCCTCGGGGGGCAGAGCGTACGTGGCCATGCTATCAATGCGATGAGAATCGCCGATGCCCCACGATTGGCGATTCCGAGATACGTACAGTCCACATTCGGACTCGGTGGGCCGGCTACATCTGAACGGAGGTTGATCCATGGCGGTAGGGCAGGAGACGAAAGAGGCGCAGGTCCCCGAGGCGCAGATCGCGGTTCACTGGCGGGAGGAAGAGTATTACTACCCTCCCCCGAAGTTCATCGGCCAGGCCAATGCGTCTGACCCCGCAATCCTCGAGCGCTTCAGGGAGGAAAACTTCCCCGAGTGCTTCAAGGAGTACGCGGATCTGCTGGCCTGGGACCACTACTGGCACACCACGCTCGATACCAGCAATCCACCGTTCTGGAAGTGGTTCGTTGGCGGCCGGCTGAATGCCTGTTACAACTGCGTCGACCGGCATCTTGCGACGGACCGGAACAAGGCGGCGCTCATCTGGGTTCCCGAGCCGGAGTCGGAGACGACGCAACAGATCAGCTATCAGGAGCTGTACGCCCGAGTCAACGAATTTGCCGCGTTACTGCGCGATTTTGCCGGCGTCAAAACCGGCGACCGCATCACGTTCCACCTCCCGATGGTTCCCGAGCTGCCGGTGTCGATGCTGGCCTGCGCGCGCCTCGGGGTGATCCACTCGGAGGTGTTCGGCGGATTCAGCGGCGCGGCGTGTGGAGATCGCATCGCCGACTCGCAGAGCCGAATCCTGGTGACCATGGACGGCTACTACCGCAATGGCGAGCTGATCGACCACAAGGTCAAGGCCGACGAGGCAATCGCCCGCGCAGCTGATCAGGGCTTCACGATCGACAAGGTTCTGGTCTGGCGGCGCTACCCCGGCCAGTACTCGTCGAAGACGCCGATGGTCGAGGGGCGCGATTACTTCGTCGACGAGATCCTGCCGGATTACCGGCGCCAGGTCGTCGAGCCCGTGTCGATGCCGGCGGAGGCGCCGCTGTTCCTGATGTACACCAGCGGCACGACAGGGCGGCCGAAGGGATGCCAGCACAGCACCGGCGGCTATATGGCGTACGTCACCGGTACCTCGAAGTACTACCAGGACATTCATCCGGACGACACCTACTGGTGCTTCGCCGATATCGGATGGATCACCGGCCACTCCTACATCGTCTATGGGCCGCTGTCTCTCGGAACCACAAGTGTGATGTACGAGGGCGTGCCGACCTATCCCGACCCCGGACGGCCCTGGAGGATCGCGGAGCGGCTGGGTGTGACGATCTTCCACACCGCGCCGACAACCATCCGGATGCTACGGAAGGTCGGACCGGACGAGCCGGGGAAGTACAACACGCGCTTCAAGCACATGACAACGGTCGGCGAGCCGATCGAGCCGGAAGTGTGGCGCTGGTACTTCGACGTCGTGGGAAAAGGACAGGCGGTCATCGACGATACGTGGTGGCAAACCGAGACCGGCGGCTTCCTGGGTGCGACGCTTCCCGGCCTGCAGGCCATGAAACCGGGCAGCTGTGGTCCGGGCGCGCTCGGCATCTATCCCGTCATCTACGACGAGAACGGCGAGGTGGTCGAAGCAGGCAGCGGCCGTGCCGGAAACATGTGCATTCGAAACCCGTGGCCCGGCGTCTTCCAGACCATCTGGGGGCAGCCAGATCGCTTCGTGCAGATTTACTACTCGAAGTACAACCGCGACCGGAACAGCAAAGACTGGCACGACTGGCCGTACTTTGCCGGCGATGGCGCCGTGCAGGCGGCCGACGGCTACTTCCGCATTCTGGGGCGTGTCGACGACGTAATCAATGTGGCCGGCCATCGCCTCGGTACCAAGGAGCTCGAGTCGGCCGCGCTGACCGTTCCGGAGATCGCCGAGGCGGCGGCAGTTCCGGTGTTGGATGAACTGCGGGGACGTGCCGTCGAGATGTACGTCGCGCTGCAACCCGGCTTGAGTCCCAGCAAGGAGCTCGAGGGCAAGGTGACGGCGGCCATCGAGAGCGAGATCGGCAAGATCGCGCGACCCAAGAATGTGTGGATCGTCGCGGATATGCCCAAGACTCGCTCCGGGAAGATCATGCGCCGCGTCATCGCCGGCATCTCGAACTTCACGGATCCGGGCGACATCACGACGCTCGCCAACCCCGAAATCGTGGACACCATTCGGCACCACGTCCAGACCGAAAAGGTCGGCCGCGGCGAGCTGCCGCGCGAGCTGACTCGCGAGGAGATGGAGGAGATCAAAGCCTTCGGGCGGGTCGAGTAACCGGAACGCCTCCGCCCGCGTTCAGCGGTCAGGTCCAGCTGCAAAGTCCGGGCGCCCCGAATTTTCGGGGCGCCCGGCGTCTCCCATCGACGTAGCCGGGTGCGACCGCTGTCTCGGTGCGGGGCCAGGTGCGCCGGTGGTTCGGCGGCTCAGTTACCGCAGCGAGCGGTCGAGCTTGCGCAGCAGGTCCAGAAGCTGGGCCTGCTCTCCCACCGACAAGGGGCAGAAGAGCTCATCGATCAGCCGTTCCTGGGCCGGCACCGCTTGCAGATACAGCTCACGGCCGCTGGTGGTGAGGAAGATACGGTTGGCTCGTCCTTCCTGCCGCCGCTCGATCAGGCCCGCCTGCTCCATCCGATCGAGGAGCTGGCAGATGTTGCCCTTGGTGACCAGCAGGGAGTCAGCCAGCTCCTGCTGCGTCTGTCCCTCGGCGGCGCCGACGCGAGCCAGGACGTCGAACTGCGCCATGCTCAGGTTGCGGCAGCGGAAGTGCTCCGTGGAGGCGCGATCGACCTTTTGAAACACCCGCACCAACCGCATCCAGGCGAGCACAGCCGGCGTTCGCAGCCCGCGCACGTCACGTTTGAAAGCGTTGGATGAGACACTCATACCTTAGTTTAGAACTAAACAGATGCTCAGTCAAGCCGTCATCCCTTGACGTACGCCAGCTTCTCAGCCACTTTCCCGTCGCGCACCCGGATAACATCGACACCCCGCACGTGGCCGGAGCTGAAGGTGTAACGCCAGCGAACGACGCAGCGATCGCCGACGGCGAAGGCCTCCTCGGCGTCAAATCGCGCCGCGGGGTCTTCGCGGAAGAACTGCTCCCAGACCGCCCGAACCGCCGCCTGTCCTCGGAACCGGCCACCGTCGGGCGCCGGTGAGGTCGTCTCCAGGAGGCAGTCGTCGGTCATGTGGGCCATGATCGCGTCGACGTCGTGCCGGTTGAAGACCTCGTTGAAGCTGTCCACGGCGGCGAGCGTCGTCTCACCCGCATCGTCAACGGCCAGATGTGCGCTCATGCGGCACCTCCTCTGTCACTCGGTTGGTCGTGGCCTTGTCCCAAATTGTGCCGCACCATGCCCCTGGAAGCCATGTGTCGCGTGGGCGGGCTCACCCTGCCTGCCGCGACTCCGTGAGGGACGGTATCGAACCCCTGCGAAGCCGGGCACGAAGGCGCCGGCCTACCGGTGTTGAACGAGCCGGGCACGGAGGCGCCTGCCTACCGTTCGGTGAACGGAGCCGGGCGCGGTAGCGTCCGCCTACGGGTTTCGAAAGACTCTCTAAGATGGAACCACCGGACGGGGCGACGCGCCCGCCATTGTGCGGTTCGTGGCCGATTATGGCCCGCCTCTCCGTGACCGTACCCCGAATCATCGCTCGTGGGCGAGACACGCCCCGGACCGAGAGGAGATACGTAGTGGATGCTACCGGACAGTCGCCTGAGGCGATTGCGGCAACTCGCGCCCGCGAATTGCTCGAGTACAGCAGCGACAGCGTCGAGAGCGAGCTCGATCGCGCCCAGGGATGGCTACAGGAGGCGCAGGTCGGCCGGCGGGCGGGCTACTGGCAGGAGGAAGGCATGGCCGGGGCGGTTGGCGCGCTAGCCAATGCGTGGGGCCGGCTGACACTCTGGTCGCGGGCCAATGGCGCGTACGATGGGCTATGCGACGAGATGGCGGCAATCATGGACCGGCTGGTGGACGTTCGCCGTTCGGTGGCCCACGGTCCGTCCACCCAGGATGCCGAGGCGCTGCAAGAGCTCCTCGAGCGCGTGCGCCACGTCCGGGAGCAGGTAGCGGCCCACGATGTGGCCGGCGGCTGACGGACGGCGGGTCGCCAGACGAGGCGGCGGAAATTGCTACGCCGCGGGCGCGGCCGAACGTTCCACGATCCCGCAGAGCAGATGCGTGACGGTCATGTGCACTTCCTGGATCAACGCGGTGTCCGCCGCCGGCACGGCGACGGCCACGTCCGCCAGGTCCGACAACCGGTTGGGACGCCGGCCCGTGAGGGCGACCACGGTCATGCCGCGGCGGTGAGCCACCTGCGCGGCACGCACCAGATTTTCGGACTCGCCGCTCGTGCTCAGCGCGACGAACGCGTCGCCCCGCCGACCGACGGCTTCCACCTGGCGCGCGAACACATCGTCGTAGCAGTAGTCGTTGGCAACCGCGGTGAGGACGGAGGTATCGGTGGTCAGGGCAAGGGCGGCGAAGGGAGCACGATCCAGTTTGAAGCGGCCGATGAGCTCGGCGGCGAAGTGCTGCGCCTCGGCCGCGCTTCCGCCATTCCCGGCCAGCCAGATCGTGCCGCCACCAGCGAGCGTAGCGACGATCAGATTCGCGGCGGCAGCAAGATCTGACGGCTCCCGGGCCAGCTTCTCCAGGACATCCGCCAGCGCGATCCGGTGTCGGTCCAGCTCGGCGGCGATCGCGGAGGCCGCTGATTCATCCCATCCTCGCCCGCTGGCCGGTTGCATCCACGTCTCCTCTGCTCTGCCGGACCGGTCGCACCGGCCCGCGTCTATATTACGGAACGTCGTGTATCGGTGAAACAGCCCGGCTTCTCCGGCGTCCCCCGCTTCCGCATAATGATCGCGCGAGAGACCCGAACTGACGGCGCGGCGGTCGGCGGGAGGTGAACACGTGGCGGAACGGCCGGTGGGCGATCGGTTCGCGGGAACGGCATATTCGCTGGTCTTCGCGGCTGACAGGCCGTACGTCTATGTCTTCGGCGCCGACGGATCGCCAATCGCCGAGCTCTTCGCGCTCTCCAGCGTGCATCCGCTGGTAGGGCGCGACGACACCACCCGGGTCGGCCCGTGGGAGCGGGAGACGCGCGGCAGCGAGACCGTCTTCTCCTGTTCCGCCGGCAGCTCGGTATGGGCATGGAAGACATACCGGTTTCGATGCACGGCGGATCGATTTCGCTACGAGGTTACTGTCCATGGTCAGGGCGACCTCGTCGAGATCTCATACTTTGGCGGCTACTCGTCCGCCACCCCGAACTGGGGCACGGGATTCTTTGCGTCGGGGAGCCGGTTCGAGACCGGGTTCAATCCCGAGCCGAACGCCGCCGGTCGGCCCTATTTCGATCCGCTCGGCGGGGCCGCCGTCGATCTGGGAGGCGGACCGCTACCCGGGCGGCGCCACTGGTTCTTCACTCCAGCCCCGTTCTGTCTTGCCTTTCGGACCGGAGGCCAGTGGGTGGGGATCGGCGTCGAGTGCGGGATCGGTGAGCACCGGTTCACCGAGTACCGATACCATGGCGGCGACGGGTTCCATCTCACGCTGGCATACGATGGGCGCACCGCCGTGGCTGGAGAGACGGTCCTGCCGGCGATCGGTTTCGACTTCGGGCCGGCTGAGTACGAGGTTCTTCGAAAGCACGTCGCGGCGGTGCGAAGCGGATTCGTAACGAGGATGGCGCGATCCTCTACCAGTATCGCGCCCCCGCAGATCGGAACCGCGGTAGGAACCCGGCGGCAAGCGGACTGGTGGTCGCGTCCAATCTTCTGCGGTTGGGGCGCTCAGTGCCGGGAGGCGGCCCGCGAGCATGGCTACCGCGTGCCGGATTCCGAGTCGCCTGATATCCGGGCCTTCCTCGAGACGCTGGCGTTTGCGCCGCGGTACTCGCGGCAAGACAGGTACGAAACGTTTCTGGCATCGCTTGCAGCCCACGCTGTGGAGCCGGGAACTGTCGTCATCGACGACAAATGGCAGCGATCGTATGGCGAGAACGATGTCGACCATGTCAGCTGGCCTGACCTGCCGGGCTTCATCGGCTCCTGCCATGAACGCGGCCGGCACGTATTGCTCTGGCTGAAGGCATGGGATCCGGAAGGCCTGCCTGTAGACGAGTGCATCACGAATGCCGCCGGCACGGTGCTCACCGCCGATCCCACGAATCCGGCGTACGAGCGGCGACTTCGTACCGCGATCCACCGGCTGCTGTCCCATGACGGCTACGACGCGGACGGTTTCAAGATCGACTTCACGCATCGGATCGCCACCGGTCCCGGACTGCGCGCGGCCGGAGACGCGTGGGGGCTGGAGTTGATGAGGTGTTACCTGCGAACCATCTACGAGGCGGCGAAGGAGGCGAAGCCGGACGCATTGGTAATGACGCACACGCCTCACCCATACTTGTCGGACGTGGTGGATATGATTCGGCTCAACGACGCGATGGATCTCACACGACTGGACGACGCTGCCGCAGTCGACATCGCCGCCACCCTGACGCACCGGGCGCAGGTGGCTCATATCGCCTGCCCCGAGGCGCTGGTCGATACCGACAACTGGCCGGTCCGAAACCGGCAACAGTGGCGTGAGTACGTGCGCCTGCAGCCACACCTCGGCGTTCCCTCGCTCTACTTTGCCGGGGCCATCGACCTGACTCAGGAACCGCTCGAGGAAAGGGACTACGCTCTGATCCGCGAGGTGTGGGATGGATACGCCGCGCGTTGACGAAGCGGCGGTCGGCGGCGAGCTGCGGCCCGGCCTGTCGGAGCGCAGCTATCGCATCTTCGTGATTCACCACACCCACTGGGATCGTGAGTGGTGGGCGACATATCAGGATTTCCGGGTTCGACTGGTCGAGCTGATCGACGAGCTGCTCGCCACGCTCGACCGCGACCTCGGCTTTCGCACGTTCCTCCTCGACGGACAGACGATCGTCCTCGAGGACTATCTCGACGTGCGTCCCGAGAACGAGGCGAAGCTGGTCCGGTACATCCGCGAGGGCCGAATCCAGTGCGGACCCTGGTATGTGCTCTCTGATGAGTTCCTCGTCAGCGCCGAGGCGATCGTGCGCAATCTCTGGCTCGGCCGGCTCGTGGCACGCCGTCTGGGCTGCCCTATCCTCGACGTCGGGTACCTGCCCGATACATTCGGCCACATCGGGCAGATGCCGCAGATCCTGCACGGATTCGACATCGACAGCGCATGCGTGTGGAGGGGCCGGGGCGGTGATCCCGAGACGGTGAAGCAAGAGTTCCGGTGGGAGGCCCCGGACGGTAGCAGCGTTCTCACGCACTGGTTCCCGGACGGCTACTACCAGATGCCGTTCCTCCACTTCGACAATCCCGACCGGCCATTTGAGGACCGCGTCGGGCGTATCTTCTCGTCGATTGCGCGTTGGGGGCCGCGCGCCACGACCGACGCGCTCCTCATGCCCTACGGCGGCGACCACCGCTCCATCGATCCCCGGCTCGCCGCGAAGATCGAACAGGCCAACGCGGCGATCGCCGGTCTGGGATCGCTTCGCTGGGCGACGATCGACGAATACATTCAGGCAGTGAAGGAGCGAGCGCCATTCCTGCAGGTGGTGCATGGAGAGCTGCGGCAACTCGGGCCCGAGACGCCTCACTTGCTCAGCGGTGTCCTCTCGACACGCCTCTACCTGAAGCAGCTGAACTGTCGCGCGCAGACCTGGCTCGAGCGCTATGCCGAACCGTTCGCGGCGCTGGCCTGGTGGCGTGGGGGACGGTACGACGCCGGTCTTCTCTGGAAGGGGTGGCAGCTGCTCGTGCAGAATCATCCACACGACAGCATCTGCGGCTGCAGTATCGACCAGGTCCACCGCGAGATGGTGCCGCGCTTCGACCAGGCGATTCAGCTCGCGCAGATTTCGGCCGAGAAGTCGATGCGTGAAGTCGGCGTGCGTATCGACACATCGGGGATGGGGCCCGACGATCGCGCGCTGGTGGTCCACAATTCGCTTCCTCGCATCCGAAGCGGGTGGGTAGGAGTCTGGCTCGCGCGGGACACGATCGATCCGGGATCGCACCGGCTCCTCGACGACGCTGGCCGTGAAATTCCATTCCAGACGCGTGACGTCGAGGGAAGCCGGCCAATGACGGATCGCTACCGATTTTCCGAGATTGGATTTGTTGCGGACTGTGTTCCGGGCCTCGGGTACCGCACGTTTCGGCTCGCGCCGCGGGTGTCCGAGGCGGCCGGAACCGACGCGCCTGTCGCCGGCCGGCAATCCGCGGCGCTCCGGCCGAGCGAGACTGGGGCGGACACGCTGCTCGTGGGCGAGAACGTGCTCGAGAACGGCTTCCTGCGCGTCGAGGTCTCGAGTCGTGACGGCACGCTGAGCGTACTCGACAAGCTGTCCGGCCACGTCTACCACGGCCTCAACACTTTTGAGGATGGCGGAGATGCCGGGGACGCATACAACTACTCGGCTCCCCGGAACGATGCCGTTCTGCGGTCCTATGACGGAGCGCGAGTCCGCATTTCGGTCGCGGAGGCGGGCGCCGCCCGCGCCACGCTGCGGGTCGATCTGGAGTGGGCACTACCCGCGGAGCTCACCTCCGACCGGCTGAATCGCTCGACGACGTACCTGACCATGCGCCTCGCGAGCTTCGTGACGCTGAGCGCCGGGGCGCGCCACCTCGAGGTCGCTTCGGAGTGGCCCGAACATCCCAGGGACCACCGGCTGCGGGCTCTGTTCCCACTCGGAGAACCGGTTCACGGTTCCTTTGCGCAAGGGCACTTCGACGTGGCGCAGCGACCGATCTCGGCGGACTGTGGCGGCGATGGATGGCCGGAGACGAATCCGCGCACCATGCCACAACAGGGTTGGGTGGCAGTCGAGGCGAGCGAGCGCAGTCTGATGATCGCGAATCGAGGGCTGCCCGAATATGAAGTCCTCCGGGACGAGCGCGGTACCATCGCACTGACGATCATGCGCGCCGTCGGCTGGCTGTCGCGAGACGACCTCCTGTCCCGTCACGGCGGCGCCGGGCCGAGCACGCCGACTCCCGACGCTCAGTGCCCGGGCTTCACCCGCGTCGAATACGCAATCATCCCGTACGCAGGCTCGTGGCAGGATGCGCACGCGAACCGCGTGGCAGAAGAGTACCTGATCCCGCTTCAGGGGGTCGAGACGGATCGTCACGCCGGAGACCTGCCGGCGAGCGCCGGCACAGCCGAGCTACTGGGCGATCACTGCCTCGAGATGAGCGCGTGCAAGCGGACCGAAACGGGCGACGCGTTGCTCCTTCGCTTCTGGAACACGTGCACGGAGCCGAGCCGTGCCGGACTGCGGGTGGATCCCCAGCCGCGGCGAGTCGAGGTGGTCGACCTGGCGGAAGAGCCCACCGCGCAGCACGGAGTAACTCCAGGCGAAGGCGGAGTGTACGATCTGCAGGTCAGGGGTTCCGCAATCATTTCCATTGCTGTATATTGCTGAATATCGTTTCGTCGTCCGCGGAATCGCGATATCCGCGGCCGGATTGGGGTGCAGTTGATGGGAATCCTGGGCATCGACCTGGGCACCACACACTGCAAAGCCGGGTTCTTCGCCGAGAACGGTACTCCCATCGCCGTGGCGTCGCTGCCGGCGCCGCAGTCGTGTTCCGAGAACGGTGAGCTCGATCCGGAAGGGATCTGGGAGCGCGCCTGCGAAGCGGTGCGTCACGTTCTCCGCGGTGAAGCCTACCCGCCGGTTCAGGCGATCGGTGTGGCAAGTGTGGCCGAAGCCGGACTCCTCGTGGACCATGCCGGGAGGCCGCGTACTCCCATCCTTCCCTGGTTCGATGCGCGGGCGCTGCAGCAGATGGAGCGGATCGGCGCTGCGGAACAACCGCTCGAGCGCTTCCGACGGTCCGGGCTGCCCCTCAGCCTCAAATACGGGCTTGCCAAAATCCTGTGGCTGCGCGAGCGCGATCCGTCCATTCTCCGTGGCGCCGTGTGGCTGTCGGTGGCCGATTACGTGGTCTTTCGCCTCACCAGGGAACTGCGCACCGATCCCAGTCTGGCGGTGCGTACCTATGCCTACCGCCTGCGCGAAGGAGTGTGGGACGAGCCCTGGCTCGCCGCGTTCGGACTGGACGCCGGGCTGTTTCCGCCAGTCGGCCCTGCCGGCACGCCGGCAGGGGGCCTGGGCCGGGAGGCAGCGGATGAACTCGGGCTCCCGCCTGGTATTCCCGTCGCGGTCTCGGGCCACGATCACGTGTGCGCAGCGTTCGCCGCCGGGCTGGATGACCCCGGCCAGATTCTTGACTCGATGGGGACTGCAGAGTCCCTGCTCGGCACGCTGGATATCGAGGAACCAGGTGCGCGCGAGCTCGATTCCGGGCTCGCCGTCGTGCCGCACGTAGTGCCCAACCGGCGATGCTGGCTCGGCGGCGTACGCGCCGCCGGCGGCTCCATCGAGTGGCTGCGTCGGGTGCTCGGCGAAGCGGAGGTCGGTTACGGTGCGCTGGAGCGTCTCGCCGCCGCGGCCGGCCCCGGTCCCACCGGCATTCTCTACTACCCCTACCTCGCTGGAAGCGGCTCGCCCCGCTCCGACGAGCGGCTCCGCGGCGCCTTCATCGGACTCGGCGCGGAGCACGGTCGCGGCCATCTGGTCCGAGCGGTGCTCGAGGGCACGGCGTACGAAGCGGAGTGGATCCGCCGAAACGCCGTCGCGCTAACGGGACAAACAACCAAGATGATTGTCGCGACCGGCGGGGGCGCGCGAAACCGGGAATGGCTGCAGATCAAGGCCGACGTGTCAGGATGCGTGGTCCGCTCACCGGTCGTCTCCGAGTACACGCTGTTGGGCGCCGCGCTGGCCGCCGCTCGAGGTGCCGGCGTGCTGGATGACGCGAGCGTGAAGGCGCTGACCGTCGATCTGCGTGCCGCCGGTGACGCGTTCGCGTCCGATCGAAGCCGACACGAGCGTTACCGGGAGATCTTCGAAGCTGAGTACCTGCCGTTCCAGACCACGCTGCGGGGCCGAGAACGAGTGGGCCGCTCGGTGGGCAGGCCGCGCGGCGACACCCAGCTTGCTGGCCGGTCTGCAGCATGCGGGGAGGCGTCCGGTCGATGACAGAGGCGTACTTCGGGCTGCGCGGGGTGGTGGAGGGATTCTACGGCACGTTCTACACGTTCCCGGAGCGGCAGGATCTCATTCGATTCCTGGGCGACCAGGGATTCAATCTGTATCTATACGGACCCAAGAACGACCGTCAACACCGGATGCGGTGGTGGGATCCGTATCCTCCGTTCGTTCTCGACCGGTTTGAGGATACTATCGCACTGGCGTCAGAGCGCGGCATCGACTTCTGCTACGCGATCTCTTTCGGCGTACCAATCAACTACGAATCGTCCGAGGAGTTCGCCACGGTCACCGAGAAGCTGCGAGGCTTCTTCGATCGCGGCTGCCGCTCATTCGGTATCCTTTTCGACGACCTCACCGTCGGCTTCGCCCATGAGGAGAATTGCCGCGTCTTTCCGAACGTGGCGAGCGCCCATGCCGACGTTGCCAACCGTGTTCTCGACTGGGCGCGGCGACTCGATCCCGACTGTACGCTCTTCGTGTGTCCCGCCGAGTACCACGGACGGCCGCCGTTTAGCCCGTACGTGGGCGAGCTGGGACGCACCCTCGACGAAGCCGTCCATGTCTTCTACACGGGACCGGAAATTCGGTCCAGAGCTATCCGGGCGCAGGATGTGACGGCCTTCGCCGAGGTGCTCGGGCGCCCACCGGTGATATGGGACAACTACCCGGTCAACGACCTCCAGATGAAGTCCCATGTCCACCTTGGCCCGCTGCGCGGACGGGCCGCCGCTCTGCACGCGGTCTCGCGAGGCTTCGCCTCGAATCTCATGCTTCAGGCCGAGGCATCGAAGATCGCCCTGCACACTGTAGCCGAGTATCTGCACGACCCGTTGAGCTACGACCCGGATGCGGCGTGGCGTCGGGCGCTGGCCACTGTGGCTGGGGCCGAGAGTGCCGAGCCGCTGCGACAGTTCGCGGAGAGCTCCCTTCAGTCCTGTCTCGAGGCCGAGGAAGCGCCGGAGATGACCTGGCGGACCATGGCGGCCCTGCAGGCGCTGCGACGCGACGAGAGCGTATCGAGTGAGCCGGTCCAGGAGCTGGCGAAGTACTACACCGGGCTCGACGAGGCGTGCTACCACCTCAAGCACCGTATGCGCAATCTCGCGTTGCGGCAGAATCTACTGCCGTGGATCGAGGCGCTGGAAGGCAAGCTGTGGCTCGGCCGCTACGCTCTGATGGCGCTGCAGACGGTGGAGTCAGGTGGCGATCTCGAGACGCGAATGAAGGGCATGGAGAGCGCGCTGGCCGACCTGGAAGGTGAAGGCAAGAGCGTCGGCGGCGCGGCGACCTTGCAGCTCGCGGAGCTGGCGCGCGAGCGGGCAGCCCTGTTCGGTCATCGCGGCGCCTCGCTCCGCCGAGAACCAAAGACCGCGGCGCGGGGGCTGCTCTCCGCGGGCGATGACCCGCTCGCCCGACGACTTCACCAGGAAATGCAGCAGCCTGACGGCGCGAGTGGGGTAGCCGAGGCGAGCTGAGCGCCGGCCCCGGAGGAGACGCGCCACGGACTATCGTGACGTCATCTCGATCCGGAGGGGGAAGCCGCGTGGGCGGCTCGTTGTTGCGGTTAGCCGAAGAGCGAGTGCGTGGCGACCAGAGGTGCGATCAGTACCGCGACAATGTTGACGATTTTGATCATCGGGTTGATGGCCGGGCCGGCGGTGTCCTTGTATGGGTCGCCCACCGTGTCGCCGGTGACGGCAGCGGCGTGGGTAGCCGTTCCCTTTCCGCCGAGCGCACCTTCCTCGATGTACTTTTTCGCGTTGTCCCAGGCACCGCCGCCGGACGTCATCTGAATCGCCAGGAACAGGCCGGTGACGATGGTGCCGATGAGCATCGCGCCCAGCGCCCGCCAGCCGAGCACAAAGCCCACGATGATGGGGGCCGCCACCGGGATCAAGCCGGGAAGCGCCATCTCGCGCAGGGCGGCGCGGGTAACGATGTCGACCGCGTTACGGTAGTCGGGCCGCGAGGTCCCGGCCATGATGCCTGGATCCTCTCGGAACTGGCGGCGTACCTCTTCCACCACGCCACCCGCGGCGCGGCCCACTGCCTGCATCGCCAGCGAGCCGAAGAGGAAGGGGAGCAGGCCCCCGATAAAGAGCCCCGCAATGACGTACGGATCGCTGAGATCAAATGACTTCGCCGCGCCGCCGAACTGGTCCTTGATGACCTGCGTATAGGCGCCAAACAGCACGACCGCGGCGAGACCGGCCGACCCGATGGCGTAGCCCTTGGTCACCGCCTTCGTCGTGTTCCCCACCGAGTCCAGCGGATCGGTGATATTCCGGACCTGCTCCGGCATGTCGGCCATCTCGGCGATACCGCCGGCGTTGTCGGTCACCGGACCGAAAGCGTCGAGGGTGACGATGAAACCGGTGAGCGAGAGCATAGCGGCGACCGCGACGGCCACACCGTACAGCCCGTACTTGCCGCCGCCCGGTGCCAGCTTGTAGGAGATGATCACGCCCAGGGCAATCACGATTGCCGGCAGGGCCGTCGCCATCATGCCAACGGCGAGGCCCTGGATGATGTTCGTGGCGTGCCCGGTGACTGATGCCTGGGAGATACTGCGCACCGGACCGTAATTATCGGACGTGAAGAACTCGGTGATGACGAAGATGCAAACCGTGACAGCTAGCCCGACCAGGGCGCAGAAGTAGTAGCGAGAGTCGAGCTTCAGACTGCTTGTGATGGGGATGAGGGCGATGGCGGAAAGCACGGCGGTGACGAGCATGCCCACGTAAAGGCCGCCGACAATGCTGCCGGAATAGGGACGAACCACCAGACTCCCGATGATGGAGGCAAAGATCGAGATGGCGCCGATTGCCAGCGGGAAGAGAATCGCGTGCAGCCGGAGGTTCGCGGGGAACACGAGGAACGCCAACAGCATGGCCGCCACTGCCGTCACCACGTACGTCTCGAAAAGGTCGGCAGCCATGCCGGCGTCGTCGCCGACATTGTCGCCGACGTTGTCGGCGATGACGGCGGGGTTTCGGGGGTCATCCTCCGGAATCCCGGCCTCGACCTTGCCCACCAGGTCGGCGCCCACGTCCGCGGCTTTGGTGTAGATGCCGCCGCCGAGGCGGGCGAAGACGCTGATCAGGCTCGCCCCGAAGGCCAGACCGATCAGGGTTGCGGGGCCACCCGTGGCGTGGAACGCCTTCTGAAGCGGCGTGGGCGAGAGCTGGCCGAAGAGCGCATACGACACAGTCACGGCCAGCAGTGCAAGTCCCACGACCATGAAGCCGGTCACGGCGCCGCCGCGGAAGGCAATGGTCATGGCGCGTGTCAGTCCGCCCATGGCACCCTCGGCAGTGCGCACGTTGGCGCGGACTGCGACGTTCATGCCGATGTAGCCGGCGGCGCCGGAGCAAATGGCCCCTACCAGAAAGAGGATCGCGGTGAGTAGATGGCCGGGGTCGCCTTCCTTGGAACCCTGAATAAAGATCGCCAGCAGGATGGCAACGACGAGGCCGATGATGCCGATTGTCGTGTACTGGCGATTCAGGTACGCACCGGCGCCTTCCTGGATGGCACGCGCGATGGTCTGCATGCGCTCGTTGCCTGCCGGCTGGCGCAGGATATAGAGGATCAAAATGATGCCGTAGACGATCGCGGCTAACGCCCCGATCAGCGCCAGGACCAAGACACTGCTGTTAGTCATCTACTCCCTCGAAAGCAGTAATAAGCCGGTAATGCTCCCCTTCCTCGACTGCCCGATCAGGTCGATCTGGTTCTGACCCAATGGGTGGGCTCGCCGGTGAATGGGAAGCGACGTCGCTCAATGGAAAGAACTTCGAGATCGCCGGGATCGGCGAGCGTGGTGAAGCGGCGCTGCGTGGCGCTGCCGAGCCGGGGCGCCGCCATGAGAGCGCCGAGCGATGCCAGGATGGCGTAGCTGAAACGGTTCGGCCGGGGCTTCACCTGCGCGGCGAGCGCCGCGGCCAGACCGGACAGCACACCGGCTACCACGAGATTCGTGCCGCAGCGAGGATGGATCGCCAGCTGCGCCTCGCCCGAACGCAGGCGCCGCAGTCCTTCGTCGATTGCCGAGCGGAGCTCGGAGGTGTCGACGTCTCCGAAGACGAGGAAGCCCCGGCTGTTTGATCGCCCGCGCAGGAAGACGCTGGGATGCCGCTCCGTGATCACGGTTATCGCGGCGTGCTCCACGGCGTGATTGCGGCGCACTCGATTGGAGCGCCCCACCGGGTCAAGGCGTGCGATCACTCAGAACCTCGTCCTACGAAGTACACGTTCGCAGGGCATGACACCCCGACCCTGCCTCACGAGTCAATATAGCGACGAGTCGCGATACTGACCAAACAGGTGCTAGACTGCTCGCACTGCCGCACCCGGCGCGGCGCGTCCGCTGGTAAGAGAATCATGGTCATCGGTACCGTCGTCAAGTCGAATTCGCACATTTCCTACCTGTGCCGGGTGTTCGGAAGGCTGGAAGTCGACCCGGCGCCACGGCCACAGGAGTACGCGTTCGGCACGTTCGTCACGCTTGCCCCGGTCGACGACTCACCGGTGCGCCTCGTGGGCGTGGTGCGCGACACCCTGTTGATCAACCCGGAATACGGTAACTTTGGGCCGCGGCTGTCCAGCGAGCCGGAGCTCGAGGTGTTTTCGCCGGATTATCTGGATGAGAAGGGCGTGCTGGTGGACGTACTCATCCTGGGCTGGCTGGACCGGGGGCAGGCACGTCACGGCGTACCGGCAGTCGCGGCGCAGGTTGGTACCCGGGTCGAGGGAATGGTGGAGGACGCGGTACGGGATTTCCATCGGGATGCCCGCGGTCGTTTCTTGATGGGCTATCTTCCGCCACTCCTCACCCGAAACGACGCCGTCATTGCCGGCCTGCTGCTCGGCGTCCTGGAGCGGCTCGAGCCCGCGTTCCCCGACCAGCAGCGGGTTATCGGGGTGCTCAAGAACAATCTCGCCTGGAAGTCGCGCGTCGTGCCCGCGGGGTAGGGGATGGAATACATCAAGATCGGTACGTCGAAAGGGCCAGGCGAGCATCCACACGAGTTTCTGTTTATCACGCCGGATCGGGAGGGTGTCTGCAAGATCGGCGAGTTTGTCTTCTACCTTCTGCAGGGCGAGGACGGGCAGCGGACCGTGCTTGGCCGGATCACGCGTCGCGTACCGGTGCGGCTCTTTCCCGATTCATTTATGGCGTCTCCGGATGTTCCCCCGTCAGACGTTGCCGCGGCACTGGGCTACGTCGAGGAGGAAGACGAGCTGTTCGAGGTTTCAGTCGCGGTGATGGGACACTTCGATCCCGGAATGAGCGCCTTCGTGAACCCCCGCGTCCTGCCTCGCAGCGGCAGCTCGATCTACCTCGCGCCCAGCGACATGCTTGCCGAGGTCCTGAGTAAGCGGAAGCACGGCGAGCGGGGTTCGGCGTACGTCGGCTCGCTGCTGAGCCGCGCCCCCGGCGCGGTTCCGATCGTGCTGGATGTCGACGAGTTGACCAGCACTCACCTGTCGATTATCGCCGGTACCGGTTCGGGGAAGAGCTATCTCGCCGGAGTTACAGTCGAGGAGCTGCTTCGCCCGTACAACAAGGGCTGCGTCCTGATCGTCGACCCGCACGGCGAGTACGACACGCTCCTCGACATGGCGGACGATCCGCGCTTCGTCGACGGCGACTACCGACCCAGAGTCAGGGTCTTCAAACCGCACCAGATCAAGGTCAGGATCTCCAATCTCACCCTCGACGACCTGCGCTACCTGCTGCCGCCGCTGGGGGAGCGCATGGAGTGGATACTGACCGAAGCCCACGGCCGCGTCCAGCACAGCGCAGGGAGCGCGTTCGACGGGCGGTGGACGTACGGCGATCTGGTGTCGGCGATCGAGGACATCCGCGACGAGTACATGCAGAAGAACGTTGACTATGGGTCCAGCGTCAACGGCCTCCTCTGGCGGTTGAAGCGCCAGCTGGAGAAGTCACCCAACTTCGACGATCATCGACACCTCGATATGGCCGAGCTGTTTCAGCCGGGCCAGTGCACCGTCTTGCAATTGAGCGAGATCGACCAGCGCGACCAGCAGGTGATCGTTGCCACGCTCTTGCGCCGTCTCCTGCGGGGACGCATGGAGACCGAGAAGGGACGGCTCAACCAGGGGGACGAGCAGCATATTCCTTACCCGGTTTTCGTTCTGCTGGAGGAAGCGCATCACTTCGCGCCGGCCTCAGCCGATGTGGTGAGCACCAGCATCCTGAAGCAGGTGCTTTCGGAGGGGCGCAAGTTTGGGGTGGGCGTTGGGTTGATCAGCCAGCGGCCCGGCAAGCTCGATCAGGACGTACTGTCGCAGTGCATGACGCACTTCATCATGCGTATCGTCAACCCGGTCGACCAGGCAAGCATCGCCGGGGCGGTCGAGAGTGTGGGACGCGACCTCCTCGAGGAGCTTCCGTCACTTTCGAAGGGACAGGTGGTGATTGCGGGCAGCTCGCTCAACACGCCGGTGATCTGCCACACACGAACCCGCTACACGCGCCACGGTGGTACGAGCAAGGCAGCGGCGGAGGAGTGGGCCAGATTCTTCGAGGACCGAGGCCGCCGCCAGCGCGATAGCGGTGTGCTCGATTTTCCGAGCCGGCGCAGCCAACTGTTCCGGCCGGAGGACTGACCCTCCGAAGCCACGCGATTTCCTGGAATTGGCACAGAAGTTGCGCTGTCTGCGGTCGGCACGTGGGTAGACCGAGGGTGCCCGCCCCAAGAAGGAGATGACATGGTTGTCAAAACAGAAGAGGTCCGCGATCTGGCGGATTTCAGACCGGAGGGGTATCTCGTCACGAGCTTCTTCCTCAACGTCGACGCCGCCCAGTTTCCATCCGACGATCTACTGGACACCGGCTTCGACTCCCTGATCCACGACGCCGAGAGCCGGCGAAAGGACGTCGAAGAAGGGCTTTCTCACGAGGCCACGGAATCGATCCGCTCCGATCTTGCGAAGATTCGCGAGCTCTATGAGAGTGGCATCGATCGGGACGACACCAAGGGCGTGGCCATCTTCTCCTGTGCAGGAATGGATTTCTGGCAGGTAATCCAGATGCCCACGCCGGTTGACAACCGGGTCGAATTTGGTCCAGGTCCGTACCTAGCGCCGATCGCCGCGTTCATCAGTCACGCCAAGGCCACAGCAGTTCTCGTAACCGACAAGCAGCACGCCCGCATCTTCACCATGAAGGCCGGTGATGTACGCGAATGGACCGACTTCGAGGACTATGTGCCGCAGCGGAGCGAGGCCGGAGGCTGGTCGCAGATGCGCTTCCAACGCCGGTCCGACAACTGGCGCAAGCATCACGTGGATCATGCCGCCGACCTGACGTTGAAGCTCCTGCAACACTACCCATTCGACTGGCTCATCATCGGCGCCGAGGTCCAGACGGCGGCGGATCTCCTGGAGTCCCTGCACCCATATCTCAAGGACCGCCTGATCGGCCAGATCGACGTTCGCATCGACGCCGATGCCCAGGAGATCGTCGACAAGGCCCGGGAGCTACGCGAGCGGGTCGAGTCAGAGCACATCAACACGCTGATGCAGCAGATCCAGGAGTACGCCGGCGCAGGCGGGCGCGGGACGATTGGACTGGACGACACGCTGCGGGCGCTCAACGAGCAGAAGGTCCATATTCTGCTGCTGCAAAGCGGATACGCCGCTCCCGGCACAGAATGCCCGAATTGCGGGATACTCCTGGCCGGCACCAACGAGACCTGTCCGGCATGCGCTGCGCCGGCGCGGGCCGTCGACAATATCGTCGATGCGGCGATTCAGAAGGCTATCGAGCTTGGCTCGACGGTGGAAGTAGCGACGGAGCTCGAGCAGCTGTCGCCGATCGAAAACATTGGCGCGATTCTGTACTACTGAGCGTGCCGTTCAAAGCCCGTGGGCCGGAGCCTTCGTGCCAGGCCCGCTCGAGACCCGTGGGCCGGCATCCCGGCCCTGAACTCCGTTCACACGATGGAGGGCCGGCCCCGACGGGTGGTGAAAGTGCCCCCGCCTCGTTCATTACATCAGGCGCCCAAGGGTCGCACAGCCGACGATGAGGGCCGGCACGGCGCTGTTGTAAATGATGACATAGGTGGTAGCCGGGTAGTACGGACTGAGCCCAGGCCCGGTGACCGAGGCATAGCCGCGCGAATTCGCCCGCAGGAAGCCCAGGACGTAGATGTGGGCGCCTGCGTACGGAGCCCGGCAGCTGCCAAGGTGGACGTGCACGGCGTGAATCGAGTACGGCGCGAGCCCGGACACCGAAACCGTCAATGAGGTGTTGCCGGCATGCTGAACCGCGGACACGACACCCCGAGTTGCTGTGCCCGCAAGCGAGAAGACGGGAAAGTAGCCGTGGAGATCGCGATGGCGAACCGTCCGTCTGCCGCGCGCCTGAGCGTGTCCTTTCGACGCGGAGTGAGTCGCAGATGCCAGCGCCACCTGCCGTGGCAATGCCACGGCAGAGGCGCTGAAGAAGGAGAGGAGAAGTGTCAGTGGGGTGAGGAATTTCATACTCACCCGTACGGCGTCGGTTACGATCCCAGAGCCCGGGGGGCAGACAGGAGCGGAGCCCCGTCATCCGACGGGGCTCCGCGAAATGATGGCGTTTGGGTTGGCGGTCACTGCCCGTCGCGGTCGACGGACGGAGGCACGGTGGGGCGGTCGCTCTGCGACGCCGCGGAGAACGTGGCGCCCAGGCTGGCGATGCTTTCGAGCTCGGACGGCACGACGAAGAGCTTGTTGGCCGATCCCTCGGCGATCTTCGGCAAGTTCTGAATGTAGAGGTATTTGAGAATCTCGGGGGAGGGATGCGAGGTATTGAGCTGCCCAAAGACCACGTCGATCGCTCTGGCCTGCGCCTGCTGGACGGTGACGAGCGCCTGAGCCTCACCCTCCGCCTGAAGGATCCTCGACTGGCGGTCGCCTTCCGCTCGCAAAATCGCAGACTGCTTCTCGCCTTCGGCGGTGAGAATCGCCGCCTGCTTCTGCCCCTCGGCCTGGAGAATCGCCGCGCGCTTTTGCCGTTCGGCCTGCATCTGCTTCTCCATGGCCTGCTGCACATCATGGGGCGGAATGATGTCTTTCAGCTCGACGCGATTCACCCTCACGCCCCACTTCTCCGTGACCTCGTCGAGTACGACGCGCATCTTGGAGTTGATCTCCTCGCGGCTGGTGAGAGTCTTGTCTAGAGTGAGGCCGCCGATGACGTTACGCAGAGTGGTCATGGTGAGCTGCTCCATGGCAGCGACCAGATTGGCGACCTCGTAGCTCGCGTTTCGTGCGTCCACGATCTGGTAGTAGACAACCGTCGCGATCTGAATGCCCACGTTGTCTTCGGTGATCACCGGTTGCGGGTCGAAGGGAACGACCTGCTCGCGAAGGTCGATCATCGGCAGGATCTTATCCACGAACGGTATGACGAAGACCGGGCCGCTGCCGGCGGTCTTGAGGTAGCGCCCCAGGCGCTGGATGATGACGACGCGCGCCTGCGGTACCAGCCGGATCGATCGGATGCCGACCAGCAGGACAAACAGGACGACGACGAGCAAGACGATTTCGATACCCACTACGCTTCTCCTCTTGTGCCTACAGCACTTGTATCCTCGGGAAGACTGGCCGGCGACGGCGCGACCAGCGCGGTCAGACCGTCCACGAACATGATCTCTACCCGCCGGCCGGGCGGCAACGCTTCATCTCCGCCGTACAGGCGCGCCGACCAGAATTCGCCCTCGCCGACGCGGACCTGGCCGCCGTGCGCGTCGACGGTGCGCGTCACGACGGCACTCCGGCCGATCATCCGCGATTGCGTCACCTCGCCGCTGTGGTGCACGAGCGCATCCAGTCCCAGCGTCCCGACCACGAGCGGCCGTACCGCCAGGATGCCGAGCAGCGAGAGCGCGGCGAACACCAGTACCTGAACGGTGAAGAACGGAACCACGAGCGACAGGATCGCGACGATCACCGCCGCGGCCGCCACACATACCAGGAACAGCGTCGTCGTCAGGACCTCCCCGATGGCAGCAAGGACCGCAACGACGAGCCAGACGATTACCATGATCGTTTCTCCCTGCGGAGGCCAGTGCACGCGATGCGTAGCAGCGCCGGGTCCCCGGACTTATTTTGACATAACATTGAGATCTGCTTCCTCTTCTTTCCGCTGAGAATCGGTTGAAGACATGGCCTCGCCATTCCCTCCGTGAGGCATGGTTGCCAGCAAAAGGGTGAAGATCACACCGAGCGCCACGAGCGCGCAGATGACGAGGATCAGGTCGGTCATGAAACACCTCCAGATGCTTCATTCGAGATCAGCGTACGCCCATGTGCGGATGCCGCGCATCGGTAGGGAGGCCCATTTTTGCAATGGGTAGGTATGCCTATCCGGTCGGTACAGTAAGGTGATGCCCTGGTACGTCTGGATCGTGGTAGCGGTTGTCGCCCTGGCTGCCGAGCTGTTCTCGCTTGGACTGGTCTTTGCCGGACTCGCCCTGGCTGCCGTGGTCGCCGCCGGCCTGTCTCCGGTGTTGCCTCTCGGGATACAGCTTGCCGCGTTCGTCGTCCTCTCCGCGGGCTTCCTGCTCGGAGTGCGGCCGCTGATCCTGCCCCTGCTGCCGGGAGCGCGCGGGGACTCCGGCGATCCGCGCGTCGCGCCGGCGATCCGATTCGGAACCGTCGTCGACCGGGTGGACCGGGTAGGCGGACAGATACGGGTCGGGCGCGGTGAATTCTGGACGGCACGCACGCTCCAACCGGAAGCGTCGATCGAGCCCGGAACCGAGGTAGAGATAGCCTATCTTGACGGTCTTACGGCGGTCGTCGAGCCGGTGTCACAGCCCGCACCGGCAACCCCGGCCCTGCCCGGAGGAACTCAGTTCGGACTGTCGAGCCGCGAACTGGAAGTGCTTCGCCTGGTTGCACGTGGGATGACCAACGCACAGATCGCGCAAGAGCTGGTGCTCAGTCCGCGAACCGTGCATCACCACGTCGAGCACATCCTCGACAAGATGGATGCGGACAGTCGCGTGGACGCGGTGCGTCGGGCAATTGCCAGTGGGCTGATCAGGGCCGACGCCGCGGGGTAGCCGGAGTCTCTCCCGGGAGTGCCTGGAAACGTCAGCGGCCTCACCCCGCGCCGGGGTGCCCTACCGAGCTCTGCAGGTCCTGCCAGGCATGTTCGACCTGGGCATGAAGCTCGTCCAGCGACCCTCCGTTCCAGATGACGCGGCTGACCCGCGCGTGGTCGAAGTCCGGCTGAGCGGCGATTCGAGCGGCCGCTGCCTCCGCGCTCATGCCGCGGAGCTGCACAAGTCGCTGCACCTGCTTGTCCCGCGGACAGCGCACCAACCACACCGCATCGGCCAGCTGCAGGAGCTCGCTCTGCAGCAAGCGCACCGCGTCGATCACCACGATGCCCGTGCGTCCGCGGAGTTCCTCAAGCCGCGCGCGGATCGCCTGCCGCACGGCGGGATGGACGATCCGCTCCAGGTCCCGCAGGGCGCTGTCGTCATGAAAGACGATCTCGGCCAGCCGGTTTCGATCCACCGCGCCGTCGGTGGCCAGCACTTCCGCGCCGAAGCGTTCCGCGATGAGCCGGGTAGTCTCGGTGCCCGGCCGCATCAGGGTGTGCACCACCCGGTCGGCGTCGATCCGCTCGATCGCGCCCAGCTCGCACAGCATGTCGCCTACTGTCGTCTTGCCGCAGCCGATCGGTCCGGTGAGTCCGAGAATGCGCGGAGCTGCCGGCGAACCGACTTCGTCCATTCGAGCTGTGCCTCCTGCAGTGCGCTGATTACCTCGCCGTACCGGTCGGTGAGCTCCGCCAGGCGCCCAAGCGTGCCGGTTGGTCCGGCTTCGGCCAGCCGTGCCGCCAGGTCCACCGCCGACACTTCCAGCTCGCCCAACCGGCGTTCCGGTGGGGCGTGCCGGTCAGGGGCGGGAGAGCCTGCCGGCCCGGCGACATCCAGCGCCCGTGCCTCTCCCCGCGCGAATGCCGTGTATGTACCGGCGTAGCGGAGGAGCGCACCCTCCGCGAGGACCCAGAGCTGGTCGACGAGTGCGTCAATCAGGTAGCGATCGTGCGAGACGAAGAGCAAGGTTCCGGAGAAGGCGGCGAGAACGTCGCGCAGCGCATCACGCGCCGCGATGTCGAGATGATTGGTGGGTTCGTCGAGGAGCAGGACGTTTGGCTCCTCGAGGACCAGCCGGGCGAGTGCGACGCGGCTGCGCTCGCCCCCGCTGAGCACCGAGATCTTCTTGAAGGCGTCGTCGCCGGAGAATAGAAAGCTACCAAGGAAGCCGCGGGTCTCTTCCTCGCTCATGGATCTGACCGACTGGATTTCCTCGAGGATCGTACGCGAGTCGTCGAGGCGCCCGAGCGTCTGGGAGTAGTAGCCCACCGAGGTCTGGGCGCCCCAGCGGGTGCTCCCCTCGAGGGGAGGCAGCTCACGCAGGAAAGTGCGGAGCAGCGTCGTCTTGCCCGAGCCGTTTGGGCCGACGATCGCGGCCCGGTCACCGCGCCGGAGGGTTACCTGTTCCGGGAGCCGGATCAACGGCCTGTCCTGGTAGCCGGCGACAAGGCGGCGGGCCTCGAGCACGATATCGCCGCTGCGCCTCGCATCGCCCAGGCGCAGGCTCAAAGCCGCTTCCTCACGCGGCCGGTCGACGCGTTCCAGCCGTTCGAGCCGTCGCTGCCGGCCCCTGGCTTCTTTCGAGCGCTGCCCGGCGCCATACCGGCGGACGAACTCCTCGGTCTTGCGGATGTGCTCCTGTTGTGATTCGTACTCCTGTTGCAGCCGCTCCATGCGCTCTGCCCGCAGCTCCAGATACCGACTGTACGGCGCGTCATACTCGGCGATGCGGCCAAATGAAAGCTCGAGCGTGCGCCGAGTGACCCGGTCCAGCAGGTAGCGGTCGTGGGCGACGACGATGAATGCCCGTCTCAGGTCTTGCAGGTATCGCTCGAGCCACTCGACTGCTGCGATGTCGAGGTGATTGGTCGGTTCGTCCAGCAACAGGATGTCGGCGTCGCGCAGCAACGTGCGCCCAAGATTCGCCCGCGTGCGCTGCCCACCGCTTAGGGTCGAGACCGGTTCATACCATGACTGCGGCGGAAGCTCGAGACCGTTGAGCACGCGCTCGATTCGCTGGCGGTAGTCGTACCCGGCGTGCTCAACCTGCGCCTGGAGGCGGCCGTACTCGGCAACCATGTCGGGTCCGGCGTTGGTGGTCATCTCGCTTTCCAGTACGCGAAGCCGCTCCTGCGCAGCGATCCCCGCCGCGAACGGCTCGAGCATGGCCTCGTAGAGCGTCTCGTCAGCGTTGAAGTCGGGATCCTGGGGTAAATAGGCCACCGTGATGTCCCGCGCGCGGCTGACCGAGCCGGTGTCCGGATCCTCAAGCCCGGCCACGATGCGGAGAAGTGTCGATTTGCCCGCGCCGTTGGCGCCGACGAGAGCCACATGGTCGCCACGCTCGATGCGGAACGAAACATCCGCGAGCACCTGCGCGGCCCCGAAGAACTTGCCGACACCGTCCAGCGAGAGCAGCGACATCAGGCGGGCCTCTGGCAGCGTGGACAGGTGTGGGTTCCTCGCCCACCCACCACCGTCTTCACGATGGCAGCCCCGCAGCGCGGGCACGCCGCACCCGCACGGCCGAATACCTGGAGCGCGCTCTGGTACTGCCCGGCTCGCCCCTCGATGTCCGCGTAGTTGCTGAAGGTTGTGCCCCGGCCCTCCACCGCGGCGGCGAGCACTTCCTGGATGGCGGCATGCAGGCGCCTGATCTCGGCGGGCCGCAACGTGTTCGCGCGACGCTCGGGGTGGATGCGAGCGGCGTGCAGCGCTTCGTCGGCGTAGATGTTGCCGAGTCCGGCGACGACGCTCTGGTTCAGCAGGAGGGGCTTGATCAGTCCGGTACGCCCGCGAAGCCGCTCCCGGAATCGCGCCGGCGTGAACGACCCGTTCAGTGGTTCCGGCCCCATGCGATCCCAGGGAAGTGGTCGCTCCGCGCCGGTGGGGTCCATCACGAAAACCTTTCCGAACTTGCGCGGGTCATTCAGGCGAAGCTGGCGTCGGTCGTCGAGCTCGAACAGGACCCGGACGTACGGCTCCATCTCGTCGCCGGCTCGGCGCAGCAGAAGGGA